>JBFWLP010000024.1:0-36655 GCA_050252075.1 Burkholderiaceae bacterium | reverse complement strand
CCTGTTGCATGCCTTGTTGCACCCCTTGCTGCAGCCACTGGTGCTCCCACGATCTGGATTGCTCTTTCATCATCGCTGCGATCTCCACTAAAGTCGTTTCCGGCAAGTTTATTACTTTACGCCCTTCCGGTACCGCACGGGGCCACAATACATACCGCACCCACGCACCAAACGCCCGCTGCAGCTCCTGGTGCTCGGGGCCGGCCGTAAGGCGGGCCAGCCAGTTCAGCAACGCCGCCGCATCGTCTACCCCCTTATTGTGCTCCAACCGGAACAAAATGTGGGCCAAATTGCGCGGCAACGGTTCGATCACGACGCTACCGCCCTGCCGACCCACCAAAGCCCCTTCGTCCACCAGCACGTATTCCATTTTTGGCTGAAAGCGCTCCAGCCGCTTGGGCACCGTGTCGATCAAGGCGCGCAGCTGCAGGGGCGCGGACCAGCGGCGCACCCCGCTGTACAACACCATCGGAAACAGCGCGGGCAAGGGTCCGCCGCCCGACCGTCGACGCGTTTCACCCGCCACACCAGGTCGGCCCGCCGCTGACGCAACTGGGGACTGAGCAAATCGCCATTGACCGGCTGCAACGACGACAGATCAAACGCTCCCGTCAGAGACGCCAGCCAGGGCGAAACAAGCAAGTCTTGCACCATGGCCGGGAAACTGAACAACAGCCGGTAACTTGCATCTATTTGTCCCATCGCATAGCCCCGCAAAGTTGGGGCCGCGCCACCATAGCGCGACCATCCTTGTACCTTACGGGAAGCGGGGTGTGAGCAACACCGGCCGGGAACGTAAACAGCCACCGTGAAAAGTACGCGGGCTGCTCAGAACACCCAGGCGGCCTGAACCGCCACCGCATGGTCGCGGCTGCGGCTGCTCCATTGTCCGCGGTACTGCAGGCTCGCCGTGCTGCGTTTTCCCACAAAACCGTTCAAACCGAACGCAATTTCCCACGTTTGTTCCGGTATGGTTTGGCCGGTGCTGCGAAAACGCCGGGTAGCCGGGCTGTCGGCGAAGTACGCAACGCTTTGTCCACGTCGCTGCCCGCCGGCATGGTGCCAGGCGGCCTGTGCGTGCAGTTGCACGGGGCCATAGGCGCCTGGCTGCTGGTGTCCAACGCGCAAACCCAATGTGGAAAATACGGTGCTCTGGCCACTGGCATCGAACCCCAATGCGGCACTGCCTCCGTTTTCGGTGCCGGCATCGAACCGGGTGCGCACCCAGGCGGCACCGGCAAAGACCGATGCCTGGGTGCCGGAACGCCAGAATACGGGAAGCTCGACTTCACCGAACAGCTGCTGTGTTTGTGCCTGCCTTTTTTCGTTCAGCCACTGGCGCAAATCGCCCAGATCGAAGGCGCGACGGCTGGTCAGCCAGTGCCATGTATGGGCCGCACCCACGGCCCAGCCCAGCCAGGGCAACTGCGCCCCCGCCACCAGCCCGGCACTGAAACTGCGCAACAGCGCGCTGGCCGCCGCCGTCTCGCGTCGCATGCGGCTTTGCTCTACAGCCACGATTGGGGTCAGAGCAAAATTTGGGGTCAGAGTAAAATTTTTTCCGATGATCATGCCGGCCATCTGGCGCTGGTCGGCATGCACCAGGCCGTCGGGCTGTCGCGTGGCATTCGAGGCGTACGTTTGCGCCCACACGGATGCAGAATCGGTGGCCGGCCCGGGGGTTGGGGCCCCTTCCGCCATTGGAACGGCCGGCTTTATTCCGCTGCCGGCCAGGGCAAAGGTACGCAAGAACCGGCTGTCGCTGGTTATTTGCGCCTGCAACGAGGCCGGCCAGCTGCCATCCAGTTGCCGCAAGGCTTCGCGGGCCTGCGGGGCTGTCATGACGACCACGGTGTCGTGTACTTCGGTCACCGGATCGGGTGGGGTAACCGGGTCGGGCGCCTTGGGTGTCTGGGTTACATCGTCGACCAACGGGGGTGGGTCGGGCGGTACGCGGGTGTCGTTGTCACCGATATCGTCCAGCACGTCGCCCACGGTGCTGTCGCCCGGATCCTGGGCCGGATCATCGCTGGTGTCGTCGTCGGGGTCGTCGATCACGTCGTCCAGGGGTACGGTATTGCGCCGCAATGTCAGGTTGACCGTGTGAGTGTCGTAGGTCAATTCCGGCTGCAGGTAGGCGAAGTTGGTACTTACCGAGTCGAACGCTGTGCCCTGCAAGCCGCCCTGGGTGTGAACGATGGTGTAGCGTGTTTCGGGGGCCCAGTCGCCGTCATGCGCGTGGGCGACAACATGGCCGGCCAGATAGGCCGCACCGGTCACGTTGACCCGGTCGCTTTGGCCATCGGGCAGTACGTCGACGGTCAGGGTGGATGACGGCTCGAAGGTAATGTCGCCGGTGAACGATAGGGTGCCCACGGTGGGGCCGGGGGAAAGCCACGATCCGCTCTGAAAGTGGGTGGGCCCCGCGGCGCCAATGCCGGCCAGCGTGGCGCCGCTGTGTACTTGCATGGGCCCGCCGGAAAACCCGTTGACCGCCAGCGTACCGGCGCGTACCTGTATTGGGGCGAGCGACGGCGCGAATCCTTCCAGGGTTAGCTGCCCCGCCCCGGTTTTTGCCAGTGTTGTATTGCCGATCAAGGTGCCGGCCTGAGTCGCGGCGCCGCTGTCAACGTGCAAACGAATTTCGTCGGGCACCGCTTCGGGCCGGGCGGGATCGGCCGGGTGCAGTTGTATCAGCTTGCGTACCGTGGTTCCGGGTGCGTATGCCAGGGTGCTGCCGCTGTACAGATTCAATGCCGCATTGCCATCGCCCAGCGCGTCGTTGTGTTGAATATGCAGCGTGCCCGCCCTTATGTGGGTACTGCCCAGGTAAGTGGCGGCCGACGCCAGGGCAAGCGTTCCGGGGCCGTCTTTCTCCAGCCCCCACTCCGAGCCTGGCTGCGGGGTGATCGGCCCGTTCAGCGTTAGCGTTGCGTTGTCGGGAATGTGAAAACGCGCCGGATGATTAATGACAAAGTGCCGGCTCGTCACCAGCGAGTCAGCAACCTGCAGCGTTTCCCCCTGAAAAACAAAAGGCGCATCGGGGGATCCCAATTGCGCCTCGTTCTGTATAAGGAGCACGTTGTCATTTGCCCAACTGCTCCATGCCACCGTGCAACCTATTACCGCCAAACCCGCGATGCTTCTGTCATGCCGTGTCATACGCATACCTCTCGGAGGGGATAAAAAGCGTCACTTTTGTGACACTTATTACATTATGAGACGATTAATTGCGTAAAGATACGTAGTTTTCGATATATGACGTTATATGACAGTGAAAGAATTTGGGGTCAGAGCATATTTTTACTCTGACCCCAAATTTACTCTGACCCCAATGCTCAGAATGTGTCGGCGGCGGCGAAGGGGATGCCGGCGTTGTCTTTGGCGGACAGGATGGGTGAGCCGGTGTATTGCCAGTTGATGCCCAGGTCGACGTCGTTCCACAGTACGCAGCGTTCGTGCTGGGGGGCGTAGTAGTCGGTGGTTTTGTACAGGAAGTCGGCTGATTCGCTAAGAACGACGAAGCCGTGGGCGAAGCCTTCGGGAACCCACAGCTGGTGTTTGTTTTCGGCGCTGAGCCGGGCGCTGACCCAGTGACCGAAGGTGGGCGAGGCGCGCCGCATGTCGACGGCCACGTCGAGCACTTCGCCGGATACGACGCGCACCAGTTTGCCCTGCGGCTGCTGTATTTGATAGTGCAGGCCGCGCAGCACGCCCTGGGCCGAGCGCGAGTGGTTGTCTTGCACAAAGGTTACCGACCGGCCGATAGCGGCTTCGAACTGGCCCTGATTGAAGCTTTCAAAAAAGAAGCCGCGGTCGTCGCCGAATACGCGCGGCTCGATTAAAAATACGTCGGGAATGGCAAGTGGTGTGGCTTTCATGGGAATTCACCCTTCGGTTGGCCCGGCGCGGCGCCGGCGGCCGGTTAGCGCAGCTTTTCGGTAAGAACCCGCAACAGGTATTGCCCGTAACCGTTCTTTTTCAAGGGCTGGGCCAGGGCTTCCAGCGCCTGGCCGGTGATCCAGCCTTGCCGGAAGGCAATTTCTTCCGGACAGGCTACTTTCAGGCCCTGGCGGTTTTCCAGGGTGGCGATGAATTGTCCGGCCTCAAGCAGCGATTCGTGTGTTCCGGTGTCCAGCCAGGCGTAGCCGCGACCCATGATTTCCACGTTCAGGTTGCCCTGTTCCAGATACAGGCGGTTCAGATCGGTAATTTCCAGCTCGCCACGGGCCGACGGCTGCAAGCCTTTGGCCAGATCCACCACGTGCTGGTCGTAAAAATACAAACCGGTTACCGCGTAGCTGGACTTGGGTTTGGCCGGCTTTTCTTCCAGCGACAGCACTTTGCCCGAGGCATCGAATTCGGCCACGCCGTAACGCTCGGGGTCGTGTACGTGGTAGGCGAACACGCTGGCTCCGGCGTCGCGCTCCATGGCGCTGTCCAGCAGCTTATGGAAGTCGTGCCCGTAGAAAATATTGTCGCCCAGCACCAGCGCCGATAAATCGTTGCCGATGAAATCGGCCCCGATAATAAAGGCCTGGGCCAGCCCGTCGGGGCTGGGCTGAACGGCGTACTGCAGATTCAGGCCCCACTGGCTGCCGTCGCCCAGCAACTGCTGGAAGCGCGGGGTGTCTTGCGGGGTGCTGATGATCAGAATGTCGCGTATGCCCGCCAGCATCAGGGTGGACAGCGGGTAGTACACCATGGGTTTGTCGTACACGGGCAGCAATTGTTTGCTGACGGCCAGGGTGGCCGGATGCAGGCGGGTACCCGAACCGCCCGCCAGAATGATGCCTTTACGTTGTTTCATGCTTGTCCTTCCAAGATTTCATCCAGCATGCGGGCCACGCCCAGTTCCCAGGCAGGCAGGTGCAGGCCGAACGCCGACTGTAGTTTCTGTGTGTTTAATCGTGAATTATGGGGCCGGCGGGCCGGTGTGGGAAAGGCCTGGGTGGGCACGGCCGCCACCGCGTCGGGGGTAACGCGCAGCGGCACGCCCGCCCGGCGCGCATAATTCAGTACAAACATGGCGTAGCCATGCCAGGTGGTTTCGCCGGCGGCGGCCAGGTGGTATACGCCGGCCAGCTGCGGGGCGCGCGGTACCGCCCGGATGGCATGGGCGGTAATATCGGCCAGCAGCTCGGCCCCGGTGGGCGCACCGAACTGGTCGTCGATGACGGTCAGGGCGTCGCGCTCACGGCCCAGACGCAGCATGGTCTTGGCGAAATTTCCCCCGCGTGCGGCGTACACCCAGCTGGTGCGAAAAATAAGATGGCGGCAACCGGCGGCCTGTATGGCCCGTTCGCCGTCCAGCTTGGTTTGCCCGTATACGCTGAGCGGCCCGGTGGGCGCGTCTTCCAGCCAGGGCTTGCTGCCGCCGCCGTTAAATACATAGTCGGTGGAGTAGTGCACCAGCCACGCGCCGCACTGCGCCGCGGCCTGCGCCAGTACGCCCGGTGCCTGGGCGTTTACCCGTTGCGCCAGGTCGGGCTCGCTTTGCGCTTTGTCGACCGCGGTGTAGGCCGCCGCGTTCACGATAATGTCGGGCTGAACGGCGCGCACCGTGTCGGCCAGGCGCAACGGCTCGGAAAAGTCGGCGGCATAGTCGGCGCTTTGCGACGACAACGCCACCACGTCGCCCAGCGGCGCCAGGCTGCGTTGCAGCTCCCAGCCCACCTGGCCGGTTTTCCCGAAAAGAAGAATTTTCATACGTCGCCCATCCCCCTGAAAACTGCCGGCGATTGTAACATTCGCACTCAGACGGCAACGCCTGAATGCGGCCATGGTCGGGCCACTCACGTTACAATCCGGCGAACATCATCCGGCGAACTCGCACAGACGCCCACCCAAGAGCCTATGCCATTCTCCAGTAAGCCGCATTACCCGCTCACGCTGGCCGAGCGTTACCCTGTCGCCTTTCTGGCCGGCGTTCTGGATTTATTGCTGATCATTGCCGGCAGCTATATTGCGTATTTTGCGCGGTTTGGTCACTGGTTCATGATTGACCACTATATTGTGGCCACCCTGGTCATTGCCATGCTGGTGGTGCTGTCGCAATTGCTGGTGGGCAGCTATTTGTCGTGGCGCGGGCGCCATCTGCTGTGGCAACTGGGGCGCATGTACACGGGCTGGCTGCTGGCCATGGCCGTGGCCGCCGGGCTGGCGGTGTTAATGAAGGTGGCCGAAGACTACTCCCGTATCTGGATGGTGGGCACCGTGGCGGCGTCGCTGGCGCTGGTAACCGCATTTCGCATCGGCGCCTATTGGTTGCTGCGCAGCGTGCGCGCCAAGGGCAAGAACCTGAAGAGCGTGGTGGTGGTGGAAGGCGGCCAGGCCGCGCGGGCGTTGCGGTCGCGCGCATCGGCCCTGCCTGAACAGGGATACAAGGTGGTGGCCACCCTGCCCTTGCGCCACACGCCGGAGTGGCACGAGAAACTGGTGCAGTGCGTGTTGCAGCACGGCGCCCACGAGGTATGGCTTTGCCTGCCGCTGCACGAGGGCGAGGCCATTAAAACGGTGCTGCACACCCTGCGCCATCAAACGGTGGATATCCGCTATTTACCCGATCTGGGCGACCTGCCCCTGCTGAATCATCGCGTAAGCGATGTGGCCGGCCTGTATGCGCTGGACATCAGCCGCAGCCCCATGGAAGGCCCGGCCCGGCTGATCAAGCGGATAGAGGACCTGATCCTGGGCGGCATCATCAGTGTGCTTATTCTGCCGGTATGCCTGGCGATTGCCATTGCCATCAAACTGTCGTCCCGGGGCCCGGTCATTTTCAAACAGTATCGTATGGGCATTAACGGCCGGCGCTTCAAGGTGTACAAGTTCCGCTCCATGGAGGTTCACGAGGAAGGAAGCAACCAGGTTACCCAGGCCAGCTTCGGCGACCCGCGCATTACCCGGCTGGGTGCCTTCCTGCGCCGTACCAGCCTGGATGAGCTGCCGCAGTTTTTCAACGTGCTGCAGGGGCGTATGTCGATCGTGGGGCCGCGCCCCCACGCACTGGCACATAACGACTACTATAAAGACTTGGTGGAATCCTATATGCAGCGCCACAAGGTGAAACCCGGAATTACCGGATGGGCGCAGGTGAACGGGTATCGCGGGGAAACCGACACTTTGGAAAAAATGGAGAAACGGGTCGAATACGACCTGTGGTACATCAATAACTGGTCGCTGGCGCTCGATTTGAAAATTATTGCCATGACGGTCTGGAAAGGGTTTCTTAATGCCCAGCCGTAGCGTGGCCGTGATTGTGCCGGTGTACAACGGCGGCACCGTGTGGCAGGTGGCGGCCCATGCGCTGGCGCGCGCCCAGCAAGCCAGCCAGTACCTGATGGATGTGGTGGTGGTCGACTCGTCGTCGTCAGACGATTCGGCCCACGTGGCCCGCGAGTGCGGCTTCGTGGTGCACACCGTGTCGCCCGACGACTTCAATCACGGCGGCACCCGCACCTGGGCCGCCCGGCATGCCGCGCCGCAGGCCGATATTCTGGTGTACCTGACGCAAGACGCCGTGCTGGCGTCCAGCGACGCCATCGACACACTGGTGCAGGCTTTCGACAATCCCAATGTGGCCGTGGCGTACGGACGCCAGTTGCCCCAGCCCGACGCCAACCCGCTGGCGGCACACGCCCGCCTGTTCAACTACACCGCCCAGTCGCACGTTTACACCGTGGCCGACACGCCCCTGCGCGGCATCAAGACCGTGTTCACGTCGAATTCGTTTGCGGCCTATCGCGCGGGCGTTTTCAACGAACTGGGGGGGTTTCCGCGCACCACCATTCTTAGCGAAGACATGTACTTTGCCGCTACGGCGGTGCTGGCCGGCTATGCCGTGGCCTACGTGGCCGAGGCGGCCGTGCGTCACTCACACAACTACACGCCCTGGGAAGAGTTTTCCCGCTATTTCGACATTGGGGTGTTTCATCACGACGAAACCTGGATACGCCAGCGCTTCGGCGAGGCCGGCGGCGAGGGGCGCCGCTTTGTGAAAAGCGAACTGTCGTATCTGCGCCATCATGCGCCTTTGTGGCTGCCCCGGGCCGTGCTTCATACGGCGTTGAAGCTGTTGGGTTACAAGCTGGGGCAGCACTACACCACCTTGCCGCTGTGGCTGCGGCCACGGCTAAGCATGCACAAGCGCTATTGGGCGGGCAGCGACGTTGAGGCCGCCGGCCCGCGTGCCTGACGCAAGCACGCCCACAGAATAACCAGGGCCAGCACGAAGAACATAACCCCGTTGTTACGGCCCAGAATCACCTGGCTTTGCCCGAAGACGAAATAAGCGGCCACAAAACTGTTGCCGGCCAGTGCCAGCGCCCTGACGGTGGGATCATTTGCCCGCAGATGGCGGGCAAAATGCACGAAGGCCACAACGTACAGCGCCAGCAGACAAAGCAGTGTGGGAAGCCCGAAAAACAGCTGGATTTCCAGGTAATTGTTGTGGGTGTTGGCCATTTCCAGCATGTAGGGATCCACGTTGCCGGCCGCGATCAGGCGCTGCAGCTCGGCGTTGAAGGCCGATTCGCTCCAGCCCAGCCACGGGTGTTCGGGAATCAGCAAAAGCGCCACGCGCCAGATTTCCAGACGCGCGCCCACCGACGACACTTCGCCGTTTTCAAACACATAGCGTTCGCTTAAATAACGCTGCACTTCGCTGATGGCCAGGGACAAACGCTGCGCGACGCCGGTTTCAGGCACCAGATACGCCGCCACGGCCAGCAAGACCACGATCACCAGCCCGGCGGCCAGATAGGGAATGGTGCGGCGGGTGGCCAGGGCAATCACAAACAGCAAGGCCACCGGCGGAATCGCCACCCAGCTGCCCCGGCTTCCCGACGCGATAATGGCGTACACGGCGGCGGCGGCCCCCACGGCGAATGCAAGCCGCCAGGCCAGCGCTTTCGAGGCCGACTTCAGCGTGCCCGCCCAGAGCATGCCACACAGGCAGAACAGGCCGAACACCATGCCGATATTGCCGAAGTGGATGATATTCAGATAACCCGACGCCCGGTTATGGCCCAGCCCGTACAGCTGCCAAGCGGCTATTCCAACCGACAGCACAATACCCAGCACAACCCCGGCCCACACCGCTTTCAGGGTGGGCGGCACATGCAGAAGCAGCAAAAACACGGGTACCGCCAGGGCATAACGGCTAAGCTGGTCAATGTGTTTGATAGTGTTACCGTGCCACAGCACGATCGCCGACCCCACAAAGCACAGCGCCAGCAAACAGGCAATCAACCATTTGTCGTCGCGCTCCAGCTGCAGGCGGGGGCGTTGGGCCAGAAAGTAAATGCTGCTCAACAGCAGCAACCCCGCTCCGTACGAATACCCCGACCGCACCGCAAACATCAGCGCAAAAAACAAAAACACACTCAACGACACCACACCACCCAAACGCGGATACGGCGTACCCGGAACACTCGAATCAGAAACAAACATAACGGCCGGCACTCCGCGATAGAAAATTGGGGTCAGAGCAAAATTGGGGTCAGAGCAAAATTTTACTCTGACCCCAAAGTTACTCTGACCCCAATCTGACCAATCTGATGAACGGTGTGTTTTTTACGGGGTTAGACGGGGTAGTTGTCCCATTCGCGGGCGACGAAGGCGGTGCGTTCGCCGGTGTGGACGACGGGGTCGCGGCGCAGGCCGATGATGATGCCGTCGTGTTGCAGGTGTATGTCTTCGACGGGATCGCCGTGCAGGTTGATGGTGCGGCCCAGGCGGGTGCCGGCAGGCAGGGTTTCACCGGCCTGCACATCGGCCACGAACAGGCCGCCGTGGTTGAAGGTTACCCAGCCGCGGCGCGTCACCCGGCGCACGCTGGCCGGGGTGGGCGCCGGGGAGCCGGCCGCCGGGTCCAGCCCGGGCACGGGCGTGCCTTCGGGCAAGATGCCCATTTGCACGCACAGCTTGGAAAAGCCTTGCTGGGCCAGCGTCACGTTGTGCGCTTCGTAGCGGCTGCCCCCGCCCAATTCCAGCATGAAGGCCGGAATGCCCACGGCCAGGCACTGGTAGTCGAGCGCGCCGGCGATGTTGCCGGGCAATTCCCCTTTTCCACCCACATCCATGCGACAGGCCACGTTGGGGCCGAACAGGGCAATGGCCGACAATAATTGGTCTTCGGTAACGCCGCTGTCTGACTTGACCTTGTACACCGCATAAATTTTCGACTCGAACAGAGCGTTCATGGTGTGCAGGTTGATCAGCATGTCGGCCGTGCCGCGAATTTCTTCGAACAGCGCATGCGCCTGGCGCTCCGAGATCAGGCCGTTCGGATTGCCGGGGTAGGTTTGATCCAGGTCGAGTTCATCGTACGGATTGCGCTTGCGGCGAAAGTCGAGCGCGTGCGGGTTGGCGGTAGGTGTTACCACCACGTTGCCGCTCATGGCCTGGGGGTCGAGCGCCGCCACGAAACGCAGGGCGGCGATCATGCCGTTGATTTCGTCGCCGTGCACCTGGCCGTTCAACCACAAGGTTTTGCCGGGGCGCGCGCCGCGCACGGCCACATACGGCATGTCAACGCTTGCGCCCGAGGCCATGCCGCCAACGTGAATCACGCCTTTGCGGCGCTCGCCACCGCCTTGTTCATTCAAAAAATCGCGAATACTTCCCATGGTTACTCCTGCTAGATTCTTACGGAAATCGGCAAACATCCACCAGGCAGCTCATGGCATTGGGCCCCTGGGTGAGCGTCGACGTGCCGATATCGCGGGTGAGCACATTGGCTGTGCCGCTGCGTTCGGGCGCGTCGGGGTTGTTGTCGGGCTCGAACCACGCTCCGGTGGCCATGATCACAACGCCCGGCAGCTGGTCGGACGACAGTTTCAGCCCGGCCAGACACGCGCCGCGCGCGTTGAACACCCTGACGCGGTCGCCGGCCTTCAGGCCGCGGCGTTGCGCATCGTTCGGGTGCATGGTTAATGCTTCGTGGCCCGCAATTTTGTTGGCCTGCGCCACAGGGCCGGGATCCATCTGGCTGTGCAGGCGGTCTGCCGGCTGCACAGACACCAGGTGCAAAGGGTATTCCCTTATTTGCTCTGACCCCAACCATTCGGCGGGGGGGATCCAGCGGGGGTGGGGGCCGCAGTCGGGTAGCTGGAAGCTTTCGAGGGTGGTGCTGTAAAGTTCGATGCGGCCGCTGGGGGTGCGCAGGGGGTGTTGCTGCGGATCGCGCCGGAAGTCTTCAAACAGGATGAAGTCGCGCTCGGGCGGGGGCAGTTTTACGTAGCCTTGCTGCCAGAAGGTGTCGAAGTCGGGCACGGTGACGCCGATGCGCTGCTGGTCGGCGGCGAAGTCGTCGTAAATGCGTTGTATCCAGCCCGTTTCGTCCAGGCCTTCGGTGTAGGCCTGGCGGTACCCCAGGCGATCGGCCAGGTCGGTGAATACGTCAAGGTCGCTGCGCGCCTGGCCGACGGGTGCAATGGCCTGGTGCATGGCCAGCACATAGGCATCGCGCGACGACCCGCCAATGTCGTTGCGTTCCAGCGACGAGGTGATGGGCAGTACGATGTCGGCGAATTTTGCGGCCGGTGTCCACCAGATGTCCTGCACGATAACGGTGTCGGGCTTGCTGCGCCAGGCCTGAAGCAAGCGGTTCAGGTCTTGGTGATGATGAAAAGGGTTGCCGCCGGCCCAGTGAATCAGGCGCACGTCGGGGTAGGTGTGGGTGCGCCCCTCGAAGGGGTAGCTGCCGCCGGGCTGGCACAGCATGTCGGTGATGCGCGCCACGGGTATGGCCAGCCGCGCCGGATTAGGCATGACGGGCAAGGCCGGCCCTGCCGTGGCGATGCGGGGGTTGCCCACCCCGTTCATGGAGCCGTGGCCAAAGCCGAAGCCGCCCCCGGGCAAACCGATCTGACCCAGCATGGCGGCCAGGGCAATGGCCATCCAGTAAGGCTGCTCGCCGTGCTGGGCCCGCTGCACGGCAAACGAACAGGTAATGTAGCTGCGTACGCCGGTCAGGGCGGCGGCCAGCTCTACGATACGCGCGGCGGGCACGCCGGTAATGCCGGCGGCCCATTCGGGCGTTTTGGGTTGGCCGTCATGCCGCCCCAGCAGGTAATCGCGCAGCGCCGGGTATCCGGTACAGTGGCTGTCCAGAAACGCCTGATCCACGGCCTTGGCCGTTTCCAGCTGGTAGGCCACGGCCAGCATCAGGGCCACGTCGGTGTTGGGCCGGATGGGTATCCATTCGGCATTCAGAAAATCGGGGCAATCCTCGCGGGTGGGACTGATGTTGATAACCCGCACACCGCGAGCGGCCAGCTGCTGCAGCCAGCCCCGCTGGGTGTGTTCGGCGGCGCCGCCCGAAGAAACCTGGCCGTTTTTCAGGGCCAGGCCGCCAAAGGCGACAAATACCTGGGTATTTTCAATAATGCTGGGCCACGAGGTAACCCGCCCGGTCAGCGGGTTATACGTGCCAATGACATGCGGCAAGATGAACTGGGCGGTTCCCCAGCTGTAGTTGCCCTGCTGGTCTACCCCGCCGCCGCCGGCAAAATAAAACCGGCGAATCAGCGACCGGGCGTGGTGCAGGCGCCCGGCCGATGACCAGCCGTACGACCCGCAAAACAAGCCTTCCGGGCCGTACTGCTCACGGGTGCGGGAAATTTCGCCGGCCACCAGATCCAGGGCGGTGTCCCAACTGACGGGTACGAAATCTTCCCGGCCACGCAGGCTGCCATCGCTGCGCTCACGCTTTTCCAGCCACGACTTGCGCACCATGGGCTGGGCAATGCGCCGGGGTGAATACACCATGGGCGCAATGCTGTCCAGAATGGGCGAGGGGTTGGGATCGTGGTCAAACGGTTCACACCGCACCAGCGTGCCGTTCTCGACAACGGCGGTGAATGCACCCCAATGAGCCAGCTGGGGAAAGCGCGAAACAGCCATGGCGTACTACCTTTTATTTCAATGAAATGTTGGCTTTCTTGATCAGGTCGACCCATTTGGTGCGCTCAGACGCCATCAGGTCGGCAAACTCCTGGGGGGTGCTGGACGTTGCGGACATACCGCCGGTGTTACCCAGTTTCTCGATAACCGCCGGTTCGGCCATCACCTTCACCAGCACATCGTTCAAGCGCTTGACCACATCGGCCGGCATGCCTTCGGGCCCGATCAGGCCATACCAGTTCACCAGTTTATACCCGGGAACACCGGCCTCTTCCATGGTGGGCACGCCCGGGAACAGGGGCGAACGCTTCGTGTCGGTAACGGCCAGGGCGCGCAGCTTTCCGCCTTCGACCAGATTCTTGGTGGAGGGGTCGGAGAACGTAGCGGGCACAATACCGGCCATGACATCGGTCAGGGCCGGGGTGGTGCCGCGATACGGCACGTGCATCATTTTAATGCCGGCCAGCATGTTGAACTGTTCGCCGGCCATCTGGCCGATGGTGCCGTTGCCGCCCGAGGCATAGGCCAGACCATTGCCGCTGGCTTTGGTTTTGGCGATCAGATCCTGTACGGACTCAATGCCGGAATTGGCCCCGGTTACCAGTATGTTGGGCATGGTAACCAGCAGGCTGATGGCCGAAAACTTGGCCGGATCGTAGGGAACTTCCTGCAGGTTGGGCAGAATGGTCAGCGAGCCGGGTGTGGCCAGGTAAAGATGGTAGCCGTCGGCCGGTGCGCGGGCTGTGGCCCCGGTGGCAATAATGCCGCTGGCGCCGGGCTTGTTTTCCACCACGACGGGCTGGCCCAGTTCTTCGGCCAAACGCGGGGCGATCGTGCGTGCCAGCACGTCGGCGCCGCCCCCGGGGGGAAAGCCCACGACCAGGCTGATGGGCTTGTTCGGGTAATCGGCGGCGATTGCCGAGGCGGACATCACGGGCAAACCAACGGCCATGACGGCGCACAACAGGGTTTTCTTGAAAACGTTCATCGTAAAGCTCCTGAGAATAAAAAGAAGTGGCCTAGACGGGGGCGGTTGCCAGGGCCCGTTCTAGATCGGCAATCAAATCGTCGGGGTCTTCCAGCCCGATATGCAAGCGGATCACAGGCCCGCACGCCGACCAGTCGGTCACGGTGCGCGCAGCTTTCATATCGGCGGCGGACGCCAGACTTTCATATCCCCCCCACGATGCCCCCAGACCAAACAACGACAGGGCATCCAAAAAGGCGTCGGCGTCCGCGGCGCTCGCCTGCTTTAACTCGAACGAGATCAGCCCGTTGGTGCCGGAGCAGTCCCGTTTCCACAACGCGTGCCCGGGGTCGCCGGGCAACGCCGGGCAAAATACCCGGGCCACACGCGGATGACGGCCAAGCCAGTTCACCACGCGCAGCGCATGTTCCTGATGCATCTTCAACCGGGCCGACAGGGTGCGCACACCACGCAGCACCAGCCACGCGTCGTCGGGGCTGACGGTCATGCCGAATGCGTCGTTCATGGCACCCACCGGGGCCCAGTGGTCCTGGGTCGTGCAAATAGAGCCCATCATGGTGTCCGAATGCCCGCCCAGATACTTGGTGGCGGCCATGACGGAAATGTCGGCCCCCAGTGCCAGCGGCCGGTACAGCAAGCCCGACCCCCAGGTGTTGTCGACCGCCAGCAAGGCGTTATGCGCCTTGGCCACCTGGGCCAGCTGCGGCAAATCGAGCATTTCGTACACCAGCGAACCGGGCGCCTCGGCATAGATCATGCGGGTATTTGGCCGAATCAGACTCTGCACATTGGTTCCGTCGGCGGCAAAGAAGCTGTACTCAATGCCGTAGCTGTCCAGAAACTGCTGTGCAAAATGGCGCACCGGCTGATAACACGCATCGGTGATCAACACATGCTGGCCCGGCCGCAAGTAGGTGACGAACATCATGGCAATAGCCGCCAGACCGGTGGGCAGCAATCGGGTGCGATACCCCCCTTCCAGCTCGGTAATGGCATCTTCCAGCGCGAAGGTGGTGGGGGTGCCCCGGGCGCCGTACGTGAACAGGCGCTCGCTGCCGCGACGGGCGCGCACATCTTTCCACTGGGCCATGGAGTCGAACACAACCGTGCTGGCGCGCACCAGCGCGGGGTTCACCGCCTTGCCGCCAGGCGCTGCCGTATTCTTGCCCAGATGCACCAGGCGCGTGCCAATGGCCCCGGCGACGTGGCCCGCGGCGGCCGGCTCACCTGCGCCGATGGCCCAGTCGGGGTTCAGCACGAAGGCATTGCGCTCGGCGTCATCGAGCTGGGCAATAAGGTTGGTTTCCCATTCCAGATACTGCCGGGCCGCCGCCTTGTTGCCGTCGTGCCGATCGTGCACAAAGAACAGGTAATCAATGCACTGCGCATCGGGTGGAGTATCGGGCGACGATTCGATCGTGAAGCCGGCATCGATAAACGCCGAGAACGGGGCTGCACATGTCCAGACGCGGGCATAACCCAGCGTCTCGACATCGTGCGCCAGCCACGCCAGGCGGTGGGCGTCGGGGCCCATGAGCACCACCCCGGTTTGGGTGTTCGCGGGCAAACACTTGGCCAACGTGGGGCGTACGGCCCATCGGGCGCCCTGCACATGCTGTTTGCGGTATTGCATGCTTTGGCGGGTATCCAGCAAACACAGGCCCGACTGCTGCTGCATCAGCACCGCCAGACGCGCGGGGGTGATCGCTTCGGTCACTTTCAGCGCCGGCGCACTGCGCGCAGGGGCCGGCCACTGGCGCACGGCATCGAGCTCGTGGCCCGGCAGCACGTGCACGTCCCACCCCAACTGCTTCAACCAGCTGGCTACCACCGGCGCCCGCACACCGTCCATGTCACACAGCACGATGCAACCGTTGCGAACTCCGATATATTGGTCGGTGGCCTGAATCAGCTGACCGCCCGGGGTGTGCTGCACCTGGGCCGGCATGGCGTCGCGGCGGAACTCTTCCTGGGTACGAACGTCGCACAAGAAGACACTTTTTGTCTGGTCCTGCAACCACTGGGCCACCTGGGCGGCGGATACCGTGGGAATGGAAAAGCGGGCTTTCACCGACGCGGCGCGCTCTTTTGCTGCGGCCAGTACCGGCTCGCTGATGCGCTCGGGATAGATCCGGCTGGATCCGTGTTCCAGCGGCAAATCGGCCAGAAACCAGCCCTGCGTGCCGTTTTCCAGCGCAAATACCGGATTGGGCACCTGCAGGTTGACCAGGGTTTGGGCGCCGATAATGCTGCGTGTACGGCCGGCGCAGTTGATCACCACGGTGGTTTCGGGATCGGGAACCAGTTCCTGGATACGCAGCGGCAACTCGCCATTGGGGCAGCAGATGGCGCCCGGAATATTCATTTTGCGGTATTCATCGACGGGGCGGCCGTCGAGCACCACCAGCTTGCGATTGGGATCTTGCATCATGGCGTGCAAGTCGTGGGCCGTTACGCTGGGGGTGTGGTAAGCGTGCTCGGCCAGCTCGCCAAACGTTTTGCTGGGCAGGTTCACACCGGCAAACGTACCGTAGCCGGCCTGTTTCCAGGCCTGAATGCCGCCGTGCAATACATGGCACCGGGTATAGCCCAGGCCCACCATGGCCTGGTACGAGGCGCACACGGCATCGTGACCGACATCGTCGCCGTACAGCACCACGCGCACATCCTTGCGCGGGGCCAGGCGCTCTATTTCAGCCTCCAGCATGCTGTAAGGCAACGGAATGGCAAAGAACAGATGGTCTTCGCCGAACTGGCCGTGCTCGCGCACGTCCAGCAACGCCAGCTCCTGGCCGTCGTGTATCCAGGACTTCAGGGTCGTGGGATCCACATACTTCATGGTGATACCCTGCATGATTAATTACCGGAACGCTTTGTTTGCACACCAATACCCATGGTTTTGCAGGTGTTGTCTTCCAGATTGAACGCGGTGCGCCGGTCGAGCTTTTCCAGGGCCAGGCCATAGAAGTGCAAGTGGCGAATGCCCGATTCATCAAGAATTTTTACCGAATGAATGTCATCGGGCAGCAGCGCAATGCCTGCTCCCGGGCCGACATCTTTGGTGGCCACGGGTTTCAGCACGGCATGGCCGGCGGTTTTGCCATCGTCGGTGCGCTCGTACACGGTATTGGTTTCAGTGCCTTCCACGGCGGCAATGCAGGCCCAGGTCGTGTGGTCGTGGGGCACAATCACCTTGCCCGGCCGCATGACGTTCAAATACAAGGCATACGTGCTGTCGCTTTCTTCGTGAATCAGGTAGCGCGATTGCAACTCGCCTTCGGGCGGTGCGGCAAACTCGTCAGCCGCCCAGAACTCACGGCGCGAAGCCAGCTGGATCAGGCGCTGCAGCACGTCGTCCAGGGTCGACCGGTTCAGCGTCGTGCCAACGCGTGCTTTTGAAAAATCAATCAACTCCGCCACCGCAGTCGCGCGTTCGGTTTGGATGCTCATTGGTCAATTCCTTGTAAAAATAAGCGAGGCAACACTTGCCCATGTACAAACTATAGGCAGGCCGCACCGTAATAACAATTTAATTTTCCGCGCAATCCATTAGAATTACTGATAACTTATTCCACCGGAAAGGCGAAGCAAGCATCTTGGCGACAGGCAACCCTATGAGAAATCTGGATATGGATTTGTTGCGCACCCTGGTAACCATCCAAAGAACTAATACATTTTCAGGCGCCGCCGAAGCCCTGTTCAAAACCCAATCGGCGGTTACCCAGCAAATGCAGCGCCTGGAAACGCTCATGGGCTTTGCACTGTTCAAGAAAGACGGGCGCTTGCGCACCTTGACGCCCGAAGGCCTGAAACTGGCCGATTACGGTCGGCGCATACTGGCCCTGAATGACGAAGCCATCCGCACGCTGTACAGCAACGACATGGAAGGCAGTTTGCGGTTCGGATCGCCGCTCGACGTGGCCGACACCATTTTGCCGCCCGTGCTCACCCACATTGCGCGCCACGCGCCCCGGGTGCATATGGAAATTCAGGTGGACCGCAGCCCTTTTCTTATGGATGCCCTGCGCGCGGGTGAAATTGACCTGACCATTTCCACTCGCGACGACCCCGACATGTCCAGCATCGTGCTGCGCACCTCGCCGGTGGCCTGGATCTGCTCGGCCGATTACGTGGTGAAACCCGGCACCCCCCTGCCGCTCATCCTGGCCGACGAACGCAGCATTTTCCGGCGCCTGGCCCTGGATGCCCTGAGCGAAACCTCGCTCACCTGGCACATCAACTACCTGGCCACCACCCTGGTAGGCATCAAAGCCGCCGTCCGCGCCGGCCTGGGCATCACCGCCCGCAGCATCGAATTCCTGGAAACCGACATGCGCGTGCTCGGCGAAGCCGAAGGGCTCCCCCCCCTTCCATCCGTCACCTACCGCCTGCTCATCCGCAAAGAAACCATCAACCCCCTCACCCTCCAGGTCTACACCATGCTCCGCGAACAACTTGGATGGATGGGGTCAGAGTAAAGTTGGGGTCAGAGCAAATTTTTGCTCTGACCCCAACTTTACTCTGACCCCAAACTTACGGGGGATTCGTACGGTGCGCTTGTATGCGGTTAATTGGTAGACAGGTTCATTTCGCGCGCTAGTCCGCCCCAATTTTTTATATCGTTTTGCACTGTAGCGGTGAATACTTCCCGGCTTACGGGCGTGGGTAAATCCCCTTGTGCCTTGAACGCTGTTTGTACATCCGGCTCTTGCAAAATGGCATTGATTTCTTTATTCAGTTTTTCTGCAATGTCAGATGGCATGCCGGGGGGACCAAAAATACCGACAAAATGCTGTACGGCGTAGTCTTTGATCCCACTTTCGCTGACTGAAGGGATGTCCGATAGCAACGGAAAACGCGAAGTTCCAGTTGTTGCCAAGCCCTTGAGCCGACCGGTAGCAAAGTGCGGAGAAGCTGTGGAGATATTCGCCACACTAAAAAGCACATCACCGGCGATCAGCGCTACGGCCACCTCGGACCCAGACGAATAGGGGATATGCTCGGCCTGACCTTCGATCTTGTTCAAAAGTAGCTGACCGCCCAGATGAACAAGCGTTCCATTCCCCGTGGACGCGAAGTTATATTTCCCGGGCGCCGACTTTATCTGATTCACCAGATCGGTCAGTGTTGAACCTTTGAAACCTGTTCCCGCAGCAATCACAAAGGGAACTTGAATCATCTGTGCAACAGGCACCAGCTCTTGCGATTTGTAGGACAGGTTCTTGTACAAAACCGGCGCAATCGACATGGTTCCGGTTGCGGACACCAACAAAGAGTAACCATCAGGCTTCTGGGAGGCTACGTGGGTCGACCCGATCGTCCCCCCCGCCCCGGGTTTGTACTCGACGACAAACGGCTGACCCAGTCGTGTGGATAGCTTGTCTGCGACAATGCGCGTAATGCTTCCAATGGATGCGCCGGCGCCAAATGGTACCGTTATGGTCACAGGTTTGGACGGATATGAGTCCGCTTGCGCAAAAGCAACCTGTGGGGTTATTGCGGCGCACAACACTGCGCCGATCAGGAACATCCTCATCGTTTTTCTCCTCTGGATTGATACATCAAATCGGAACGCCCCGCTCAGGGCATAAAGTAGCCGCCATTAATATCGAATACAGCGCCGGTAACAAAAGACGTTTCCTCGCTGGCCAGATAGGCGACCATAGCAGCGACCTCCTCTGGCTCTCCGATGCGCCCGACGGGTATGCTGGTTTTGTAGTTATCAGTCATTTGACGATCTAGCTGCCCACCAAGACCCGCATTGATGGTACCGGGAGCTATGCAATTGACAGTAATGCCATCTGAAGCAACCTGGGCGGCGAACATTCTTGAAAAGCCTATAAGACCCGCTTTCGAGGCCGAGTAATGGGCCCCAGACACCAGTGACCGCGTACGACCAGCGACAGATGCCATATTGATGATTCTGCCCCAGCCTTTTTTGCGCATCCGAGGCGACGCTGTACGACTCAGCAAAAACGGAGCAGTCAGATTGACGGCAAGGACAGCCTCCCACTCGGCCAACGGCACTTGCTCGGCAGGCAAGCTTTTTCCAGCAACTTTAGGCGAAATTCCAGCATTGTTTACCAAAACATCAATGCTTATGCCTTCTTTATCAAAGCTCTCGAAAAGCGACAGCACACCTTGTTCATTCGTAATGTCGCAGGCATAGGATCGCGCGGTATAACCTTGACTCTGCAGGCGATCGGCCTGTTCGTGAACCTGCTCGGAAACGTCCACAAGAACAAGCCGATGGCCTTCCTTGCATAAGCGTTCGACAATCGCGGAACCAAGACCGCCGCAGGCCCCGGTAACCAGTGCTGTCCGGAAGGTTTTTTCAGAATTCATTCGTTCGCCAGAATAATAGTTGCCATACTCACAGAACAAACGTCTGATACTTTTTGGCTGTGAGTCATTGATGATGCAACCATTCTAGGCAGACATTGCCTGCACGCCTATTTGTATATTATTAAAAGCGTTTTTTAAACCTGTTATGTAACTCGCAAAGTCACCCGCAAAATACAAAAATCTAGGACGAAAATGCCGAACGCACTGCCTCAAATGCTGCGGCGACAAACGGTTCGTCTTTGCGGTGCACCGAAGCAATAAAGTACAGTGTGGAAGGCATCGGCAACTCCTTGAGGACTACAAGGCCGTGCGCCTCTTCTTCTCGTATGGCCACGGGCTGCCTGGCTAACGACAATCCGATACCACAACGCACCATATCGATCATCGAGGCCTCTACATCGGCTTCGGCCACGATATTAGGAATCAGCCCATGCTCTTGAAACTTTGCAGACAAAATTCGATTATGCACCGAGTCAGGATATGGCCATATCCAGGGCAGAGCAGCCAACTCTTTCCAACTCTTACCCTCAACGCGGGCACGCCAACCATTGGGGGCAATTACGTAATGCGTGAAGACCGTCAAATATTCGGCACAAAGCTCGGCCGGCATGGTCTCTTCCGGGCCGGCGACATAATAGCCGGCGTCAAGATTGCCTTTCAGCACTTCGCTCTTGACCAGACCCGTCATACCATGGTGCAGTTTTGTACGTAGCCGCGGGTACGTCATTACCAGATTATTCAGAAAATTTCCCAGGCGGGTGATTTCCGGGTTCATGGTCGTGCCGATGGACAGCTCACCGCTAACGCTGGTTTGCATGTGCGCCGCCCGTTCTTGAAGCTTACGCACGGCGGCAAGCACTTGATCAGCTAAAGGAAGAATCTCCTCTCCATCAGCTGTGAGCGAAAGGCCCTGGCTTGTTCTTACCAGGAGTGTCAGATCGAGCTCCTGCTGAAAATTCTTGAGCTGAATACTCACAGCCGGCTGAGTAAGATGCAATCGCTCTGACGCGCGCGTCAGGTTTCCCTCGCGGGCAACGGCGACAAATGATCGTATGTGCTGAAGATCCATGACCTAATTTACCTGCCACGTTTATTTGATGGGCTTATAACCGTATTAGAAATTCCAAAATTGCTTTCGAGCTCAGGGCTAAGCACAATTTGGGCTTGATTTTAGGCGAAGCAACCAACCCGAATAAACGAGATCATCAATGACGACCAGACAGTTAATGCAACACCCCACTTCTGCAGCCTACGCTGTGGTACAAGTTCTGAAAGAGGCGGGTATCGATACTGTTTTTGGAATTGCCGGCGGCCACTCCGGACATATCTGGGCTGCACTCGAAAAATTCCAAGACTCAATACGCACTGTTCTGGTTCGCGAAGAATCGCTGGGAAGCGCCATGGCGGAAGTTTATGGTCGCCTTACCGGCAGGCCCGGTGTACTGATTGGGCAGGGCCCATGGGTTTTGGGCAATGGATTGCTGGGCACCATCGAAGCTCAGCTATCAAGCTCGCCTCTACTACTGCTAACCGATTTTAGTGACACGCCGGAACTATCGTTACATGGACCTTATCAAAGCGGCCGAGGAGACTATGGCAGTTGGGATGCTCGATTAAGCTTTAAAGGGGTTACGAAACAAGTCTTCGAGGCACACCATCCAGCCGCTGCCGTGCATGCAACCCAATTAGCCATCAAACATGCACTTACGGGCCAGCCGGGGCCTGTTGCCGTTCTGTTCAGCATATCGGCATTCACCGGTTTGGTCGAACCCACTGACTCTCCACACCTTTACGATACGCGGGCATACCTGGCCCGCAAATCTCGCCACGTTGACCCACAAGATGTACAAGAGGCCGCTCTAGCGCTTGCGTCGGCCAAGAAACCTGTCGTCATTGCCGGCAACGGAGTTCGCATTGGTCAAGCCTATTCTTCGCTTTACACTTTTGCCAAAACACTGAATATCCCAGTGGTTACCTCACCTTCAGGCAAAGGTGTCTTCGCTGAAAGCCATAATCTTTCTCTCGGTTTATACGGCACATTTGGGCATCCTGCCGCCAACGCTTGTGTCAAGGAGGCTGATGTCATTGTCGCCGTTGGAACAAAGCTATCTGCTTCTGACACTGCTTACGAAAATCTGGCGCTTCTGAACCCCGGTAGTCAAGTGCTAATCCAGGTTGATATCGAACCTCGTAACGCATCATGGAGCTTTCCTGCCGATCATGTCATTATTGGCGAGGCCAGTGTCGCTCTTGACCGTCTTGCCGAGGCCGCCAAAGGCATGAATGGGGAAGGCGAAGAACGAGCAAAGCTCTACCGTCAACCCTATATTGAGCAGCAAAACCGCCTGGCGACAGCCCCCTCATTGCCCATGTCACCAACACGATTGATTGCGGAAATGCAGCGTACCCTTCCGTCCAATTCTATTGTGTGCTGTGATGCTGGGGAAAACCGCATTTTCATGATGCGCTATTACGAAACGCGCGAGGCCGGAGGCTTTCTTCAAGCTGCGGGCGCTGGTCCCATGGGGTATGCCATACCGGCCGCGATGGGTGCGAAAATAGTTCACCCTGAACGTCCCGTTGTCGCTGTGTGTGGTGACGGCGGATTCTCAATGTCCATGAACGGCCTGATGACTGCCATAGAAACCCAGTTGCCAATTGTTGTCGTGATATTCAACAATCAAATGTTGGGCTGGTCGACACACATCAGAGGCCCGTTTGCTGCCCAGTTTCATGACTTCGACCATGCCGCAATTGCGCGTGCCATGGGATGCCAGGGTTTCAACGTGAACACACCCGAGGAACTAAGCTCTGCGCTACGTGAAGCCCTGATATCAGAAGTGCCGACGGTTATCGATGCGCGAATTTCATCGGACCTTTCTTACAAAGACCTCATCGCCGATTTTGCATAAAAATTCGCAGCAAATTGGGGTCAGAGTAAAGTTGGGGTCAGAGCAAATTTTTGCTCTGACCCCAACTTTACTCTGACCCCAAATTTTCCAAAATTTGCTCTGACCCCAACTTTTACACGCCCAGGCGTTGGCGCTGGTAGCTGCCGTCTTGTACGTGTTGGCACCATGGGCTGTTGGCGAGGTACCATTGGACGGTTTTGCGCAGGCCGGTGTCGAAGGTTTCCTGGGGGGTCCAGCCGAGTTCGCGTTGTATTTTGCCGGCGTCGATGGCGTAGCGCAGGTCGTGGCCGGGACGGTCGGTAACGTGGGTGATCAGGTCGGTGTAGCGGGCTATGCCGGCGGGTTTGGCGGGGGCCAGTTCTTCGAGCAGCTCGCAAATGGCATGCACGACCTGGATATTCTGCTTTTCGTTGTGCCCGCCGATGTTGTAGGTTTCACCCACTTTGCCTTGGGTAACCACGGTATACAGGGCGCGCGCATGATCTTCCACATACAGCCAGTCGCGCACTTGGTTGCCTTTGCCGTACACGGGCAGCGGTTTGCCTTCCAGGGCATTCAGGATCATCAGGGGAATGAGTTTTTCCGGAAAGTGGTAAGGCCCGTAATTGTTCGAGCAGTTGGTGACCAGCGTGGGCAAGCCGTAAGTGCGTCGCCAGGCGCGCACCAGGTGGTCGGAGCTGGCTTTGCTGGCGGAATAAGGCGAGCTGGGGGCATAGGGCGTGGTTTCGGTGAACAGGTCGTGCGGGCCGTCCAGGTCGCCATAAACTTCGTCGGTGGAAATATGATGAAAGCGGAAGGCCGCCTTGGCCGGCTCGCTCAGTGACAGCCAGTACTGGCGGGCCGCTTCAAGTAGGGTATAGGTACCCACAATATTCGTTTCTATGAAGGCTGCCGGGCCGTCGATCGAGCGGTCGACGTGCGATTCGGCCGCCAGGTGCATCACCGCATCGGGGCGATGCCGGGCAAACACGCGATCCAGTTCGGCCCGGTTGCAGATATCCACATGCTCGAAGGCGTAGCGCGGGTGGTCGGCCACGCTGACCAGCGACTCCAGATTCCCGGCATAGGTGAGCTTGTCGACATTGACGACGGCGTCCTGGGTCGTTTGAATAATATGGCGGACCACAGCCGAGCCAATAAAACCGGCACCGCCGGTAACCAGAATTTTCATGCCAACCCCTGGGATAACAATAAACGCAAAGGGAAAATTATAGGCTTACGCGGACGCACCGGGTTTGCCGGGCCGGCGTGACGGCGCTTTGGCGCCCAGCCAGGTACCCAGCATAATGCCGGCCATACCCACCCAGTGCCACACCGAAAAGGGTTCGCCCAGCAATGCCGTGGCAAAGCCCACGCCAAACAGCGGCACCCAGTACTGGTAGACCGAAATACGCGCGGCCCCGTATTCGCTGATGGCACGGTTCCAGAACAGATTACAGATGGCGGTGAACACCAGGCCGGACACCACCATCAGCACGGTCGGCCAGAAACCCGGCGCCAGGCGCGCAAAGGTCCATACGCCGGGATCGAGCAGGGTAACGTGCACCAGCAGCATGGTGGCGCCAATGACGTAAATAATGCTGGTGACAAACAGCGTATTAAAGTGGCGGGTAAGACTTTGTATGAACATTCCGCCGCCGATAAACGTGGACACGGCGGCGAAAATGATCAGGTCGCCCCACCCGGCCAGAGCGGCATTGCCGCCCGAGCCCCCGACTACCACGGCAAATACCCCGCCAAAGCCCAGCGCTACACCGATCAGGCGCTGGCGCGTCAGGGCTTCCCGGAACACGGCCGCCGCCATCAGTGACGCCAGCAGGGGGCCAATGGCCATGATCAGCGCCCCGTTGGTGGCCGAGGTGTAGTTCATGCCCGTAATGAACAGGATTTGATTCAGGTACACCATCATGGCGCCGCAAATGGCGAACAACACCCACTGGCGGGGGGTAACCTGGCGAAACGGCATGGGCTGGCGTGAAGAGAACATGGCCAGAACGACAAATATCGCCCCGATGCTCATGCGATTCGCCGACAACTGCAGAATATCGTAGTGCTGGGTGAGTGTTTTCAGAATGGAGATGTTCAGCCCCCAGCCCGCCATCGTCAGTATGAGAAGCAGTTGCATGCGGGGCGGAATCACTACGGGGTCTCCTGGCACTAACGGGGCAGCAACCCCTGAACAATCAAGTGATAGTAATCCATTGCAAACGTTTCGGCACGCTCTTTTCCATCGGGCCGGTACCAGCGCACCATCCAGTTCAGCATGGACAACACCGCCCGCGCCGTGGTGGCGGCACTGCTGCCCGAAAACTGTCCGGTGTCCAGCCCGTGTTGCACAATTGTACGTAACAACTGTTCGTGCTCGTCGCGCAGACGATTGGCTTCCTGTTTCATGTCGGGCGTTGCCATACCGCTGAAACCGATCAGCATGGCCACGAACTCGTAGTAATGGGCCTGAAAAAACCGTGCGTGCCCCAACATGAAGGCGCGTAAACGCGCGGCAGGCGCCGCTTCGGTGGCCACCGCCCGGCGCACCTCTTGTGTCAGGCCGCCAAGAACATCAAGAATGATGGCGTCGTAAATTTGCTGCTTCGTGGCAAAGTAATGGTAAATGCCCGCTTTCGAGGTGCCTGTCAGGGCGGCCAGTTCGCCCAGCGAGCTGGCCTCGTAGCCTTTTTCAGCGAACAGCCGGGCCGCCGCCCGCACGATCTGGCGCCGCGGGTTGTCGGTGGCCGGCGGGCGGCCCATTTTCTTGCGCGGCGAAGCGCGGGGGGGAACGGCCACCATTTATGCCTCGGGCGTAATGCCCAGTTCGCGCAACACCTCGTCGGTGTGCTCACCCAGCAAAGGCGGCGGAAAGCGGTACTGCACAGGGGTGTCGGAAAACCGCATGGGGCTGGCCGTGGTGGGTACGCTGCCGGCGGTGGGATGCGACATGGTTTGCCAGATCTGGCGGTGCCTGACCTGCGGATTCTCGAATACCTGCTGCAGGTTGTTGATAGGCCCGCAAGGCACGCCCACCTGCTGCAGCACCGCGATCCAGTCATCGCGCCGGCGGGTGGCCATGCGCTGGGTCAGTTGCGGAATCAGTTCGTCGCGATGAATAAGACGCTGGGAATTGGTGGCGAAATGGGGGTGCGTACCCAGCTCGGGGCACCCCAGGGCCTGGGTGAAGGCCCTGAATTGCGTGTCGTTGCCCACCGCCACAATCAGATGCCCGTCGGACGCCGCGAACACCTGGTAAGGCACCACGTTCTGATGCGCATTGCCGGCTCGCTGGGGCGCAACGCCGGTGGTCATGTAGTTCAGATTCTGGTTGGCCAGCATGGCCACGTGGCAATCCAGCAACGCCATATCAATGTGCTGGCCCATTCCGCTGCGATGGCGCTCATGCAGCGCCCCCATGACAGCCAGCGCCGCATACATGCCGGTGATGATGTCGGTCACGGCCACGCCGGCCTTTTGCGGGCCGCCGCCCGGCAAGTCGTCGCGCTCGCCGGTGATGCTCATGAGCCCGCCCATGCCCTGGATCATGAAGTCGTAACCGGGCAGGCTTGCCATGGGGCCGTCCTGACCGAAACCGGTAATCGAGCAGTAAATAAGCCCAGGATTCACGGCCCGGATACTGTCGTAGTCCAGGCCATATTTTTTCAGCCCGCCCACCTTGAAGTTTTCCACCAGAACGTCGCAATGCCGGGCAATGTCGCGCACGCGCTGGGCGCCTTCCGGGGTGGCGATATCAATGGCAACAGAGCGCTTGTTGCGGTTGGCGCTAAGGTAGTAGGCTGCTTCGGTCGTGTCGTTGCCGTCGGCATCTTTCAGGTAAGGCGGGCCCCACGAGCGGGTGTCGTCGCCCGTTCCGGGGCGTTCGATTTTGATGACATCGGCCCCCAGATCGGCCAGGTTCTGGGTGCACCAGGGCCCGGCAAGGACACGGGAAAGGTCCAGCACTCGGACGCCGGCTAACGGGGCATGGCGGCTGCTCATAAAGTTTCCTGTACGTAGAACGTGAACGACAAACCGCGATTGTACCCGCTCCCCGGCGCTTACCGGCCACACAGCCGGTTAAATCACTGTTACGGCCCCGCCCCACCCCCGGCAAACCCGTTCAAGAAAAAATTCTTTAAAAACAACAAGATCTGTGCTACACTTTGAACTTATCTTCGGGCAAACGCCCGCATTTACATTTAGGGTGCGCGCAGCCTGCCGGCGCGCACGTCACGGCGCTTACGCGCGTACCTGCCGCTCCGCGCGGCAGGTGGTCAATTCGCCCCACGCCCCGCTCGTGGGCCTTCAATGCTTTATCACGTTGTTGGTACATCGCATACATCGTGTGCTTGGCGCGCACGTTGCATCCATACCACCGTATTGCTTGTTGCGCCCACACCCGGTCTGACGGCTGCGCTGAGCGCTTGTCGTTATTTAACTGAGAAAGGAAACCCTATGGCAAAAGAAGAACTTATTGAAATGTCCGGTCTGGTTACCGAAGTACTGCCCGATTCGCGTTTTCGCGTTACGCTCGATAACGGGCACCCCATTGTTGCCTACACCGGCGGCAAAATGCGCAAACACCACATTCGTATTCTGGCCGGCGACAAAGTATCGCTGGAAATGTCCCCCTACGACCTGGACAAAGGCCGTATCACTTTCCGTCATATTGCCGGTCGTGCGCCCGTCGCACCGCGCAGCCGCCGCCGCTAACTCGTTGTTCCCCGGCCCCTGCGGGCCACCGCACCGCACGCGCTCTTTCTGCAAGTTGCACGTCGTTCGCCGGCATACGCATTACAATCGCGTTACCCTCTGCCCGTACGACAAGAAACAATTTCAGGAGAACGCGTGGCCGGCCTTCCGTCTGCTCCCCCCTTCGCTGGCTTTCCCGCCCCCTGGCGGTCGCTGCATCATCTGCCCGAATGGCAGGCGTTCGTGCAGGCGGCCCAGGCCGCCTCGCTGCCGGTCAACGAACTGTGCATGCTGTCCGCCGGCCCCCTTGCCATCGACATCAGCGCCCAGCGCCGCTCGGCGCCGCTGGCCCATGCGGGGCAAGCCCTGCTTCACACCCGGGGGCTGCACGCCTGGCGCGAGGCGCTGTTTTCCGGCGCACCCGTCAACCTGACCGAACACCGCGGCGCATGGCACACCGCACTGCGCGCGTCGTCCCCTCCGCCTGAAGTGGCCCGGGAACGGGAACGCGTACTTGAATTCGTGAAACAGGCTGATCTTTCGCAGCGGTGGCGCAATGTGGTTCACATTGGCATCGGCGGCAGCGACTGGGGCGTACGGCTGGCCACCCGTGCGTTCGGCTACCACCACCTGCGCCGCAAAGTGCGGTATGTGTCCAATATTGACGGCCACGCCATCCAGGGCGGCCTGGCCGGGCTCGACCCGCGCGACACGCTTATTGTGCTGGCCTCCAAATCGTTCACAACCGCCGAAACCCTGCAAAACGGCCAGCGCGCGGTGGAGTGGCTGCGGGCCTCGGGTATTGCCGACCCCTACCAGCATATCGTCGCCATCACCGCCTGCCCCGAGCGGGCCGAACAGTGGGGCGTGCCGGCCGCTAATATTTTCCGTTTCTGGGACTGGGTGGGCGGTCGCTTTTCCATGTGGTCGGCCGTTAGCCTGACCACGGCTCTTGCCGTGGGGCCCGCTGTGGTCAACGGCATGCTCGCCGGCGCCGCCGCCATCGACGACCACTTTCTTCATGCCCCCTTCGCCCAGAATGCGCCCGTGCAACTGGCGCTGATCGGCATTGTGAACCGCAGCGTGCTGGGCCATCAGTCGCTGAATATCGCGCCTTACGATTTCCGTCTGGCCAACCTGGTTCCCTACCTGCAGCAGCTCGATATGGAGTCACTGGGCAAGTCGGTAGACCTGTCGGGCGAACCGTTGCAAGTCTGTACGGGGCCGGTGGTATGGGGCATGCCCGGCACCGATGCCCAGCACACCTTTTTCCAGTGGCTGCATCAGGGCTGCAACGGCACGCCGGTTGATTTTATTGTGTGCCAGAAAGCCGACCACGGATGGCCGGGGCACCATCACAGCCTGCTGGCCAACTGCCTGGCCCAGCGCGAAGCCTTGCTGAAGGGAAAAAGCTATCACGACGCCCTGCAGGAATGCCTGAACGAAGGCTTGTCCGCCGACGACGCCGCGTCGCTGGCGCATCATCGGGTGCACCCCGGCGGCCGCCCGTCGACCCTGATCGTTCTGCCGCAGCTCACTCCCGAAGCCCTGGGCGCGCTGGTAGCCCTGTATGAACACAAAACATTCGTTCAAGGGGTGGTGTGGGGCATCAATCCCTTCGATCAATGGGGGGTGGAATACGGCAAGGTTCTGGCCCGGGGCATTCAGGAAATGCTGGCCGGCAAACGCCCGCTCGACACCCATCACGACCCCTCAACGGCGCACTGGATCCGCGTGTTTCGGGGCGATCCGCCGGCCGACTGACCCCGCTTAACCTATGGCACGGCTCGCTCGCCTGTATGTTCCCGGCATTCCCCAGCTGGCGCTGGTTCAGCTGGCTACGCCGCTGGCACGCCCGGCCGATCCCACGCCGGCCGACTGGCTCGACAAGCTGCGCGACTGGCTGCACACGTACGCCCGCAATTACCGGGTGGCGGTTCATGGCTGGGTACTGCTGCCCGACCGCCTGGCCCTGCTGGCCACCCCGCCCGATAAAACAGCGCTGTCGAAAGTGATCCAGGCGCTTGGGCGGCGCCTGGCGGCCGACCAAAAGCAAGGCACGGTATTTGCCGGCCGCTACCATAGTGCCCTGGTCCAGCCGGGTGAATGGCTGCTGCCCTGCCTGGTCTGGCTGGAATCACTGCCGGTTGCGTTTCATTACGTTGATACACCCACTCGCTGGCCCTGGTCGTCCGCCCAGGAGCACGTTGGCCTGGCCGGCACCTCGCCCAGCCTGGTCACCGACCACCCCGATTACTGGCACTGCGGGAACACGCCGTTCGCCCGCCAGGCCAACTACAAGGCCTACCTGACACAGGGCCTGGCAAGCGGCACCCAAGCGCACATTCAGGCCACACTGCTGGGCCAGTGGGCGCTGGGCGACGACCATTTTCTGAATGCCATCGGCCCGCGCGCCACCCGCCGGGTAGCCCCGGCACCTCGCGGACGACCGCGCAAACGCACCAGAACGGTGCAATCACGCACCAACACATAACACTCCGTCCCTATTATTAAGCACACTTCGCACCGAATCGGTGCAAAGCGCTAACGTCCTGATCTTCCGTCTTATTTTATTGCGTCCCCATTTATTTTAATTGAATTAAATTAATCAAATAATTAGGGTACGACCCCTATTTAAAATGATTGCGCCGAAAAAAGAATACGGGTATCGTGGCCACCTTGCACTGCACCAATCAAGTGAGTCAGCTATGTCGCAAAACGAACTTCTTCCCCAAAATGTCGCCGTGAACCGCGTTGCCGGTACCGCGCAAGGCATGTACCACCCGCAGCACGAACACGATGCCTGCGGCGTGGGTTTCGTCGCCCATATCAAGGGGCGAAAAAGCCACAGCATTATTCAGCAGGGCCTGAAAATTCTGGAAAACCTGGACCACCGCGGCGCGGTGGGTGCCGATGAGCTCATGGGCGACGGCGCCGGCATTCTTATCCAGGTGCCCGACGCCCTGTACCGCGAGGAAATGGCGGCGCAAGGCGTTACCTTGCCGCCACCCGATGAATACGGCGTGGCCATGGTTTTTCTGCCCAAGGAAACGGCATCGCGTCTGGCCTGTGAGCAAGAGCTGGAACGCGCTGTGCGCGACGAGGGCCAGGTGGTGCTGGGCTGGCGCGATGTGCCGGTTGATCGCGACATGCCCATGTCGCCCACCGTGCGTGCCTGTGAGCCCGTCATCCGCCAGCTGTTCATTGGCCGCGGCCCCGACATCATGGTGCCCGACGCGCTGGAGCGCAAGCTGTACGTCATTCGCAAAACGGCCAGCCACGCCATCCAGAAAATGCAGCTGGCGCACGGCCAGGAATACTTCGTACCGTCCATTTCGGTGCGTACGGTGGTCTACAAAGGCCTGCTGCTGGCCAACCAGGTGGGCCACTACTATAAAGACCTGGCCGATACCCGTACGGTATCGGCGCTGGCGCTGGTGCACCAGCGCTTTTCCACCAACACCTTCCCTGCCTGGCCGCTGGCTCACCCCTACCGCATGATCGCCCATAACGGCGAGATCAACACGGTGAAAGGGAACTTCAACTGGCTGCGTGCCCGCGAAGGCGTCATGCAGTCGGCAGTGCTGGGTGAAGACTTGAAAAAGCTGTACCCCATTGTGTACGAAGGCCAATCCGACACCGCCACGTTCGACAATTGCCTGGAACTGCTGGCCATGTCGGGCTATTCGCTGGCCCACGCCATGATGATGATGATCCCGGAAGCCTGGGAACAGCACGACACCATGGACGAAAACCGCCGCGCGTTCTACGAATACCATGCCGCCATGATGGAGCCCTGGGACGGCCCCGCCGCCGTGGCCTTTACCGACGGTCGCCAGATCGGCGCCACGCTCGATCGCAATGGCCTGCGTCCGGCACGCTACCTGATCACCGACGACGACATGGTGATCATGGCATCGGAAGCGGGCACGCTGTCCATCCCCGAACACCGTATCGTGAAGAAATGGCGCCTGCAGCCGGGCAAAATGTTTCTGATCGACCTGCAGCAGGGCCGCATTATCGACGACGAAGAAATCAAGTCGCAGCTGGCCAATACGCGCCCCTATCGCCAGTGGATCGAGCGGCTGCGCCTGAAGCTGGAATCGCTGCCGGCGCCCCGCTCCATCGAGCCGAATCCGGGCGGCCTGTCGCTGCTGGATCGCCAGCAAGCGTTCGGCTGGACACAAGAAGACATGAAGGTCATTCTTGAACCCATGGCCGCCAACGGCGAGGAAGCCGCCGGCTCCATGGGCAACGATGCACCCATGGCCGTGCTGTCGAACCGCGCCAAGCCCCTGTACAACTATTTCCGGCAAATGTTTGCGCAGGTAACCAACCCGCCGATCGACCCCATTCGCGAACAGCTGGTCATGTCGCTGGTGTCGTTCATCGGCCCCAAACCCAATTTGCTGGACATCAACAACGTGAACCCCCCGCTGCGCCTGGAAGTGGCGCAGCCGGTGCTGGATTTCGCCGCCATGGCCCAGATCCGCACCATCGCCGACATTACGGGCCAGAAGTTCCGCAGCATGGAACTGGACATCACCTACCCGGTGGCCTGGGGCCGCGAAGGCATCGAGGCCTGTATTGCCGCCTTGTGTTCCAGCGCCGCCGATGCGGTACGCAGCGGCTATAACGTGCTGATCATCACCGACCGCAATGTCGACGCCGAACGCGTGGCCATTCCCGCCTTGCTGGCCCTTTCGGCCATTCACCAGCACCTGATCCGTGCCGGCCTGCGCACGAGCACCGGCTTGGTGGTGGAAACCGGCTCGGCCCGCGAAGTGCATCACTTCGCCTTGCTGGGCGGTTACGGCGCCGAGGCCATCCACCCCTATCTGGCGCTGGAAACGCTGCAAACGCTGCCTGAACCCGACAAAGCGGTCAAGAACTACATCAAGGCCATCGGGAAAGGGTTGAACAAGGTCATGTCCAAAATGGGCATTTCCACCTACATGTCCTACACCGGCGCCCAGATCTTCGAAGCGGTGGGCCTGAACAGCGCGCTGGTGAACAAGTATTTCCGCGGCACCCCCAGCAACATTGAAGGCGTGGGCATTTTCGAGCTGGCTGAAGAGGCGTTGCGGGTACACCGCGCGGCCTTCAGCACCGACCCGGTTCTGGCCAACGCCCTGGAAACCGGCGGCGAGTACGCCTGGCGCGTGCGCGGCGAAGAGCACATGTGGACACCCGATTCCATTGCCAAGCTTCAGCACGCCACACGCGGCAACAATTACAGCACCTACAAGGAATACGCCCAGCTCATCAACGACCAGTCGCGTCGCCACATGACCCTGCGCGGGTTGTTCGAGTTCCGTTTCGATCCGTCACGCGCCATCCCGCTGTCCGAGGTGGAACCGGCCAAGGACATTGTCAAGCGGTTTGCCACCGGCGCCATGTCGCTGGGGTCCATCTCGACCGAAGCACACTCGGTACTGGCCGTGGCCATGAACCGTATCGGCGGCAAATCCAATACCGGCGAGGGTGGCGAAGACGAACTGCGCTACCGCGCCGAAATGCAAACCGGCAAGAGCACGATCAAGAAAGGCGATACGCTGGCTTCGGTACTGGGTGCCGAACGGGTGGAAGCCGACGTGCCGCTGGCGGCCGGCGATTCACTGCGCTCGCGCATTAAACAGGTGGCGTCAGGGCGTTTCGGCGTAACGGCCGAATACCTGTCCAGCGCCGACCAGATCCAGATCAAAATGGCACAAGGCGCCAAACCCGGCGAGGGCGGCCAGCTGCCCGGCCACAAGGTGTCCGAGTACATCGCCAAGCTGCGCTATTCGGTGCCGGGCGTGGGGCTGATTTCCCCGCCGCCGCACCATGACATTTACTCCATCGAGGATCTTGCCCAACTGATTCACGATCTGAAAAACGTGAATCCGCGCGCATCGATCTCGGTGAAACTGGTGTCGGAAGTGGGCGTGGGCACCATTGCCACCGGCGTGGCCAAGGCCAAAGCGGATCATGTCGTCATTGCCGGCCACGACGGCGGCACGGGCGCATCGCCGGTGTCGTCGATCAAGCATGCGGGCACGCCCTGGGAACTGGGGCTGGCCGAAACCCAGCAAACCCTGCTGCTGAACAATCTGCGCAGCCGTATTCGGGTGCAGGCCGACGGCCAGATGAAAACCGGCCGCGATGTGGTCATTGGCGCCTTGCTGGGAGCCGACGAATTCGGCTTTGCCACCGCACCGCTGGTGGTGGAAGGCTGCATCATGATGCGCAAATGCCATCTGAACACCTGCCCCGTGGGCGTCGCCACGCAAGATCCGGTGCTGCGCAAGAAGTTTCAGGGCAAGCCCGAGCACGTGGTGAACTATTTCTTCTTCGTGGCCGAAGAAGTGCGCGAAATCATGGCCCAACTGGGTGTGCGCACGTTCGACGAGCTGATCGGCCGGGTCGAGCTGCTGAACACCCGCCCCGGCATCGAACACTGGAAAGCACGCGGGCTGGACTTCTCGCGCCTGTTCCATGCCGTGGAAACCCAGGACACGCAGTATCACACCCGGGAACAGGATCACGGGCTGGCCAATGCCCTGGATCACCAACTGATCGAACGCAGCCGGCCGGCCATCGAGCGGCAGGAAAAGGTGTCCTTCATTGTGCCGGTGCGTAACCGCAACCGCACCATCGGCGCCATGCTGTCGGGTACGGTGGCACGCCAGTACGGGCACGACGGGCTGGCCGACGACACGATCCACATTCAGTGCAACGGGTCGGCCGGGCAAAGCTTCGGCGCCTTCCTGGCACACGGCATCACGCTCGATCTGGTGGGCGAAGGCAATGACTATGTGGGCAAGGGTCTGTCAGGCGGACGTATTATCGTGCGCTCGCCCAACGACTTCCGCGGCTTCGGCCCCGATCACATTATTGTGGGCAATACGGTGCTGTACGGCGCCATTGCCGGCGAAGCGTTCCTGAACGGTGTGGCGGGCGAACGCTTTGCCGTACGCAACTCGGGCGCATCGGCGGTGGTCGAAGGCACCGGCGATCACGGCTGCGAATACATGACCGGCGGCACGGTGGTGGTGCTGGGCGATACCGGCCGCAACTTTGCCGCCGGCATGTCGGGCGGCGTGGCGTATGTATGGGATCCCGACAACACCTTCCGCCAGCGCTGCAACCTGGCCATGGTGGATCTGGAACGCGTTGTACCACGTGCCGAGCAAGAAGCCCAAGGCACCATCGAGCACTGGCACAGCAGTACACGCGGGGGCGAGCGCGAAACCGACGAGGCCATCCTGCGCCGCCTGATCGAAGACCATTACCGCTACACCGGCAGTTTCCGCGCCCGCGACCTGCTGGGCGACTGGGATCGCGCGCGCCAGGCCTTCGTGAAAGTCATGCCGGTCGATTACCGCCGTGCCCTGGGCGAGCTATGGCGCGCCACCCATCCTGAACAAATTGCGGCCTGAGGAAATAAATCATGGGCAAAATTACTGGTTTTCTTGAGCTCGAACGTGTCTCCGAGACCTACGAAGTACCCGTCACCCGGGTGAAGCACTGGAAAGAGTTCGTCGCCACCCTGAACGACGAGCAGGCCAAGCAGCAAGGCGCGCGGTGCATGGATTGCGGCATTCCTTTCTGCACCAATGGCTGCCCGGTGAACAATATCATTCCCGACTGGAACGATCTGGTTTACCGCCAGCAGTGGCAACAGGCGCTCGATGTGCTGCATTCCACCAACAATTTTCCGGAGTTCACCGGGCGCATCTGCCCGGCCCCGTGCGAAGCGGCCTGTACGCTGAACATCAACAATGATGCGGTGGGCATCAAATCGATCGAGCACGCCATTATTGACAAAGGCTGGGACCAGGGGTGGGTGGTGCCCCAGCCGCCGGCCAGAAAAACCGGCAAGAAAGTGGCGGTGGTAGGCTCCGGTCCCGCCGGCCTGGCGTGCGCCCAGCAGCTGGCCCGCGCCGGCCACTCGGTTACGGTGTTCGAAAAAAGCAACCGTATCGGCGGCTTGCTGCGCTACGGCATTCCCGATTTCAAACTGGAAAAGTCGCACATTGACCGCCGGCTGGCCCAAATGGAAGCCGAAGGGGTCGAGTTTCTGGCGTCAACCTACGTGGGTTCGCCCGAGCATGCCGAAGACGGCCTGACGGTGCGCACGCCCGAGTCGCTGCAGGCCGACTTCGACGCCGTGGTGCTTACCGGCGGCGCCGAGAACCCGCGCGACCTGCCGGTACCGGGGCGTGAGCTGGACGGTATTCACTTCGCCATGGATTTCCTGCGCCAGCAAAACAAGGTGAACCAGGGCGACCGCATTGAAAACCAGCTGTCGGCCAAAGGCAAGCACGTGATCGTCATCGGGGGCGGCGACACCGGCTCCGACTGCGTGGGCACCAGCAACCGCCACGGCGCCCTGTCGGTCACCCAGTTTGAACTGATGCCCAAAGCGCCCGACCAGGAAAACAAACCCATGACCTGGCCCTACTGGCCGGCCAAGCTGCGTACGTCGTCGTCGCATGAAGAAGGGTGCGAACGCGACTGGGCGGTCACCACGAAAAGCTTCGAGGGCAAGAACGGCAAGGTGCAAAAACTGGTCGCCGCGCGCGTGGAATGGAAGAAAGACAAAGCCACCGGCCAGATGAAGATGCAGGAAGTGGAAGGCTCGCAGTTCGAGCTGCCGGCCGACCTGGTACTGCTGGCCATGGGTTTCGTCTCGCCGGTGAAGTCGGTGCTCGACGCCTTCAAGGTGGAAACCGATGCACGCGGCAACGCGCTGGCCAACACGGAAGACTACCAAACCGGCGTCGACAAGGTGTTTGCCGCCGGCGACATGCGCCGCGGCCAGTCACTGGTGGTATGGGCC
>JBFWLP010000023.1:0-37104 GCA_050252075.1 Burkholderiaceae bacterium | reverse complement strand
TGGATGTGGTCCTACAATAACGAGCGCCCAAATATGGCATTGGGCGGTATCACCCCAAAACAGCGGCTGACCATGGCCGCATAGCATTGCTACTTCTGAGCACCGTTAAAAATGGGGGGATTACCCCAAGGTCCACAGCATCACGTAACACACGAATGGCCTGTGCCCGATCCACATTGCCATAAGTTCCCGCCAGCACCATCGAGCCGAAACCCAACCGTGAGACCTTGACGGGAATATCCCGACACTCTACATAATGCATAAACCCTCCAAATGAGCCATTAATAGCGAGGAAAATCCGCCAAAGGGCGCCCTGCCATAGATCGAATTTTCACATTCAAGAGCGCTGGGCCATCCACCGCAACCAGTTTATCAACAGCTTCGTCCAGGTTATCCACTGAGTCCACATAAATGCCCGTGGCACCCATTAGCTCGGCAAACCGATCGTAGCGGATCTCACGCAACTCACACGCAACATGAGCACCGTAATGATTCAACTGCAAACGCTTCTCGATGCCCCAGGCAGCGTCATTTCCAAGAATGATCTTGAGAGGCAGCTTTTTCTCGACAGCCACTTCCAAATCCCACGCATAAAACGCAAACCCACCATCACCTACGAACGTCCAGGTCTGCCCATTACCATGAGCCAGCTGGCTGCCTATACCCAAGGGCACTGAGCCTCCAAGATTCCCTATCAGCACCGCATCCATCCAGCGCCCTTGCTTCAGAGCAGGAAAATAACCACGAGGCCAATGCACGAAATCTCCGGCATCGATGATTATTCCGGTATCGTCGGTACGATGGCGATTCAAACTGGCACATAATTGCAGAGGGTGAATTCCTGACCCTGAATCATTTGCCAGTCGGTCTAACTGAGCTTGCCAGTCCGTTTGAGCAGCCACGTAGATACGGCGCAAGCTATCGCGCCAACCAAGCCAAGCACTACTGCCTGGCAGGTCACCAACACTATCGGCAATATTGGCAAGAACCGCCGCAGGAGGACCGAGAACGGTCAATTCACTCTGCCGACACTGATTCAGCAACGCCGGGTTATCGTGGATCTGAATGATTTTTACATCGTCTCGCAACAATTGGCTACGACCGAAGCAAGTGTGGAAATCGATAGTACTGCCAGCGAGAATCAACACATCAGCATTGACCACCTCCCGGAACGTACGACAGAAAAGTGGATCTGCATAACCAAAACACAGATCCCCATCGTCGGGGATAAGGCCGCGAGCCTGATCGATCGTAAAAGCGGGAATGCCAAGCTTGGCAACGGCGGCGCCCAGCTCTCCATGATTGGAGTGTCGCGCACCATTGCCCAAAACCAGCGCTGGCTTTTTAGCCGACTTTAAGAGACCAAGAATATCGGCGAGCACGTCGGAAGGCAGCGTAACATTCACGCCGGCGGGCTTACGGCGAAGCACGGAACGGGTGTGATCGGTAGGTCGATCCTTTTTAATCAAGGCGGGATCATCTAAAACATCGGTAGGCACCGAGAGACTAACCGCTCCCGGCGTTCCCGTCGTTGCGATCTGAATGGCTTTGTTTGTCATTTCTGCCAGGTGTTCGGCATCGGGAACTTCAAGAGACCATTTCGCTATCGGTCTTGCAAGCTGGCCCTGTTCGAGCACCTGTGACCCGCCCCGCTCACGTTGATTGACAGGAGTAAGCCCGGAAATAATCAGGACAGGAGATGCCGCATTCGTGGCGACAGACATTCCTGTTAGCGCGTTCGTATGGCCGGGACATCCCGTCACGAATGCAACCCCCAACTGGCCCGTGACCCTCGCCCATGCATCAGCCATATGCACAGCCCCCGATTCGCTGCGGGTACCAATTATCTCGATACCCTCTAGCGAGGCCGCACGATACAGCGAGTTAATATGATCGCCACACAATCCGAACACTCGTTTCACGCCGTGAGCGCGCAACGTTTGTGCTAAAAACTGGGCACCTGTACCCGAAATACTCTCAGTCATAGTCTCAATCTCTATTAATATCAGGTTTGTTAAGCTTTTTTCTGGAATTAGCGGCGAACTCGCGTACTTACACTTACCGTTTTAAGCTGGGTGTAATGAAAAAGGGACTCAACTCCTTTCTCTCTGCCGTTACCACTCATTTTGTATCCACCAAAAGGGGCCTCTACGCCGATAGGCATGAAGTCATTTACATAAATCTGACCCGCCTCTATCCGTCGAGCCACATCATGGGCAAGAGCCACGTTGGCAGTCCAAATTGCTGCGGCCAAACCATAGTCACTGTCATTGGCAATTTGAACTGCCTCGTCAGTATCTGCAAAAGAAATCACGCATCCAACCGGCCCAAAAATTTCCTCACGCGCAATACGCATGGTGTTGTTCACTCTGGAAAACAAAGTGGGGGCAACAAAATAGCCTTGATCGAGTCCGTCTGTCGCCAGACGTTCTCCGCCACAAACCAAGGTGGCCCCTTCCGCCTTCCCTATTTCAACGTAGCCCAGCACACGCTCCATTTGCGCTCTGGAAATTACCGGCCCAATATCCTCGTTGGCCACGCCAGGGCCCACGGTTACGTTGGCCAACGCAGCGGCAAGCTTCGCCGTAAAAGCCTCTGTAACCGACTGATGAACTAATAGCCGGGTACCTGCGGAACATATTTGCCCCGAGTTATAAACAAACGCCTTCACGGCAAGACGAGCAGCTTCATCCAGATCAGCATCTGGAAATACAAGGAACGGCGACTTTCCGCCAAGCTCACTCGTCACCGGACAAACACCATCAGCGGCGCGCTTGATAACAAGCTTGCCTGTTTCAACCGATCCGGTGAACGCAATTTTCCGCACCAGCGTGTGGTCCACCAATGCCTGGCCAGTAACGGGGCCATCACCGGTAACAACGTTCAGGACACCGGCAGGCATCCCTGCCTGGACACACAACGATGCCAGCTCCAGCGTCGTTGCACACGTGTTTTCATCGGGCTTAACCACTGCCACATTACCCGCCGCCAACGCGGGAGCAATGCCTCGACCCGCCTGAGTGATGGGTCCGTTCCAAGGAATAATATGGCCGGTGACACCATAGGGTTCACGAAGCGTGTAAACCAGATAATCGTTATTTGCCGGAATCACCTCACCAAATATTTTGTCTGCCGAGCCGGCAAAATACTCAAAATAACGAGCACATGTTTCAACATCGGCCTCGGAAACCTTGAGCGGTTTACCCGTATCAATCGTTTCCAGGCGTGACAACCGCTCCTTATTTTCCCTTATCAATCGTGCCACCTCATAAAGGCACCGCGCTCGATCTTTGGGTTGCATCGCCCACCACACAACAAAAGCCTGCTGGGCGTTACAGACGGCGTGGTCCACATCGACCGCATCGCCACGCGCAAATTCAGCAACAACGTTACCCGAGGAAGGATCGATAACCGGTATGTATTGACCCGAGTTTGGTGCAACCCATTTCCCCCCAATAAAATGCCCATGACGCTGAACCGTACTTGCGCCGGCGCCAATCATCCTGACAGACGAACTTGCTGTTTGACTATGAGTCTTCAAGGGTGCATCAATCATTTCTACTTTCATCGCTTTAGATTATTGGTTCACAGGTAACGTCACTACTTGATTCGCGACGAGATATCGCGCTTAGTTGACTTGGGCCCCGGAAATCTTGACCATATTGCCCCAGTTCTCAACCTCCTTGTCATAAAGAGCATTGAGCTTCTCAAGCGGTTCGTCATAGATGTTGTAGCCAAGGTCTTTCAACCGCTCGGCAACCTTCGGATCTTTAAGCACTTTACGCACAGCAACGTTCATCTTTTGCAGAATAGGCTTCGGCGTGCCGGAGGGAGCAAGTATTCCGCTCCAAAGCGTCACCTCATAACCCGGCAAGACCTCACCAATAGCAGGGACGGACGGCAAAAGATCCGAACGCTCTGCCGTAGTGACGCCCAGCGCCCGCAACTTGCCGGCCTTAACGTTTGGCATCACCTCGGCAAGTGGTGCAACGTTAGCCTGGACTTGCCCTCCAAGCAGCGCCACGTTAGCCGGTGCCCCACCTTTGAATGGCACATGCTGCATATTCCCCCCCGCTTGTTTGTTCAACAACGCGGTTGCAAGATGGTGTGACGAGCCATTACCGGCAGACCCGTAATTGACTGGGTCTTTGCTGGTTTTGACGTACTCAACGAACTCTTTCAAATTGTTTGCCGGAAAGTCGGCCTTGACCACCAATACGTTCGGGAAGGAAACAATCTGAGCGGTGGGAGTGAGGTCTTTACGAAAATCGTATGTCAATGATTTGTATAAAGTCACGCTTGCGGCATGTGCATTAGTTGCAAAAAGATAGGTGTAACCATCTGCCTTTGCGTTTGCTACGTAGCCCGCACCAATATTGCCGCCGGCTCCTGCTTTATTCTCAACAATGACGGTTTGCTTCAGCACATCTTGCAGGCCTTCCGCAACAATACGTGCCGTTGTATCAGTGCTACCACCTGGAGGAAAGGGAACAACCAACGTAACTGGACGATCCGGCCATTGCTGTTGCGCAACCGAGGCCTGAGCCCCCAAGAGCAATCCGGTTGACACCAGGCACAACGCCAATGGCTTCGTTAATGACTTCATTACTCATCTCCTTTGAAATTTGAACCCTCATATCTGCACAACGGAGGGCTGCCTCCTGAAATCTACAACATTCACCTTTTATAATGTCGACATTATTACATAAAGAAATCTCCCTAATCCAGCACCGCTTACAATTTTTTCATCACAAGAATCAGAACAGGCAAGCCAGCAGGCCGATAATCAGCAGGGTGAAGAGCGATACGCGCTTGACCATACGCTCATAGGTTCCGGACACATACCGGAAAAGAAAGTCACCCACGAAATGCGCCAGCACATAGGCCGGCAACAGAGCCAGCACCAGCACCCACTGCGGCGTGGTGATACCCGGCCCAATAGCTATTTGCACCAGCGTGCAAGACTGAATAAGAAGGAACAGAACGAAGCTGACCGCCCGAAAAACATCGATACCCAGTTTACGATCGGACAGCAGATACAAAATGACGGGCGGCCCGCCAATGCCGCCGATGGAGGTGAGCACACCACCCGTGAAGCCAACCGCACTGTCCTGGATAAGACCCCGCTTGCCGTCGTAGTACCACCCCATCAGCATCAATGCCGCCATGAGCGTCACCACGCCGCCGATCACTTTACGCATCACCTGGGGATCAACAACCTGAAGGAAGGCTATACCCAATGGAATACCCACGAGCGACGGAAGAAATAGCCGCAACACCAATCGCCAGTCTACCTTCTTCAGGGCGTCGGGAAGAAACTGGAGTGTCGTGCATAAATTAAGCACCACGATGAGGACAACGATGTCGGCGGGCGTTACAAAAAAACTGAATACCGGCGCAATGAGCAACCCCGCCCCAAACCCGGAAAAACCACGCAGCACTCCCGCCAGAAACGCCACGAACATAAGCAAGGTAAATACGCCAGCCGACGGCAGATGAGAGGCCAGAAACTGAATCATGCGGGATAATAGAGGTGTCGGGCGAGAAATCCGGCGCCCTGCTGCGTTAAACTCGTTCCGCTCATTGTATACATTTTTGTATATAAAAGTATCATCAAAACTCAACGACTATGGCAAAAAAAACAGCTGGTCCGGCCCATGAACAGGCGCAAAGCAAGGTCAATAACTCTGTCCTTGAGGTACTACGGCAACGCATCGCGTCTCATCAGATTCCCCCGGGCACCAAACTCGTCGAGGAGCGGCTTGCCGCAGAATTCGGCACAACGCGGCCTCGCCTGCGGGAAGTTTTTTCAGCACTGGAAGCGCTGGGTCTGGTCACACGAATTCCTAACCGCGGAACCATCGTCAGCAAGCTTGAACTGAACCAGGTTTTTGAAATATACGAAGTTCGGGAAGCCCTGGAAGGAATGTGCGCGCGACTGGCCGCCGAGAAAAGCACACCGGAAATGTGGCAAGACCTGGTGGAAATGTATGCTCCCGGTGGCCAAATGGAGGCCTATATTGCCGACAAGAACATCGAGGCATTTTTCGAGGTTTACAACCAGCTGCGCCATCGCCTTATCGAAACCGCCGACAACCCTGTATTAACCGGCATGCTGGACAGCATTCTGGAAAAGTGTAAAGTCATCATGAAACGCGTCATGATTCTTCCCGGCCGCGCCGAGGAAGGCCTGCTGGAGCATAGGGCGATACTTCAAGCGTTGCAGGAAGGCGACCCCGACAAGGCCGAGCGGGTGCGTCGTGAAAACATACGTAGCGCCGTGGCACACCTTAAACGCTATCAAACCTGGGTGCTGTAACACCCCCGCACAAACGAAGGCTCCCCATGCAATGGCTCGCACAACCCGGCAAACATACCTTGTCCCTGCTTGTCGCGGTATGTACCGGCATGGCAGGTAGCGCTGTTGCGGATACCCCGCCGGCGATTGTCGTGGGCAAAACCCCGGCCTACGATGTTATGGCAACCGCCCAAAACGGCCAATCTGCGGCTATTGCACAGCTGCCCCGTATCGCACGCGATGTCATGCAGCGCAGCGGCATTCCGGGTGCCGCAATCGCCGTGGTGAGCCAAGAGTCGGTGTTGTTTTCACAAGGCTTCGGCTGGCGGTCACTGAATCCGAAGCTGCCCGTTGATGGCGATACGGTGTTTCTGGTGGCGTCGCTGTCCAAGTCGATCACGGCATCGGTAATAGCCACCCAAGTCAGTAAAAATGTCGTCTCGTGGGATGACCCCGTCGTCAATCACCTGCCGGGCTTCCGGTTGCGCGACGGCTATGTCACCCGTCACGCCACAATAGGCGACTTCATGGCGCACCGCACCGGCCTGCCGTTTACCGCCGGCGACGATCTTGAGGATATCGGCTATTCCCGCGAAACTATTCTTGAGCGTCTGCGTCTGTTGCCGCTGGGGCCGTTTCGCGTCTCGTACAACTACGCCAACTTCGGAACGACAACGGCAGGGCAAGCGGTTGCCGCCGCTGCCGGTGTTCCCTGGGAAGTGCTGGCGGACTCCGCGCTGTTCCAGCCTTTGGGCATGCAGCACACCAGTGCCCGCTATGCCGATTTTGCCAAGGCACCCAATCGCGCCGTCCAGCACATTCTGGAAGACGGCAGGTTTCAGGCCCTGTTTGAGCGAAACGCCGACGCCCAGTCACCCGCCGGAGGCGTATCGTCATCGGCCAATGACATGGCCAAGTGGCTGATGTTCCTGCTGGCGCAAGGAAACTATGCAGGCAAGGCTGTTGCCTCGGCGAAAAGCCTGCTGCCCGCACTTAGCCCGCAGGCGTTCAGCGGCCCTCCTTCCAGCCCCCTGGCCCGGCCGGGGTTTTACGGCTTCGGGTTCAATGTAGGGGTGAATGCCAATGGCCGAACCACCCTGAGCCACTCAGGAGCCTTTGTGCTGGGCACCGGCACGCATTTCCAGATTATTCCGTCCCTGGATATCGGTATAGTGGTGCTGACCAACGGATCACCCGTGGGTGCAGCCGAGGCGATCGCCGCCGAGTTTCTTGATCTTGTGCAATACGGCCGCACAACACGTGACTGGTATGCGGCCTACAACGCCGTATTCAGCGGTTATCTGCAGCCGGCCGGCGACCTGACCGGGAAAACGCCTCCGCCACATCCGGCACCGGCACGTACGCTGAGTGACTACACCGGCACCTACGAAAACCCTTATTTCGGCAGGGCAACGCTCCTGCAAAAAGATGGCCGGCTATCGATTGAGCTGGGCCCCCTGCCCACGGTTTATGCTTTAACCCACTGGAATGGCAACACATTTGCCTTGACACCCCGCAGCGAGAACGAGCCCAAGGGGTCCCGTTCATCGGTGCAGTTCGATGAAAAAGACGGTACCGTCACCGGAATGACCATCACGTATCTGAACCATGCCCGCCAAGGCGTGTGGACACGCGCCGAACCAACGAACTAGACGATGTCACAAGACTTCCCTATGATCAATCTGCTCCCTTAATTTTTGAAGGAATTCGTATGGGTATCATCAGCATGATCATTGTGGGCTTTATTGTGGGCCTGATCGCGCGGGCGCTCATGCCCGGCGATCAGAAGCTCGGCATTATCATGACCACCATTCTGGGTATCGTAGGGTCGATCGTTGCCGGGTATCTGGGCGCCGCCCTGGGCTTTTACCAACCGGGGCAAGGAGCCGGATGGATCGGCTCTATCATTGGAGCCATTATTGTGCTGCTGATCGCAGGCAAGCTGTCGAAAAAATCGTAACTACGCGGCGGAAAAACGGTGAGCGGCAGGTTCCAGGCCTGCCGCTTCCGCCAAATTAAACACCACCCAGGAAATCAGTGCCGCCCGGCAAGTCGCCAATAATGGTAACCGGCGACGTACCGTACAACTCGCCAAAGATCAAATCGACCAGGGCACTGGGATCTTTCAGGCCGGAGCCATCGGGGTTCAGATTGTTCGGATCCAGCAGCCCTGAATTCAAAATGGTGTTTTGCAACTGGGTAATCTGCTGCAAAACACCCTCACCCATCCAGGCCGGCAGAACGAAGTTAGGGTTCGACAGCGCATCGATGGGCACAACGTTCCACCCCGTAGGCGCCACAAAACTGGGCAAGAACGGAATGACTTCTCCCAGGCGCGCAAATGCAAGCTCAAGATTTCCCGCCGCCACAGCTTGCGAAAACACTTCATCCTGGCCGAAATCCGCCAGATTCACCCCGTTACCCAGATCACGGGCCTCAACAATGCCGTGCGTCATCAGGTGCTGTGCTGCCGTAATCAGCCCGCTTTCCACGCCGGCTTTTACGTCGGGATTAGCATCCAGATAAGCCTGCAAGTTGAACAAGGGGCTGAACTCCCTAAGCTCAGTCGTACCGTGGTTGAAAAAATGCTCGACCGCCGTTACTTCGCCACTGGATACGGCGGCCGCAACGTCGGGGCTTTGGGCAAGGTAGTAGTCGACATTGAAGTTTGAAAACGGCAACCGCCCTTCCGACATGCCGAAGCTCATGAAATGATCGTATGCAGTAATCCAGCCCTGTGCGACGGCGCCGGCAACATCGGGATTCTTCTGCAAATAAAAATCAAGATCAAACAGTGCGGGTACTGACATTGACATCTCCATGGTGAAGGAAAAGCAGACGATGGCCTGCCGGCTCGCAGGCCGGGAATGCGGCTGAAGAGCATTTTTTACCTGAATTTATTCTGAATGAACAGATATTTTTTTGTATATCCAAAGCACGAATAATTGGCCCTGCATTCATCAATCGAACGGGAAACGAAGCTTCCGTGATTCATGCACGTTGGCCATAATTGGCTTGAAAACCCGCCCGGCAGCGGGTTGGCAGACTGAATCCCGCCACGGAACCGTCGCGTCTTTACGACATACCTGAATGCCCTTCTTCACCTCGCAACCACCTCGAATAATTCACACGAGCTGACGGCGTTACTTGAAGTGCTGACCAAATTACGAAATTAAGACTTTGGCGTTGCGCTTGATGATTTTGGCGCGGGAAACACCCCACAGTGAAGATCAGACAGAATCACTTTCCCCTGACTGTCGCCAGCAAGCGTCGATCGCGTTTGGTCGGCCTGCCGGCGGCTATAGATAGCGATGGCTCGGGTGCCAGGCGCCTGAGCTCAGCCGCGTGTTCACGCGCGCTTGCACTTTCGGGGGTTTCCTCATACAAGGTACGGGCGACCGTTGCCGGGCCTCGTACGGCGCTGATTGCCTGAACAATCACTTCGATCGGAGGGTGCTCTTTGCGAACAACCACCCGGTCTCCTGCGGCAACCTCGCGCGCAGGCTTTGCCACCACCCCGTTAACCAGCACGCGGCCCTTATCGATCTCCTGTGCGGCCAGGCTGCGGGTCTTGTAAAAACGCGCCGCCCATAACCATTTATCAATTCGAATCTTTTCCAATTTAACTTGTGCGATCCAGGCGGCCACCTACCCAACGGCCGCCAATAAACATTATTTTGCAGGCCCCGAACGCAGCAGCTCGGGTGCTATTTCTTCAATGAGCGGAGGTACCGTGACTTCCAGCGAGAATTTCTCTTCAAATCGCGCTCGTGCGGCGGCACCCAGAGCCTTGGCCTTGTTCGTGTCTGACAGCAGCTCAGACAGCGCGCGGGCCATATCCTCAATTTGGCGTTGAGCAACCAGACGCCCGGTCAGGCCGTCCAGAATGGCTTCACGACAGCCATCGGCATCGGTCGACACGATCGGCAAGCCATGGGCCATTGCGCTCAACAACGCGAGCGGCAAACATTCCATAATCGACGACTGCACGTAAACATCGGCGTCGCGGTAATGAGCATCGAGTGCCGACGGCGGCAAGCCGGGAACCAGCGATACGGCGCCCAGCACATCGGGCTCACTGACTCGGCACAGCAAGTCACGGGTGAACGGGTTTTTTGATGGCAGCGGGCAACCAATAATACGCAGTTCGACATCGTCGGGAATCCAGCCGTTGCGGCGACCCAAGGCAAAGGCCTCGATCAGTGGCCAGGTGCCCTTGCGGGTACCCGTAGACTGAACCGAAAGAATGACCCGACGCGCTTTGGCCGGCTTATCGCTCGTTGAACCTGAATCAACCCCTACCTGACCTGCCTTCTGAGGGTCTGAGGACGACATGCCGCTCCAGTACAGCACTTTGCCGTCCAGACCTTCGTTGGCCCAGACACTGCGCGTAGCCTCGGAGCCGAACAGCAAGGTAATGGTTCCTTGCTGCACCAGCCGGTGCAAACGCCGGTGCGAACGCTCGTTACGCATGACCAGCCCGGGCTCGTAGGTTTCGTGAATATACCAATAGGCCGGCCCTTTCCAGCGTCGCAAGAGTTGCAGCGCAATGGGCCACGAGGCAAATGAATTGATGAGCAGTGTGCCGTGGCGTCGCCGGGACAGTGTCAGCAGGCGAAGTGCGGCGCCCCCTTTTGAGGACAGCCGTGACCCGATATTCAGGAGCCGACGCACAGCCCCCGGTACCCGCGAGTCGAGCGACAAACTGTAGAAATAACTGCCCGCGCGCATCAAGCCATTTGCCAGGCGGCTTCCAGGGGTTACCGTGCTGCCGAGGGCCTCGAACTCTTTGGCCAGCGGCCCGCCAACCAGGCTGATAACGTTTGTCGATGCGCCATGGTCATGCAGGCTCATGGCAATATCGCGCAGCAACACCGGCGCACCGCTGTAGCTCAGTTCGTGCGAAACCAGCGTAATGTGCGACCGGGTCTGCGCCTGTTTACGGCCCGTTGCCACACCCTGCGAGGCGGACAAGTGGGGGTTGGCGGCGTTATCGCCAACACCGGCGGGTAAAAGTGATTCCGGGGCGGCCATCAATTGATCAACAGCCATTTCCAGATGCTGGGGCCATGGACGCGCGATCAGTGAATAGGACCAGGTTTTGAACGTAGGCGCGAACGGATTCGTGACCGGGCCGACCAATGCCTTTGAAAGATAGCGCCGGACAATTTCGGCGTATTCCCGGGTAATGCGTTCGGTGCTTTCAGCAATTGTGTTGCTGGTGTGCACCCGGTAACCGTACAGTTTCTCACGCAAAATAACGGGTTCTTCAAGCAGGCAAAACCGCAAGACGTAATCAATGTCGTGCGCGTAGCGAAAATCGTCGAAATACCCGACATCGTCAAGCACCGACCGATGGAACACCAGATTGCCCGTGGACACTGCAATGTTGTAGCGTAGCAGCAGGCTGGATAAACTGGGCGCAATATCGAGCTCTTCCATCTTGACATCGGCATACCACGAACGCCAGCGATGGTCATGCGAAAGCGGCTCGCCGTTGTCGTCGATGGGGTCAACATAGGTAAATACCATGCGCGCCCGCTGTGTCTGGGCCGCACTCACGCAACGCGACAACCGCCCGGGAAGGAACAGGTCGTCGGAGTTCAGAATGGCCAGATATTCTCCACGGGCCTGAGCCAGTCCCTCATTGATGGTGTTGTGCGCACCGCGATTTGGCCGCGAATGAAACGATACCGTAACCCCTTCCGGCAAGGTCTGGGCCGCCAGATAATCGTTGATTGTCTTGACGCTTGTGTCGGTCGAGCCGTCATCAATCATGATCAGCTCAAGCGGGCGCAGGTCTTGCTCGAAAACAGACCGGATCGCGTTCACCACATATTTTTCGTGGTTATAAACCGGCATGACCACCGAAATCAGAGGTGTTTGCGACATTGTTGCGATCTTTTAGCTCAAAAGGTTGGAGAACAGGGCCTGGCCACTGCGGATATCGCTGAGCATACGTGCACAGCCTTCTTCCAGGGAAAGGCGTGGATGCCACCCCAAAACCGACTCCGCTTTGGTGATGTCAAGTACGCTGACAGGCACATCAAATGCGCGCCCGGGTAAATACGTTACCTGGGGATGCAGTTGCAGTCGCGTGCGTAATGTATCGATAATGGCGTTCAGTGACACGCCGTGACCACTGCCGATATTGAACACTGGCAGCGTTTCGTTGTCGGGAAAAGACACTTCGCTCAGGCGCACAAGGCCTGCGACCAGATCGGCAATATGGATGTAGTCGCGGACCACGGAACCATCGCCCCAGATGGTAATTTCTTCGTTTTGAAGGGCCTGGAACAGAAACGTACTGACAGCGCCTTGTCCGCCACGCGGGTTCTGCCCGGCTCCGAACGGGTTCGAAATTCGGGCCACACGGCAATCAATGCCATAGCACCCCCTGTAGAAACCAAGGTAGGTTTCTGCAGACACCTTGGAAGCTCCATAAGCGGTGATGGGTGCCAACGGGTGATCTTCAGGCACAGGAATTTGGCGCAGGCGCCCGTAAACCGTACCCCCGGAGGACGCAAACACAAGCCTTTTCCCCGGGAACGGCCGCATGGCCTCTAGCAGACGCACCAGCCCCTTGAGGTTGTCGTCGATATCTTTCAGCGGGTTCTCGTTTGCCGTTCTGGGAATAGTGCTCCAGGCGCAATGATGAATGACGTCGTAGGCGTCAAGCAACGAGGACCAATCGGAGAATTCCGGTGAAACCGTGTGGAACGCTGGAATGATTTCGGCCAGGGCCGCAGGCGGGGGGACAATATCGGCAACGGCGACGTGTTCACCTTGTTGTGCCAGGGCGAGCGCCAGATGACGACCGATGAAGCCACATCCGCCAAGTACAAGGTGACGGCTCATCGTCGGATACCTTCCAGATAAGTAATGGCGAGGAAACCAGCCAAGCCGGCCGGCAAGATTCAATACAGTGGGACAAATTGTATCGCACAAACTACGCGACGGGCGTCAGCCATTCAAATCACGCTATGGCTACAATAGAACGCGGCGCCCCCTAAACCACGCGACACCGCCGGCTTGCATCTGCCACATTGGCCAACCGGCGCGGCGCGCATGCCGGACAAAATTCGTTAATCAGAAACAGCCATGCAAACCCAACCACGCACAGACATCATGCCGGCCACGGTCGCCATTTTGCTGGCGACCTACAATGGCGAGCGCTACCTGGCCGACCAGCTCGACTCTTTCGAGCGCCAAACCTGGCCTCACTGGAAAGTGTGGGCCTCTGACGATGGCTCGCAGGACGCCACCCTGGCCCTGTTGCGGCGTTATCAGCAACGCTGGGGAGCAGAGCGACTGGTCATTCTGAAGGGTCCTTCACAGGGTGCGAGCCGCAATTTCCTGTCGATGGTGCATCACCCCGCCATTCAGGCTGACTATTACGCCTATTCTGATCAGGACGACATCTGGGAAGACGACAAACTGCATCGTGCGGTGGCCTGGCTGTCCGGACAGCAGCCGGCACTCCCCGCCCTGTACTGCACTCGCACCCGACTGGTTGACGCTCAAAATAATGAGCTTGGTATTTCGCCCCTGTTTCGCCGCACACCGTCGTTCGCGACCGCCCTGATGCGCAACATCACGGGCGGAAACACCATGGTGTTCAACCAGACATTGCGCCGGCACCTGCAACAGGTGCCCAGCGAGACCTCTTTGGTGATTTTCGATTGGTGGACCTATATTGTTGCCACCGCCATCGGCGGCGTCGTGCACTTCGACCCCACCCCTGGTGTCCGGTATCGCCAGCATGATGGCAATCTGATCGGCATGTCCGCCAACGGCCCGTCGCTGGCTTCGCGCCTGCGCAAACTGTTCACGTATGAGCTACGGCATAACGGTGACCTGATCATTGAAGGCCTTGAAACCTTGCGCCCGCAAATGCCCGCCAATACCACCCGTACCCTTGACCTGTACGCCCAGGCACGCCGGCAATGGCTGTTGCCGCGCTTGATCGGCTTCAAACGAGCGGGCCTGCATCGATTGACGATTACCGGCGATTTAGGCTTACTGGCAGCCGCCATCCTGAACAAGCTGTAGAGCCGGGAAAAATAGGCGAACATGAAAAGGATATCAACGACTTACGCCATCTACCCACGTGACGGCACACCGCTTCCCCAGGGTTGCCGGCACCACCCCGAACAAGCGCTCCAGTGCATGCAGCATGGATCCGTCGGGCCCTAGCGGTTCCAGCGGGTAGTCGTCCCAGTTCAGATCAAGGTCTGCAAACCTGCGCAGTACATCGCCGCGGATCCAGAACATCGTTCCGGCCGGAAAATTGAATTGTTCCGGCAAAGCATCCACCCCCAGCGGCCCGGCCAAAAGTTGCGCCGCCGATACATTGTTATCCCAATCCCAGGGGGTAGGATCATCGGGAAATACAATGCCCAAGGCGTCATCCGTTTGCATCGCAGCAATAATGGTGTCCATCATGGCGCCCGACTGCTCACCCCCCAGAAGGTTTTCCAGCAGAAAATGGCGCCAGACATCGACCATGCCTCGGTCAGTAATATGCGGACTGCGTTTGGTGTGTACGTGGCCGATCACATCGTAGCGATCACTCAACCGTGCCCCAAGCGCCGACAAGAACGGACCAATGTCGCGCCCTTTGTTTTCCACGACCATAACGGTGTGCGGCCCTCCTGGGTGTTTGGCCAGCATCGCCTGCACCTGATCTTGGTCGGCGGCACTCTTCACGGTTACATAGATATCCGGCGTTGTCAGATTGCGCGCCAGTCGCGCCAGCATTTCCGGAACCAGATCCGGGTAATACGCGTGAATGTGCAAGGCGGTACGCGCGGTGGTGGGTGTCGCCGGCCTGGGTGCGGATACGGCAATAACCGGAGTGTTCCAGGGCCCGTCAGGCTCACCCCGGCGCAGATAATCGGCGAAGGGGTCCCCGTGCCCAGGCAGCCCGGAGTGCAATACCTGGTAGACTCCGGGATGAAACCCGGCACACGGTTTGCGTCGCGCATACCCGGTTCGCCAGCTGCGAATGTAGTGTCCTGCCACGGCTTCGCGAGTGATCAATGCCGGACAGCTCGGGTCGACATAGTGCGCGGCAAAGCGGGTTGACCCCAAAATCGTTGCCAGATCAACGCGCTCCTGACGCGTCATGTCCATTGCCTGTTGCACCATCACCCCGAGCTGCCGCAGGCAGGCCGCGTCACCCAGACGATCACCGGCTAACTGACGAGCGCCTGCACCGCAGGCGTCTCGCACGGTAACGTCGCCCAATTGCCGGGCCAACAGGCCCGCCAGCGCCGCCACATCGGGATAAGGAGCGACACAAAAGCTTGCCAGGCCGGCGTCGCGCCACGCCGCCGCCACACCGCCGGCACTGTCGAAGCACACGGCCGGAATTCCCCCCGCCAGTGCCTGCACGGTCATCGCCGGTAGACACTCGCGTCGGGATGGCAAAACCAGCACCACCGTTCGTGACAGCAATGGTTCGTCATCACAGGGCTGCGTAACGATACTGACCCGGTTCTGCAATCCACTGCGCTGCAACTGGCCAAGGGCAAACGCCAGGCAGGCTTCACTGTCGGGGTTACGGTCGGGCTGCCCTACCCAAACAGCATGTACGTCATCGGGCAATTGCCCCTGGCGATGCAAGGCTGCAACGCAACCGATAAATAAATCAAGGCCGCTGTCGTCATTGATCGGCCCGCACCCCAGCACAAGTCGTTGCGCTCCGGCCGGCAGGATCCATGGGGCGGATGCGTCGCTGCCTTGAGAGTCTTCGGCCGATTGCCCGGATACGGCATGTGCCGTGCAATGGGGTGCCCAGGCAAAATGGGCCGTGACCAATCCACGCACCAGATGGGTTACCTGCCGGGCTTGATCAAGCATGTCCTGGCTGGAAAACAAGGTGACATGGCTGCCTAAGGCAAACGCATGCAGTATCGTCGGGGATACCGGCCGACGCCCGGTATCGGGCACAACCCCAACGACGGGCAAATGGGCGGCCTGCAGCGCAGGCAGTACCGGACGCGTTTCCAGACCAAGCGCCACACTGAACTGGAATGAATGCCGCGTATAAATTTCCTGGATGGCGACGTGGCTGTCGTCATAGCCTGCCGGGCGCAGCAACACCTCGTGCGCCAGTGCCGCCAGTTCGGTTGCGCGTTGTGACGGGGTCAACAGCCACACACACACGGTGTAGCGGGTTGCCAGCAGACGGCACATGTCAACCGCATCAAAGACCACATCGTCGTTCGGATCATCGTGCAATATCAGCAAAACCGCCGGACGGCCTTCCGGCACAGGAACAGTCGGCGGCCATGCATCAGACGACAGTGGCGCCGCCTGGGCTTCGGCGCCTGCGGGCCGGCGGCGGCGCGCAAGCCACAGGCGCAGTTGCCGTACGCATACGCGTAGTGGCCATGACAGGCGCCACGGCAAGGACTGCGTCACCCGCTGCAACTGTTGGGCGTTTGATCTGGCTTGCACCTGCGCCAGATCAAGTTCACGATAAACCTCTTGCAACTGTTGCTGCAATTCCCGTACGGTGCGAAGCACACAGGCGTCCAACTGCGCCGCACGCAAGGTTTCGCGCCCCGCATGCTGCTCGGCAGCAATCGCCCGCGCCTCAGCCAACCGGCGTGCCAACGCATCTTTCGATAAAGGCTCAGTCATGGCTGCTCCAGGCGTCAGGAACCATCGGCGTCAGATCGGCCACCGGCTTCGCTTTGCCGGCCGGCGAACCATCGCCGCCACCACGGGGTGGGCGTGGCCGGCGCCACCGACGCCTTGGATGCAGCAGGTGCCGCCGCTGCAGGCTCGGATGCCCCGGACAGAGTGCTATCGTCAACATTCGGCAATGCAGGGAATTGATTCAGCCAGGCACGCTGGCTTTCTTGAAAAGGATCGACAAACGCCGCCGGGGCCTCGCTGGGTACAGCCCGCATCACCACCTGAAACGCCTGACCCGCCGGATTTTGCTTCAGCCACGCCTGCAAGGCCTCGGGCAGCCCCTTCCACAAATGGGCAAACTCGGGGTGCCAGTCACTGGCGTCGATCGTCTGGACATCGGTAACTTCAAACCCGGCCTGCACCAGCGCCTCACCCAGAGTAGCTGTAGTGAAAAAGTGAATATGGGTACGGTCCAGCAAACCTACCTCGCAGTAATCAAAGCGGTTCAACAGCAGCCCGGCCAAAACCCCGCTATTGGCCAGCGACGGTACAGAAACGACCAGCTGCCCGTCGGCCGGCAAGATGGCACGCAACGTACGCAGGCACGCATGCGGATCGCGTAAATGCTCCAGCACATCAGCGGCAACCACCGTATCAAAGACGGCAGGCACCAGCGCGGCCTCCCAGCCGGGCTCGTCCAGACTCAGCACATGTACTTGCGCGCAATGCTGCTTCGCTTCAGCCGCAGCGGCCGGATCATACTCCACCCCGGTTACGCTGCATCCGTAGTGATGCGTCATGACCGCCGACATGGCACCTGCCGCGCACCCCAGCTCCAGCACTTGTCGCCCCTGACCGACCAGGCGACAGACGCGCGACGCGGTACTGTCATCAGACGGGTCAAAAGAATAATCGTAGCGTGACGAAGGCAAGGTCATTAAGACTCCAAAGTGAAACTTGGCAAGGAAGCGCCCATCAGCCGGGCGACTGTGGCGCTGCAGTGTATTCGGTCACAGGCCCGTGCACAATCAACCTTGCAACCATTTATCAATACGTATTTTTCCACACTGCTTTCTGATCGTGGTAGTATGCCGAGTTGCTTAGCTTAACAGCTAAATTAATTTCGCTGCACCCATGGCGGAATTGGTAGACGCAAGAGACTTAAAATCTCTCGGCCTTTGGCCGTGCCGGTTCGATTCCGGCTGGGTGCACCAGTGAAATCAATAGACAAGAAAAAAGCCAGCAAGAAATGCTGGCTTTTTCAGTTTACACCGGGTGACTTTTATTCATTGTCGCCCGCAGACTCCACAGCGGCCGGACCCGCAGGACCGCCCTGCGCTTCGATACCACCGATAGCCTTCATGGACAAACGCAAACGCCCTTTGTCGTCGGCTTCAATAACCTTGATGCGAACAACCTGGCCCACCTTGAGCACGTCGTTGATATTGGCAATGCGATAGTTCGCAATTTCGGAAATGTGCAGCAGGCCGTCGCGACCGGGCAGCACTTGAACGATAGCGCCAAAATCAAGCAGGCGAAGTACCGGACCTTCGTACTCCTCGCCCACTTCCACATCGGCAGTGAGTTCCTTGATGCGGCGCTCTGCTTCGCGGGCCTTGTCGAGGTCGGCACTGGAAATGGTAATGGTGCCATCTTCGCCAATGTCGATCTGCGTGCCGGTTTCTTCGGTCAGGGCGCGTATTGTTGCGCCCCCTTTACCGATCACATCGCGAATCTTTTCGGGATTGATCTTCAGGCTGAGCATACGCGGCGCAAATTCCGACAACTCGGTGCGCGACCCATCGATGGCTTCCTTCATTTTGCCAAGAATATGCAAGCGGCCTTCGCGCGCCTGAGCCAGGGCCACCTGCATGATTTCCTTGGTGATGCCCTGAATCTTGATGTCCATCTGCAAGGCGGTGATGCCTTTGGCAGTACCGGCCACCTTGAAATCCATGTCGCCCAGGTGATCTTCATCGCCCAGAATGTCGGTAAGCACAGCGAACTTGCCGCCCTCTTTGATAAGGCCCATGGCCACACCGGCCACGTGGTCGCCCACAGGCACACCGGCGTCCATCATGGCCAGCGAACCACCACACACCGATGCCATGGACGAGGAACCGTTGGACTCGGTAATTTCAGACACGATACGAATGGTGTACTGGAAATCTTCGGCAGCGGGCAGCAGCGGAATGAGGGAACGTTTAGCCAGGCGACCATGCCCGATCTCGCGGCGCTTGGGCACACCAAACCGGCCGGTTTCGCCGGTGGCGAACGGCGGCATGTTGTAGTGCATCATGAACCGGTCACGGGATTCACCCATGATGGAGTCGATGATTTGTTCGTCCTGGCGGGTACCCAGGGTAGCCACAACCAAGGCCTGTGTTTCACCGCGCGTGAACAGGGCGCTGCCGTGCGCGCGGGGCAACACGCCCAGCCGAATGCTGATGGGACGAACGGTGCGGGTGTCGCGACCGTCGATACGGGGCTCGCCGCTCAGGATCTGGCCACGCACAATGCGCGATTCAAGATCGAACATAATGTTGTCGACCTCGACGCTGTCGGGGACCGGCTCTTCTTTGGCTGCCGCATGCTCGGCAAGTTTCACCTTGACGTCGGCATACACTTCGCGCAACTTTGTGGTGCGCTCTTGTTTGTTGCGAATTTGGTAGGCAGCCGCCAGACCTTCTTCGGCGGCCGCTGTAACGGCCCGCACCAGCGCTTCGTTACGGGTAGCCGGTTGCCAGTCCCACTCGGGTTTGCCGGCCTCAGCCACCAGATCGTGAATGGCATTGATGGCCGCCTGCATTTGCTCGTGGCCATACACCACGCCACCCAGCATGACCTCTTCGGTAAGCTGGTGGGCTTCGGATTCAACCATCAGTACAGCCGCTTCCGTTCCCGCGACCACGAGATCCATTTGGGATGTTTTCAGCTGGCTGCTGCTGGGGTTGAGCACATAGCTGCCGTCGATGTAGCCCACACGGCAGGCGCCGATGGGCCCGTTGAACGGAATGCCTGAAATGGCCAATGCGGCCGAGGCGCCGATCATGGCGGGGATATCGGGATCAACTTCGGGGTTGACCGACAACGTGTGAATAATGACCTGCACGTCGTTGTAGAAGCCTTCGGGGAAGAGCGGCCGTAACGGGCGATCAATAAGACGCGATGTCAGTGTTTCTTTTTCGGAAGGCTTGCCTTCGCGTTTAAAAAAGCCGCCGGGAATACGACCAGCGGCATAGGTTTTTTCGACGTAGTCAACGGTAAGGGGGAAAAAATCCTGGCCGGGTTTTGCCGTTTTTTGTGCCACCACAGTCGCCAATACGACCGTATCATCAACAGAGACAACCACTGCACCCGTTGCCTGTCGGGCAATTTCACCCGTTTCCAGCACGACTGCGTGCTGGCCGTACTGGAACGATTTCGTTACTTTATTGAACATTAACAGTATCCTTACAATAAAAAAACCGTGCACACGGCGCGTTGAATCGCTGCATGCACGGTTGTATCACGGGGAACCAGCCCCGGACATTACTTACGCAGACCGAGCTTTTCAATAAGCGCACGGTAGGAGTCGGGGCTGCGACCTTTCAGGTAGTCGAGCAGCTTGCGACGGCGGCTGACCATGCGCAACAAACCGCGACGCGAATGGTGATCTTTCTTGTGGGCTTTAAAGTGCTCGGTAAGTTCGTTGATGCGGGCGGTCAGCAAAGCCACCTGCACTTCGGGCGAACCGGTATCGCCCTGGGCGCGTTGAAACTGGGAAACGATTTCAGATTTACTGATATTTGCTACAGACATTTTTAGCCTCGAGAACAAGCGTCAGGGCTGAGGCGCCTTGACGTGATTAAAAAACAGATAACGGCGTATTATAGCGGAAAGTCCACCCTCGGGCAGTCGGCTGCCCACTGCACTTATGAATACAGCACTCTTGTTACCGTTACAACGGGCGGGCCGGCGGCTTGGCCGCCCCGTTCGCCAGTTCGTCGCCACCACGGGGCTTGCCTTGCTTGCCGCCTGCGGCGGAAACATGGCCACCCTTCCCGCCGGCACGCCGCTGGCGACTATTGAAAAACAGTACGGCAAGCCCGATTTTCAGTGCACGCTTCCCAACGGCACCCAACGGGTGATCTGGACGCAACAGCCCATGGGGCAATACGCCTGGGGAAGCGATCTGGACGCCAATGGCAACCCTGTGAAAATTGAACTGCTGCTGCAAGACAGCCAGTTTGCGAAACTGGGCTCGGGTCGCTGGACGCCCGACGATGTGCGCTGCGCATTCGGGCCGCCGGCTAAAATTGAAACGGTGGGCCTGCCGTCGCTGACGCAAACCGTATGGAGCTACCGCTACCGGGAAAGCGGCGCCTGGAATTCGCTGATGTACGTGTATTTTGGCACCGACGGCACGCATGTTACCCGGTTCCACCCCGGGCCCGACCCGCTGTATACCCGCGACGGCTGGTGGTTTGACTAAACAGGCCACACCAACAGCCACACCTAAGAGCCACCCCGAGCGGCCGCCCGCGTGCGCGGCCCCTTATGGACCGGCGTCGGGCGAACCGTCGTTTCTGGCAGAGTCGGGCTCATGGCGCAAGCGAGCCAGCTGGCGCGCCTTGCGCCAGCGAAATGCCATGACCACCCAGCCGGACAAGCCGTAAACCACAAACAGGCCAAACAGAACGATCGGGGGATCGGATGACACAAACACGAACACCCCCACCAGCACCAGAATGACCCAGAACGGCACACTACGCCCCAGCGCGAACGTTTTACCGCTGTAGAACGGCGCATTGGTGACCATGGCCACGCCCGAATATACCGTGAAGCCGAAAGCCACCCAGGCAATGATTTCCGGATCGATGCTCAGGCGGTTATCGACAACGAGCCATACAAACCCCGCCACCAGTGCCGCCGCCGCGGGGCTGGGCAAGCCCTGGAAAAAGCGCTTGTCGACAACGCCGATGTTGGTATTGAAGCGCGCCAGGCGCAGGGCCGCACCGACCACATAAATAAACGCCGCCAGCCAGCCCCAACGCCCCAGATCATGCAGGGCCCACTCGTACATGACAAGCGCCGGCGCCACACCGAAAGACGTCATGTCGGACAGCGAATCGTACTGCTCGCCAAAGGCCGACTGGGTGTTGGTAAGACGCGCCACACGGCCATCCATGCCGTCGAACACCAGTGCAAGGAAAATGGCAATGGCGGCCATTTCGAACTGATTGTTCATGGCCTGTACAACCGCATAAAACCCTGCAAACAGGTTGGCAGTGGTAAAGGCGTTGGGCAACAGGTAGATACTGCGGCGCCGACGCGTTTCGTCGGAGGAGAATGTGGGCATAGGCGTTAGCTGTTTTCCTGGGAAACTGCACCCTGCAAGGCTGCTTCAGAGGGGGCGTGATCGGCTTGCGGCTCAACCTGGGCGTCGGGCAACGGCAGCTCGGCCAGCACCGTACTGGTGGCCTGCACTTTGTCGCCCAGCGCAACACGCACCCGCGACGTTACAGGAAGGTAGACATCGACACGCGAACCAAAACGAATGAAACCGTAGCGCTGGCCCGCATACAGCGTATCGCCCTGCTTCACATAGCAAAGAATGCGCTTGGCCACCAGGCCGGCGACCTGCACGGCGGTAACGGTATGACCGTCGAGCGTGGTAATGACCATGGCATTGCGTTCGTTTTCGAGTGACGCCTTGTCGAGGGCGGCATTCAGAAACTTGCCTGGAAAATAGGTGATCTTGTCAACAACGCCCTTGACCGGCGCCCGGTTGGAGTGCACATTGAAGACGTTCATGAACACGCTGATTTTCAGGGCACGGCGCTGGGCATAGGTGTCTTCGACCTCTTCCACGGCGACGATCCTGCCGTCGGCGGGCGACAACACGATACGTTCGCCATCGGGGGCGACGCGGCCCGGATCACGGAAAAACTGCAATACAAACAGGGACAGCAGCCAGAACGGCAGCGACGCCCAGCCGGACCACAGGGTGACCAGCAGGGAAACAGCCACGATGCCCGCAAGAAAAGGCCAGCCCTCGCGGGCGATAACAGGATGAGGATAGGACGGTTTATTCATAGTAGGAGGAAGAATAACCGAAATCCGCGCCGCAGATGCGCTGTGAGGCATGCTGTCTAACCCGAATAGCTCGGGATCGCGGCCTTCAGAAAAAAGAAACACCCCAAGAACCGGATACCGCACAGGTTTTGGGGTGTTCTGGGCGCTTGCCCCGCCGCACCGGGCGGCAAGGCAAGCACGCGGGAGGTCGTAACGCGCGAAACGCTTAGTTCTTGCTTTGATCAACCAGCTTGTTGGCCGCGATCCAGGGCATCATGGCGCGCAGCTTGCCGCCCACTTGCTCGATTTCCGACTCGGCGTTCAGGCGACGACGGGAAATGAGCGTGGGAGCACCGGCCGCATTTTCCAGAATGAAGTTCTTGGCATATACGCCTTCCTGGATATCTTTCAGGCACTGGCGCATGGCTTCACGGGTAGCATCGGTAACAATCTTCGGACCGGTTTCGTACTCGCCGTACTCGGCGTTGTTCGAAATGGAGTAATTCATGTTGGCGATGCCGCCTTCGTAAATAAGGTCGACGATCAGTTTCAATTCGTGCAAGCACTCGAAATAGGCCATTTCGGGAGCGTAGCCGGCTTCGACCAGCGTTTCGAAACCAGCCTTGATCAGTTCGACGGTACCGCCGCACAGCACGGCCTGCTCACCGAACAAATCGGTTTCGGTTTCTTCGCGGAAGTTGGTTTCGATGATGCCGGCACGGCCGCTGCCGATGGCGCAGGCGTACGACAAGGCGATGTCGCGGGCGGCACCGGAATTGTCCTGGTGCACGGCGATCAGCGCCGGAACACCGCCACCCTGGGAATAGGTGCCGCGAACCGTATGGCCGGGCGCTTTCGGGGCAATCATGATGACGTCGATGTCAGCGCGCGGCTGAACCTGGCCGTAATGCACATTGAAGCCGTGGGCAAATGCCAGGGCGGCTCCTGCCTGGATATTGGCGGCAACTTCGGAACGGTACACCTGGGCGATGTTCTCGTCGGGCAACAGCATCATGACCAGATCGGCACCTTTGACGGCCTCGGCCACTTCTTTCACCTGCAAGCCGGCATTGGCCGCCTTGTTCCACGAGGCACCGCCCTTGCGCAGGCCAACCACCACTTTCACGCCCGACTCGTGCAGGTTCAGCGCGTGGGCATGGCCTTGCGAGCCGTAGCCGATGATGGCAACGGTTTTGCCTTTAATCAGGGAAAGATCACAATCTTTGTCGTAAAAAACGTTCATGTTAAAAAAGCTCCAATTCAATTAAATACCGGCACAATGCCACTGGCCGGATGGCACTGCTTAAAGTTTCAGGACGCGCTCGCCACGGCCGATCCCTGAAACACCCGTACGGACGGTTTCAAGAATGGCGCTGCGATCAAGCGCTCCGATGAAGGCTTCGATCTTTTCCTGGTTGCCGGTCAGTTCGATGGTGTAAACCTTGTCGGTTACGTCGATGATGCGACCGCGGAAGATGTCGGCCATGCGTTTCATTTCGTCGCGCTCTTTGCCAACGGCACGCACTTTGATCATCATGAGCTCACGCTCAATGTGCGCACCCTCGGAAAGGTCGACCACCTTCACCACATCGATCAGGCGATTCAGATGCTTGGTAATTTGTTCGATCACCTCGTCGGATCCTTTGGTCACGATTGTCATGCGCGACAAGGTGGGATCTTCCGTAGGGGCGACGGTAAGGGTTTCTATGTTGTAGCCACGAGCCGAGAAAAGCCCGACCACGCGGGACAGCGCACCGGGTTCATTTTCGAGCAGGATAGAAATAACGTGTTTCATATTTTTCTCCTTATAGCTCTTCCGAACCCAGCAGCATTTCGGTCAGGCCTTTGCCCGCTTTCACCATCGGCCACACGTTTTCCGTCTGGTCGGTAATGAAGTCAAGAAACACCAGGCGGTCTTTGTGCTTGCCAAACGCTTCGCGGATGGCGGGCTCGACATCGGCCGGCTTGTCGATACGCATGCCCACGTGGCCGTAGCTTTCGACCAGCTTCACGAAATCGGGCAGAGCATCAATGTACGACTCGGAGTAACGGGAACCGTAATCGATCTGCTGCCACTGGCGCACCATGCCCAGATAGCGGTTGTTCAGGCACAGGATTTTGGGCGTTAACCGGTACTGGCTGCAGGTGGACAGTTCCTGGATGTTCATCTGGATCGAACCCTCGCCGGTGATGACCGCGATATCGGCATCGGGGTTCGCCATTTGCACCCCCATGGCGTAAGGCAGGCCGACGCCCATGGTGCCCAGACCGCCGGAATTGATCCAGCGCCGGGGATGGTTGAAGCGATAGTATTGAGCCGCCCACATCTGGTGCTGGCCCACGTCGGACGTGACAAAGGCGTTGCCTCCGGTCACTTCCCACAGCTTTTCAACCACGAACTGGGGTTTGATCAATGTATCGGAGCGCTCGTAACCCAGGCAATCCTTGCCGCGCCAGGTGTTGATCTGCTGCCACCAGTTGGCCAGTGCCGCCTTGTTGGGCGACGTTTCCACGCTGGCCTGCTGGTACATGGTATTCATTTCTTCGAGCACGTCTTTCACGTTGCCCACGATGGGCACGTCGACACGCACACGCTTGGAAATGGACGAGGGATCGATGTCGATGTGCACGATCTTGCGGGCGTTCTGGGCGAAATGCCGGGGATTGCCGATCACGCGGTCGTCGAAGCGCGCTCCTACGGCGATGAGCACATCGCAATGTTGCATGGCCATATTGGCTTCGTAGGTGCCGTGCATGCCGGGCATACCGACGAATTTGTCGTCGGAGGCCGGAAACGCACCCAAACCCATCAGGGTCGTGGTACACGGCGCGCCGGTAATATCGACGAGCTGGCGCAAATAGTCGGCCGCATCGGCCAGCACCACACCACCGCCCGCGTAGATCATGGGCCGCTCGGCTGAAAGCAGCATTTGCACCGCTTTTTTGATCTGCCCCTGGTGCCCCTTGTTCACGGGAGCGTAGGAGCGCATTTTGACCTCGCCACGCTTGGCCGTGTATTTGCACGTGGCGATGGTGATGTCTTTGGGAATATCGACCAGCACGGGGCCTGGACGGCCTGTTTTGGCGATATAGAAGGCACGGCGCATGGTTTCGGCCAGATCCTTGATGTCACGCACCAGGAAATTGTGCTTCACGCAGGGGCGCGTAATACCCACCGTATCGCATTCCTGGAAGGCATCTTCGCCGATGGCATGCGTAGGTACCTGGCCACTGATGATCACCATGGGAATGGAGTCCATGTAGGCCGTGGCAATGCCTGTAACGGCATTGGTAAGACCGGGCCCGCTGGTGACCAGCGCCACCCCTATTTTGTTCGATGAGCGGGAATAGGCGTCAGCCGCGTGAACAGCCGCCTGCTCGTGACGAACAAGTATGTGTTTGAAGTTGTCTTGCTTGTAAATTGCGTCGTAGATGTACAGCACAGCGCCGCCGGGGTAACCAAAGACGTGATCAACACCTTCTTCGGCAAGGCAGCGCACGACGATATCGGCGCCATTGAGTTCCATAATATATTTCCTTTCGTAACCAGCACTGCCCCCCGGCTGGTCTTTAAAACCAGAACCCTGATCATTCCCGGCAACACAACTGGCGCTTTATGGCTCACGGAGCCATGCCACCCAGCCACCTTGCCGGCTTGACGCAGATTCGCCGAACAACAGTACGCGCGCTCACAATGAGCACTAGAGGTAGAAACGGAAGCCTTGGCAACACACGCTTTTGGCGCGGCCAACAGCAGCACTACACAGCAGGCGCAAAAAACCGGGCGGATAGCCCGGACACCAGAGCCTAGAATGACGCGTTCAGGATGCAGAACGGATCAACGTAATAATGTAGCCTTTTCTTACGCGCTAGGCAAATCGGCGGGTTTGCCGGCGCCGGGCTCGCCGGGCTTGCCCAGCAGATAGGCATTCAGAACCGATACGATGAATTGGGCATAGTCGGTGGCGCTGGTTTTTTGCCGGGCGTACTTGGCCCGTTTGAGATACCAGTCTTGCATCATGGCTTTGCACAACGACGCCAGAAGGCGCGCATTGACGGTTGAAAACACCCCCAAGACCACGCCCTGGGACAGAATGTCGTACAGCATGTCCTCAACCTCGCGCTCCATGGCAATGGCCGCTTTCTTTTCACTGTCGGGCAGGCTTTTGGCCGCCATGAATGAAAAGTAGAACCAGGGCTGCATCAATTCGCTCAGGTAGACATGCGCCTTGATCGCCGCCGCCAGCTTGTCGCGCGGGTCGTCGAGCGATTGCGTATAAGCCAAAATGGTTCGGCGGGTGAGCATGAAGCCGTGCCCCTGAATCAGTGACACCAGGTCCTGCTTGTTCCTGATATAGGCATACAAACCCCCGATACTGAAACCGGAGTCGGCGCACAGGTCGCGCAGCGACATGGCTTCGAAGCCTTTCTGATGCGTCAGGCGCAAGGTTGAGTCGATCAGACGCACCAGGTTGCCAACAGCCACCTCTTCGTTCTTGATGCGTATCATGGCCCGATTTTGCCGATAGAGCTCCCGGCATATTTCAACCTTGGATAAACTCAGCTCCGCCTTGAAGGATTCAAAATCTGCAATCACACCAGCGTCCGTCGGGTTGGGTTCTTAGTGGCCGGCTGCCTTGGGCACCAGTTGGTCGCGCAACACATTTTTTTGTATTTTTCCGGTTGAGGTTTTGGGCAGCTCGCCGAACAGTACTTTGCGCGGCGCCTTGAACGACGCCATGTTGGCCTTGCAATAGGCAATGACGGCGTCTTCCCCGATAGGCTCGGCGTGCTCTTTCAGTGTAATGAAGGCGCACGGCGTTTCCCCCCAGGTTTCGTCGGGCATGGCAACCACCGCCGCTTCCAGCACCGAGGGGTGCTGATAAAGAACGTCTTCGATTTCCTTGCTGGAAATGTTTTCGCCACCTGAAATAATGATGTCTTTGGCGCGATCCTTGATTTCCACATAGCCATCGGGGTGCATGACCGCCAAGTCACCGGTGTGAAACCACCCCTGCGCAAAAGCGGAATCGGTGGCGGCCTGGTTTTTCAGATAGCCTTTCATCAGGCCGTTGCCCCGCATAACCAGCTCACCCAGCGTGGCGCCGTCGGCCGGAACCGCCGTGCCGTCGTCGGTTCGCACCACCGCCAGGTCGTCAATAGCCAGCGTACCCACCCCCTGACGGGCCATTTTTGCCGCCAGATCATCCAGCGGCAAACCGTCCCAGCTGTCTTGCCACACGCACAATGACGAAGGGCCGAAGGATTCGGTCAGCCCGTACAAATGGGTAATCTGGAAACCCACCTGCCTCGCCTTGCTGATCACCGCATTAGGGGGAGCTGCGCCGCCCAATGCAAACTGCACAGGCGTGGAAAGCGTGGTTCCGCTCGCATGAAAATCGTGGATGACGCGATTGAGCACAATGGGTGCGCCGCACATGTGGGTGACGTTGCATTGCTGGATACGGGCCAGGATGGCATCGGGATCGACGCGCTTCAGGCAAACGTGCGTGCCGCCGATAGCGGTGATGGCCCAGGTATAGGCCCAGCCGTTGCAGTGAAACATGGGCAACGTCCATAAATATACGGTGCTAGCCGTCATGTTGAACGCCATGGCATTGCTGAGCGCCGCCAGATAGGCCCCCCGGTGATGATACACAACGCCTTTGGGATTACCGGTGGTACCCGAGGTGTAATTCAGTGCAATGGCGTCCCATTCGTCGACCGGCTTGCGCCAGCGATAAAAAGGGTCGCCCGACTGAACAAGCGCCTCGTAGTGCAAGCCGGCCAGGCCGTCGGACGGGCCCGCCTGACGAGCAATGGCAACCAGCACGGGCGGGGTGTCCAGCCCGGCCACCACCTGCCTGACCAAACCCTCGAACTCGGTGTCGTACATAAGCACCCGGGCTTCACCATGCTCCAGAATGAAACGCAAGGTGCCGGCATCGAGACGGGTATTCAAGGCGTTGAGCACGGCGCCGAGCATGGGTACCGAATAATGGCTTTCCAGCAGTTCGCGTGTGTTGTAGGCCAGCACCGCAACGGTATCCCCCACCCCGATACCCAGTTCATGCAAACTGGATGCCATGGCGCACGCGCGCTGATAGAACTGCTGGTAGGTCAGCTGTATGTCGTCGTCGATCACGGCGATCTTGTCGGGGAAAATACCTGCGGAGCGCTTGAGAAAGCCAACGGGAGAAAGGCTGGAGTAATTGGCGGAGCGTTTGTCCAGCCCTTGTTCATACATAGAAGTCATAAGCCACCTTTTACGACGCGGACAGGTATTTCGGATTTGACAGCGCCAGCTTCCCCTGCGTAACGGAAAGCAAAAGCTCGTGCAGGCGCGGCATGTGTTCCTGGGCAATGCGCCGTTCACGAATGAAACGGGCAAGCACCTGTTCACCGTCTTGCGACGACGCACTGTCCGGCGCGCCGATATCGTCCAGAAAACGCTGCAACTCGGCCGGCACGCCCGTGGGCTGCTGCTCTGCCGCCTGCAATTCACGCAGGGCAATCGCCATGGCATTCGCCACCATGAGCGCGGAATAATGCTGGTCTTTCGGCAGCGCCGGCAACAGATCGTCGAGCAGAGTGCGCCGCGCAATGGTCAGCAATTCACTTCCGGCAGGGCGATTATTCATAGCATTCCTTGGCAATGGCGTTGATCTGATTGAGCATGTCGTATTCCATTTCGGGCAGCATACGGCCCGTAAGGGCCAGTTCCAGCGACGGCTCTTGCCCCGACAAATGGCGCTGCGCCTGTTGCAAGGCAATGATAGCCCAGCGCACCAACGCCATGACCTCCCAGTAGCTGACTGTCCGGGGGTCAACCCGGAATCCGCCGGCCTGCTCGTACGCGCGGAACAGATCGGCCTTCCGGCCGATGCCGCCGACCGGCTTGTCGAAAGCACCGAAACGCCAGCTACGTGAACACAACCAGCCCAGGTCTTCGTAAGGGTCGCTCCAGGTGGCGAACTCCCAGTCCAGCACGCCGGTCAGCCTGCCCTGATCCACCATATAGTTCCCGGTACGAAAATCGCAATGACACAGCACAGTAGTTGCCGATGCGGGCGCATTGTCGTGCAGCCAGTTCAACGCATATTCCATTACGGGATGCGGCTCCGGAATCTGGTCGAGCGCCTGCCGGTACTGCTCTACCCTGGCCTTGGCAGGCGGCAGGTGCGGAACCGGCAGAAATGACAGACCGGCATTCGGCGGCTGTATCGTGTGCAGCCGCGCCAGTTCCGTACCCAGCTGGGCGGTCAGCGCCTGCGCCTGCAACGGCGAAACCCCGCCGCGCACCAGGGTGCGGCCATTCGCACTTCCGGATACACGCGCCATTATGCAGAACGGCACACCGATTAACGAGGCGTCTTCACACAGCCAATAGGGGCGAGGCACGGTGACTCCGGCCTGGAAAGCGGCACACAAGACCGCAAACTCCTGGGCCCGGCTAAGGCTGACACTTACCTGGGACGGCGAGTCGCTGCGCACCACCAACGCATGCGTGCCTGCCAGCGACCCGCCGCGACACTCTACGGTGAGTGCGTAATTGCTTTGAATTGCCCCCCCCGAGAGCCTGGAAAACTCCAGTACGGTTACCTGATCCGCACCCGACTGCCGCCTGATGTACTCAGCCAGCGCCTGGCTGATCGCCTGTGTATCCTTCATACCGTGTCAGCCCCAACGCCAGAAATCGGTGCCTTCCGCCAGGAGATTCTTGGAAAGCACCATTTTGTGAACCTCGGAAGCACCGTCGACCAGGCGGGCCTGACGCGCATAGCGATACATCCACTCAAGCCGGGTATCTTTGGAATAGCCGCGCGCGCCACACAGCTGAATGGCCGTATCCACCGCCTTGTGCAGGGTGTCTGCCACGGCAACCTTGGCCATGGACACTTCTTTACGTGCGAAATCGCCCTGATCAAGCTTCCAGGCAGCATGCATGGTCAGCAGCCGGCTGATCTGGATTTGCATGGCGGCCTCGCCCAGCAGCCACTGCACCCCTTCACGCTCGGCCAGGGTGGAACCGAACGACTCACGGTGGGTGACGTAATCGGACGCGATCTCCATGGCACGCTTGGACAGCCCCAGCCAGCGCATGCAATGCGTGAGGCGTGCCGGGCCCAGGCGGATTTGCGTCAGTTTCAGGCCGTCACCCACATTCATCAGGCGGTTCTCGTCGGGGATACGCATGTTGGTGAAACGCAGCTCGCAGTGACCACCATGCTCTTCGGGACCCATGATGGGAATACGGCGAACAATGTTCCAACCCGGGGTGTCTTTGTGAAACAGAAAGGCCGACAAACCTTTACGCGCGTCGTTCGACGTGCGCGCAATAAGAATGAAATGCGTTGACGCACCCGCCCCGGTAATGAAGTGCTTGTGACCGTTGATGACCCAGTCATTACCGTCTTTTTCAGCGGTGGTCAGCATCATGGACGGATCCGACCCAGCGCCGGGCGCCGGTTCGGTCATGACAAACGACGACTGGATATCACCCCGCACAATGGGCATCAGCCAGCGCTCTTTTTGTTCCGGCGTGGCCACTTTGTTCAGCACCATCATGTTGCCGTCGTCGGGAGCCGCCGAATTGAATACCACCGGTCCGAAAATAGACCGGTTCATTTCCTCGTAGCACGGCGCCATTTCCGCCATGCTCAGCCCCTGCCCGCCCAACGCCTGTGGCATTTGCAAACACCACAACCCTTGCGCCTTGGCCCGCGCACGCATGGCCTTGAGCACCGACGGCGCAATATTCTCGTGCTCGTCGTAATTGGCGGGGTTGTCTTCCAGGGGAATTAATTCGCTGTCGACAAAGGCTTTGACGCGCTGGCGCAAATCGTCAACTTTGGGCGAAAGGGTGAAGTCCATAATAAGAATCCTTGTACGTTTAAAGAGTGGATTGCAGGTGGCCGCCGTCGATAACGATGGAGCTGCCCGTCATGTATTCAGAGGCATCCGACGCAAGCAGCAGCAATGCGCCGTCCAGGTGGTGCGGCTGCCCCAGGCGCCGCTGCGGTATGCGGTTGATCATGGCCTGACCCGCGTCGCTGTGGAAAAAGTCACGATTCAGCTCTGTTTCAATGTAGCCCGGTGCAATGGCATTGACGCGAATACCGTAACGCGCCCACTCCAGGGCCAGGGCTTTGGTCATTTGCTCCAGGCCGGCCTTGGCAGTGGTGTAGCCAATAACGGCCCCGGCCACCCGATAACCCAAGATAGAGGAAATATTGATAATGGAACCGGGCTCGCCGGCGGCCACCAAGCGACGGGCCGCCTGGGAACACACCACCCAGCACCCTTTCAGATTGGTATCGACCACGCTGGACCATTCCTGCAGCGACGTTTTAATGGCAGGCTTGTTGACGGCGATACCGGCATTGTTGACCACCACATTTACGCGGCCAAACTCGCGCTCGACCTGATCAAACGCCGCCGCCACGCTGGACTCATCGGTGACATCCATGGAAACCGCCAATGCCTGCACACCCTGATCGCGCAGTGCAGAAGCGACCTGCCGCAAAGGTGCCAGGCGCCGCCCTGCCACCACCACCTTTGCCCCGGCCCGCCCCAGCGTATGCGCGAAATTTTCCCCCAAAGCCCCGGCCGCGCCCGTTACCAGCGCGACCTTGCCATTCAAACACTGCTCGTTTGCCATGTTGTTCCTCCTGTCGGCACAGGAACTCATCGTAGAACGATCGTTCTATAAAGTCAATCCGCTGCCGAAACCAACGCTTTGCTTCTATACTTGCCACTGCTTTACACCCCGGTCTTCGCTCCGCCAGGAAACTTGTGCATGACCCCCAGCCTTCCGAAACTTGAGCAGTTTTTCTTCAGCCAGTATTTTTTCAGCGGCGTACGACAGGCGGTCGGCGTTCTTACCCTGCCGCTGCTGTTCATCGGTGTTTTCGGAAACTACGATGCCGGTATCGTGGCGGCATTCGGCGCGGCCTGTGTCGCCATCATTGACCAGCCGGGCGGGCCCCGGCGCTACGGCACCAACGGGATGTTTGCCGCCGTATTGCTGGGATCCGTCACCGTTGCCATCACCGGGCTGGCGTCATCGCACGCGTTACTGACGTGGCTGCTCGTGCCACTGCTAAGCTTTGTGTTCGCCATGCTCACCGTATTCGGCAAGCAAGGCGGCTTGCTGGGGTTTGCCTGCATGCTGGTAATGACTCTGACCATGCGCACCCCGTTACAGCCGCACGAGGTTCTGGTGCACACGGGCTATTCCCTGCTGGGCGGGGCATGGTATTTCGCATTCAGCTACCTGGCGCACCGCGCCTTCTGGCACCGGGAAGAGCAGCAAACCTTATCGGTGGCGCTGTTTGCCACGGCCGACTACATGCTGGCCCGATCGCGGTTTTATGACATTAACGAAGATCTCGATGCCAGTTACCGGGCATTGATCCGCACGCAGTCGGCCATGACCGACGCGCACCAGGATGCCCGCGACACCGTGCTGCGCGAGCTGCCTCGGGGACAAGGTCGCAACGATGTCCTGCGAGCAGCCTCGCTGAACCTGTTCATCGACATGGTGGCATTACTCGACAGCCTGGTCGCTACACATACCGATTACGCCACACTGCGGCGCCGGCTTCCGGACAGCGATTTTCTTATTTTTTCGCGCGACGCCCTGCGCAAGCTGGCTATGAACCTTTCGCGTATCGCACTCAATGTGGCACGAAAACGTCGTGTACAAGAGCGCAACAGCGTAAAGGCCGAATTGCGGGCTATTGAATACGAGCTTGAAAAGTACCGGCAGTCGGGCCTTGACGACACCGAACCCGAAATCTACGCGCTGCTGGTTCAGGTACTGCGGCGGCTTCGCAACGCCACCCGGCTAGTCGACCGCATTGGTGATCATGCCGGCCATTCGCCCGATCCGGCACTGGTGGACCAGCGCCTGGAAAAATCGCTCGACCGCTTTCTGTCACGGCAGAAATGGCGGTTCGGCATGCTGACCAGCAACCTTCGCCTGGACTCATCCCATTGCCGTTATGCCATTCGGGTCGCCATTGCCATCTGGCTGGCCATTACCTTAACGGCCGTGCTCACCCATACCTCGGTGCTGGAAAAGGTAGCCCCAGGACTGGCGGCGCACACGTACTGGGTCATTCTGACCATTATCGTTGTCATGAAACCCGGGTTCGCAGTAACGCGCCAGCGTAACGGCTGGCGCTTGCTGGGCACGCTGGTGGGTTGCGGCATTGCCCTTGCCCTGTTCAACGCCACCAGCAACCATTCGGTGTATCTGGGTGTGCTGGTAGTGTCGTCGGTACTGGCCTACAGCCTGACTCAGGTGAACTACATGCTGGCCGCTATTTTCAACACGCTGTTTGTGCTGCTGGCCTTTCATTTCATGGCGCCCGAAAACACGTTTGTCGTTGGTGAACGGCTGATCGACACGCTGGTCGGATGTGCGCTGGCGTTACTGGCCAGTTATATTTTGCCGTGGTGGGAAAACAGCTTCATGAACTCGCTGGCCGATGCCACACGCCGGGCGAACAAAGAGCTGCTGCGCACTGGCTTGCGATACGCCAACCTGACCCGCCAGAAAACACAGTTGCTTACCACGTTACAAGCGGGTGGGCCGCCCGACAAGCACTGGCCGGACGACCAGGCGATCGCCCGCCTTGACGCCGAGCAGCACGACGCCGAACTGAACTGGCGTGTGGCCCGTAAAAACATGCATATCGCGTTCAGCAACTTTGCGGCGGCTTTCTATCGCATGATGGACGAGCCGGCCAGGCACCAGAGAAATGTCGCCGCACTGAACAACCTGCTGATCCAGAACCATGCCCTGGCGTCTCAAACCACATCGGCCATTCCGTTGCTGGCGGCCCTGCCCCGTGTGCCCGATGGCATCCAGGGGTCGTTGAACGCCGTTGAAGCGGCGCTGGACGACCGCAACGCCGACGCCCCGGTATCGATAGAAACCGACGGAGAGCTGGCTGCTTTGGCCTACCCCATACGCCAGATGGTGAAAGCCGCTACGCTCATACGGCAGGAAATGCGAGGGCTGGCTCCGCCGGAAACCGCGGCGGTGGCAACGAACCGCGTCACCGCATCCGTATGACACCCGCAGTACCGGCGTAGCCCGCATGTGCCTGACTAGGCCGCCCGGCGAAACACCCACTGGTCATCAGACGACGCCTCGGGCGCATAGGCATAGCCCTCGCTGTCGAAACCCGCCAGATCGGCAACCTTGCGAATACCATTCTGGATGATGTAGCGCGCCATCAGGCCGCGCGCACGCTTGGCATGGAAACTGATGACCTTCCATTGACCATTTTTATAGTCCTGGAAAACACACTGCACTACCCTTGCCTTCAAGGTTTTCAGATCAACCACCTTGAAATACTCTTCCGAGGCCAGATTCAGGACAACCCGCTTGTCGCCCCCGCCTTTTTCGTCATCGAGTCGCTCGTTCAGATAACGGGCAATCTGGCTGCCCCAGAAGGCATACAGTGTTTTGCCATGGGGATTTTCAAGACGCGTTCCCATTTCCAGACGATACGGCCGCATTAAATCGAGCGGCCGCAAAGCGCCATAAAGGCCGCTCAATATAACCACATGCTCTTGCGCCCAGGTTAACTGCTTGTCGGGCAAGCCGGGGGCATCCAGGCCTTCGTAGACATCGCCGTTGAACGCCAGCAGTGCCTGACGCGCATGGTCCAGGTCGAACGTGGGCTCCCACTGCGCATAACGGTCAACATTCAGCGTCGCCAATGCATCGCTCAGTTTCATGAGCTCCGCCACCTGCTCTACCGTTCTTTTTTTCAGAATGGCAATCAGTTCCGACGCCTGGCTCACAAACAATGGCTGCGTATGAAGCCCGGTACGCACCGGCGTGTCGTAATCCAGCTTCTTGGCCGGAGAAAGCAACAACAGCATAGATATCACCCTTTCCCGTGTTAGCGCGCGGTCCAGCCGCCATCCAGCGACAAGGTAGTGCCGGTCATTTGCGCCGCCGCTTCTGACGCCAGAAATACCGCCGCGCCGGCCAGCTGCTCGGGCGTTACGAACTGCAAGGACGGCTGTTTCTCGGCCAACAGCTCGCGGGCCGCGTCGTCGATGCTGAGCCCCTGCTTTTGCGCCAGCGCTTCAATTTGCTTTTCCACCAGCGCCGTACGCACCCAACCCGGACAAATCGCATTGACCGTAATGCCACTGCCCGCGTTTTCCAGGGCCGTTACCTTCGTTAGCCCCACGACACCGTGCTTGGCAGCCACATAGGCCGACTTGAACGGCGAACCGACCAGGCCGTGCGCCGACGCAATATTGATAATGCGCCCCCAGCCTTGTTTCTGCATGTACGGCAGCGCCGCCGCCGAGCCGTGAAAGACCGCCGACAGATTCAGCGCAATAACGGCGTCCCAACGCTCGACGGGAAAATCCTCGACACGATCCGTGTGCTGAATACCGGCATTGTTCACCAGAATGTGCACACCGCCCAGCGCCTGAACCGCATCGTCGATGAACCGGCGGGTGGCCTGCGCATCCATCAGGTCGGCGTTGATATAAACCGCTTTCACACCGTATTCGGTTTCGATACCCGCCCGGGTTTTCTCAATGGCATCGGCGTCGCCAAAACCGTTCAGCACCACATTCGCACCACTGGCGGCAAACTGACGCGCCATGGCCAGACCAATACCACTGGTTGAACCGGTTACAACCGCATTTTTACCTTTCAGCATAATATTCCCTTGTGAATTGGAGGAGATACCGTCAAACAGGACATCCGGCCTTCAAGTGTAACTGCCTGGAATAACGGCGGGCCGAAAAAATTTATGCTAGAATTACCGGCTAACCTCGCAGCATCAGGACAGGTGGCAGAGAGGTCGAATGCGCCGGACTCGAAATCCGGTATACGTTTAGGCGTATCGTGGGTTCGAATCCCACCCTGTCCGCCAAGAATTTCAAGCACTTACAGCAAGACAGAGCCACCAATTTTGGTGGCTTTTATGGCTCTACCCCATTATCGGGGGACGGCACATTCACTAGACACGGTTAATCACACCGTTCCAACCGCACTGGGCTAAGACCCGCATGCGGTAATTCTCAAAGTTCCTGAACCCGTACGCTCTGCGTGA
>JBFWLP010000022.1:0-38434 GCA_050252075.1 Burkholderiaceae bacterium | reverse complement strand
AAGATTGACGGTCACGCGCCCTGAGGGAAAGTTGAACCCGCTGCAGGCAATGGCCGAGCGCACACGTTCACGGCTTTCCTTGACCCGGGCATCGGCCGATCCAACCACGCTGAATGCCGGCAGGCCGGTGGACAAATGCACTTCGACCCGCACGGCAATCGACGCCAGACCCTGCAGAGCCACACTGGAAATAACGGCAAGCGACATCGCACCCTCGATACTGGACGCCAGCCGACAGTGTGGATCAGAACATCTTGCAGAGAAAGGGACAGTGAGATCCGCCGGTCACACGGAAAACTACGTGTTCTCGGAGGGTTTCTGGGCACCGTAGGTTTTGAATGCAGCAGCCACTTCGCGCCGCAGCGCTTCATCGTCCCAGGGTTTAGTAAGAAAGCGGTAGATCGAGCCGCGATTGATGGCATCGGTCACCGATTTCAGATCGGTATAACCCGAAAGAATCAGGCGAACCGTATCGGGATAAATTTCCTTGACCCGGCTGAAAAATTCGGTGCCGGTCATTTCGGGCATGCGCTGGTCGGACACAACGACCTGAACGTCATTTTCCGCCAGCAAGGCGAACGCATGGTCGGGCGAGTTGGCCGTTAGTATGCGATAGCCGTCGCGGCGCAGCAAGCGCGACAAGGCGCGCAGTATGTTGGGCTCGTCGTCGAGCAGCAGCAGCACTTTCTCGGCGCCTTCGGGTGCGCTGGGTTGTGGCAGGGCAACCCGCCCGCCTTGCTCGAACAGCAATTGCGAAAACTGGTCCAGCGGGCACGGGCGGGCGATGAGATAGCCCTGCACTTCGTCGCAAAAATTCCGCTTCAGGAACCAGAACTGCGATTCGGTCTCCACCCCTTCGGCCACTACCTTGACGTTCAGCTGGTGGGCCAGGCTGATGATGGCTTTGGTGATGGTGGCGTCGCGCCGGTCGCTGATGACATCCTGGACAAAGCTTTGATCGATCTTGAGCTTGTCGACCGGCAGGCGCTTCAGGTAGCTAAGGCTGGAATAACCGGTGCCGAAATCATCCAGGGCGATCAGCACACCCAGCTCGCGGATCTGCTTGAGCTTTTCCACATTGGCGTCGGCATTGTCGATGAGCATTTCCTCGGTCAGCTCAAGCTGCAGCGCCCCTGCCGGCAAATGGTAGCGTTCGAGTGCATCGCGCAATATGCCCACAAACCCGGGGCGCTTGAAATGCAGGGGCGACACATTGACAGCCATGGGAAATGCCGCATGATTCTGGTCGCGCAAGTAGCGAATGGCCTGGCACGCGCGATCGATCACCCAATGGCTGAGCGGCACGATCTGCCCGGTTTGCTCGGCCACCTGAATGAACGAACGGGCGGCCAGCACCCCGTGCCGCGGGTGGGGCCAGCGCAGCAAGGCTTCGACCGCCTGAATGCTTCCTGTGCGAATATCGACAATAGGCTGGAAATGCAATTCAAACGCCTCGTTTTCCACCGCGCTGCGAAGGTCGACCTCAAGCGTCAGCCGACGCGATACCGGTATGCCCAGGTCGGGGGCGAACGACTGAAAGGTGTCGGGGCCTTCGTTTTTGGCGGCTTCCTTGGCCAGCGTTGCCTGGCGAACCAGCTCCGCCGGTTCGGGCGAATGCCCGGCGGCGCAACAAACGCTGGTTACGCCGGCGTTGATGGTGAGCCGCAACACCCGGCCGTCGATCTCGTAAGGCTGGCCCACGGCATCGATGACCCCGGCAACCCACGGACCAAGGGCCCGCGCGTCGGTAACCGTTTTGACGGCCATGAATTCATCGCTGTGCAACCGGGCAATGCCATCGGCCGGTTCAATGCAGGCGTTCAGCCTGCCCGCCGCCTGTACCAGCAAGGCGTCGCCGGCCTGGCGCCCCAGCGATTCATTGACGCGCTTGAGCCCGTTGAAATCGAAAACCACCACCCCGACCACCGTGCCCGAAGCCGCCCCCGCCAGCGTGCCGGCCAGATGCCGGTACGCCTGGTCTGACAGCGGAAAACCGGTCAGGGGGTCGTTGCCGCCCAGCGGTGCCCGGCGCCGATGCCGGTAGCAGAGCACCGCCCCAAAAACGGCCAGAAGCAGCACCAGAGCGCCGGCGACCATCCACACGCTGGTTGACGTGGCCGGCGGCATCATTCTTCGGCCTCGTCTTCAGGGGTTTGGACATAGTAGGTGTAGCGAACCGCCTCGTTCTCCTCGAAGTCGCGCAAACGGTCTACCAGACGCTCGGTCAATACGGTACCTTGCTTGAGCAGCAGCATGCCCGACTCGGAATGCAGATCCTTGGCCATGATCATGCCGGGTTCCAGCGAGTGAATCTGCAGTTCCTGGATGGTGGGATCGGCATCTTCGGTTTCATCGAGCATGCGTGTGGCCAGCGCAACAAATTCGCGGCACAACAAGGGATCGTACATGCGCCCGGCATATTTGGGCATGTTGCGCAGGATGTCTTCAGGCGGAATCTTGCGCGCCAGCACCATGCCCATCTGCATCTCGACGTAATCGACCACCAGCTTCAATATGCGCGACCCCAGAGGAATGGACATGCCGGCCAGGCCATCGGGAAACCCGGTGCCGTCCCAGCGCTCCTGGTGATGGCGTATCATGGCCGCCGCATCCTGCATAGGCTCCAGCGCCATCAGCAGCTGTTCGCCGGTTGTCGGATACTGCCGGTATCGGTCGCGCTGCTCGCGAACCATGGTTTCGGGCGGCAACGCGATCAGGGCGTCTTCCCAGGTGAGCTTTCCAACGTTATAAAGCGCCGCCGCCATGGCAAGGTCATCGATGAGCTTCTGGGGCAGATTTTTCGACTTGGCAAAGGTGACCACCAGGCTGATGACTTCTTTGTTGGTCTGGCGACTGCGCGGCAAGCGCTGGCTGATCAGCGACGAAAACACCTCGGTGGCCGTCACGTAGGCGCGCTGCAGGCCGGTGTGTGCCTGGGCCAGCAATTCGGCCGTATGGGCCAGTTCGGCTGTGCGCTCGCGTACCCGGGCTTCGAGCGTGGCATTGGCTTCCTGCAATGCACGGTTCTGCTCCTGGGTAAGCTGCTGCAACCGGTCGCGCTCGCGCTGCAAGCTTTGCCGCTCCAGCGACTGGTCGATCAGCATGCACAACTCGTCGTCTTCCCAAGGCTTGCTGAGGTAGCGATGAATACGCCCGTTATTAATGGCCTTGATGGCCACGTTGATATCAACATAGCCCGTGAGCAGGATACGCACGACATCGGGCCAGCCTTTCTGTATCTTGGCCAGCAGGCTGGCACCGTCCATGCCGGGCATCTGGCTGTCCGAGATCACCAGATTGATCGATTCCTTGTCCATGATGGACAAGGCCTCCTGGGGGTCCAGGGCCGTATGAATGCGGTGCCCTTTCTTGCGCAGCACGCGTTTCAGGCTGTTCAGAATGAACTGGTCATCGTCAACCAGCAGCAAGCCGGCCGGCTGTGGCGCGGAGCTGTCAGGCGTGGCCATTCAGGGCGTCTCCGGCGGTGTCGCTGTCGCTTTGTTCGATGGGAAGGAAGACACGAAAGCGCGTACCCTGGTTCGGCTCGCTGAACACGTCGATGTGGCCGCGATGCTTCTGGATAATGCTGTACGACAGCGAAAGGCCCAGCCCGGTACCCTGCCCGACCGGCTTGGTGGTGAAAAACGGCTCGAAAATGCGGCTGACAGTTTCGGCGTCCATACTCTTGCCGTCGTCTTCCACTTCGAACCACACCCAGGTGTCGTCGTGACCCGTGCGTATGGTAATGGTGCCTTGCCCCTGCATGGCATGCGTTGCGTTGATCATCATGTTCATGAACACCTGGTTAACCTGCGAGACATTGCATTCAACCAGAGGCAGGTCGCCGTATTCCTTGACCACCTTGGCCTTGTGGCGAAGTTCGTTGTTGATGATGTTCAGCGTGGATTCGAAGCCGCGATGCAGATCGGCCTTGCGAAAGCCGTCTTCATCCATATGGGAAAAGTCTTTCAGCGCCGAAATGATTTTCTTCACCCTGCCTATGCCTTCCTCGGACTCGTTGATGAGCGCCTGCACGTCGTCGCGGATATAGTCGTATTCCAGGGCGTTCTTCAGCTGGCGAAGATCATCGAGCGCATTGACCTGATCGGCGGCATCGATGATGCGCAGCAAATCGTGCATGTAGCCGGCCAGGGTTTTCAGATTGGAAAACACATACCCGATGGGGTTGTTGATTTCATGCGCCACGCCCGCCGCCAGCTGGCCGATACCGGCCAGCTTCTCGGATCGCAGCAGGTGAGCGTTGGCTCGTTCAAGATTGGTCACCAGCCGCAGCTGGTCGGATTGAATTTGTTGTAAACGCTGCAAGGTAATTACAAAACACTGATGAAACGGTGAGGTATCGGACGGATCGTGGAACAGGAACGCATAAGCCGTTTCGGCGTCGTCATCGAGAAAAGAAAAGGCCAGAAAACTTTCCAGGCGACCCTGCCCCTGATCAATACAGGCGACGACCGGCGACGGTTCGGTGCACGCCCCGTCGTGCGGCGCCGGGGTATCGGGCGATGAACCGTCGCCCGAACCGGCCACCAAGCGGGACAACGACCGCGCGACATCGGGGAACAGGCCCGGCTCGCCCACAGTGCTTTCTGGAGCGGGCGTAAAGCGGGTCCAGCCGGACAGCCACGGGTTGCACGACTTGATGCGACCAGCGGCCGTAGTAACCAGAATACCGAACGGCACGTCGTTACCCAGTGCTTTAAGAATTTTTTTCATGGTGAAGCCACCGATGCGACGGCGCGAGAAGAATTAACAGCGACATTACAGCGCATATTAAATCACCTTTTCATACACATGAAGCATTATGCAATAATGTTGTGTGTTAATGACACTGTATTAGCACGACAGATGAAAATTATTTCTGCCCGATGCCTTCACCTTGTACAAACCATTGTCGGCAACTTCCAGCAAAGCGGCCATGTCGTCGCCGTCATGCGGATACCGCGCAATACCGATACTGACACCCACCTGCAACCGGCTGCCGTCAACGTAGAACGGTTTGCCAAGCCGATCAATGAGCTTGCGCGCAATTGATTCCAGATCGGCGTCATTGGCACTGTCGCACAGCAAAACCACAAATTCATCGCCGCCAATGCGGGCCACTGTGTCAGACTGGCGCACACTGTGACGCAGGCGGTCGGCAATTTGCCGCAGCAAGGCATCGCCCACCGCATGACCGTGACGATCATTCACCTGTTTGAACAAATCCAGATCGGCAAACAATACCGCCACATGGCCCTGGTTGCGCCGGGCCTGCTGGAGCGCTTTTTCCCCATGCTCCAGCAACAGTGTGCGGTTGGCAAGGCCCGTCAGATCATCATGCAACGCTTTTGCCCGTAATTGCGCCTCGTATTGCTTCTGGCGTGAAATATCGGAAAACACACAGACAAAGTGCGTGGTGCGGCCTGCATCGTCAAGAATAGGGCTGAGCGACAACAGTATGGGAATGTCCTGCCCGTCGTGACGACGCGCCCACACTTCCCCTTCCCAATGCCCGTCACGGCGCAGGTTGCGAGTGAGATTCCGGAAAAAATCGGCGGTATAGCGACCCGTGGGACGATGCAACAGCCTGTCGAAGGATTTATCCAGGGCCTGGGGGGCGCCGTAACCCGTGATACGGGTAAACGCAGGGTTTACCGATGCAATGATGCCTCGCGTTGATACGATGACCAGCGCGTCGCCCGAATGTTCAACGGCAGCGACGGTCAGGCGCAACTGCTGCTCCAGGTGCTTGCGCGAGGTAATGTCTACCAGTTGGGTTAAATAGCATGATCGCCCGTCGAGCTCGACAGCTTCCATGTTGACCAGCACCCAGCGGTCACCGTGGGACAGCCGGCAATGCAGCTCCAGCTGGCGCAGACTGCCCTGCGCCCGCAAACGACGGGCAATTTTCCGGTGCTCCACGGCGGCAGACCACAACCCCAGCTCCACAGCCGTGCAACCCACGACGGCGCTGCGCGGCCGTGCCATGAACTCCTCCATTTCCTCGTTGCACGACAGGCACACACCACTGTCGGCATCGGTAATCATGCTGGGAATGGGGCTGTTGCGAAACGCGGCTTCCCAGCGCCGCTCGCCCGCCAGCACCCGCGCCCGGGCAACATCGTGCCGGCGAGCCGCCAGATAACGTGCAATTTCACGGGCGGCCAGATCCACCGATTCGTGAGGCAGGCTGCCGGAACCTGCTGGGGCCCGGCAATGGAATGCCAGCAGACCATGCTCGGTGACCTCATCGCGCAGCACCGCAACCCCTGCCATGCCGCTCGCCTGCGGAAAATGGTGCGCGGTGGGCGCATTGAACATGGAAAATGCCGGCGTCCGGCGCCAGGCCGCCAATGACCGGGCGCCGCAAGCATCACGGCTCCATTCCGCCAGCGGCTCTAGCTGGCCCGCATCATCGTGCCACACTCCGGCGGGTGCGCAAGCGCGGCATAGTCCTGCCGGCTCTCGCTCCCGGCGGGCGGCGGGTTCTTGGAGGGTCGTATGGACATGACGCGTAAAGGGCGTGAGGGGGAATCGGAAAGCGGCGAGGTATAGTAGGGTGAACCCACATACCGAAAAAGCCCAAATACGCGCACAAACTGGCGGCAGTTTGCATCACTGCCACCGGCCGGTTAGTTGCCCCGTTTTTCGATCTCGTCGAGCCGGGCTTCCAGGGCTTGCACCCGGGCCAGCGCCCTTTCCAGCAACTGCGCCTGGATATCGAATTCCTCGCGCGTGACCAGATCAAGCCGCGAGAACGTTTGCGCCATCATGGCCTTCACATTGCGCTCGATATCGGCCGCAGGCGTTTTGGCCATCAATTCGGAAAGATTTTTCTGAAAGTCTTCCATCCAATCGGTTCGGTTCATGCGAGCCTCCTGCGCAGCATGTTGGCAAAACATCAGTGTACCGAATTTGCAGCCCGGTGCCGCACCGGCACCGGGGCGGTGCACCGCCCCGCCTCTTGCACCAGAACAGGGCCTTCAACGTGAAAATTGCGCCAATAGATCGCACCGCCCCGGAAATAAAACATGGCACACATCTTGCTTCAGGAAAGATGTCACATCACCAGGAGCAGCCATGAAACTGATTACTGCAATCATCAAACCGTTCAAACTGGACGAGGTTCGAGAGGCACTCTCGGAAATCGGCATTCAGGGCATGACGGTCACCGAGGTCAAGGGCTTTGGACGCCAGAAAGGCCACACCGAACTTTACCGGGGCGCGGAATACACCGTGGACTTCCTGCCCAAGTTGCGTGTGGAGCTGGCGGTACCCGACGAGCTGCTGGACCAGGCCATTGAAAACCTTTGCGCCGCCGCCCATACCGGAAAGATCGGTGACGGCAAGGTTTTCGTGACCCCCATTGAACAGGCCATCCGCATTCGTACCGGCGAGTTCGGCGAGAACGCGCTATAGCGCACTGCAACCATCATTATCGGGATCATTGAGGAGTAAAGCATGGATAAGGCCGATTTGGCGTGGGTCACCGTATCGACCCTGTTGGTATTGATGATGGTCGTGCCCGGTTTGGCACTGTTTTACGGCGGGCTGGTGCGTTCCAAGAACGTACTGTCGGTACTGATGCAAGTGCTGGGCACGTTTGCCCTGGCCATCGTCATCTGGTTTGTGTACGGGTACTCGCTGGCGTTTACCGATGGCAATGCCTTCATCGGCGGTTTGTCGCGTGTGCTGTTCGACGGCATGCTGAACCTGGGCGACGGCAGCTTTGAAATGGCCGGCAGCATTCCTGAAATAAGCTTTGCGGCATTTCAGGCCACATTTGCCGGCATCACCTGCGCACTGATCGTGGGCGGCATTGCGGAACGGGCACGCTTCTCGGCCGTCATGGTGTTCACTGCGATCTGGATGACGTTCTCCTACCTGCCCATTGCCCATATGGTCTGGGGGTCGGGCGGCTTCTTGCTGGAACGCGGCGCACTGGACTTTGCCGGGGGCACGGTGGTGCACATCAACTCGGGGATTGCCGGGCTGGTAGGTGCCTATTTCATCGGCAAACGCATGGGTTACGGCAAAGAGGCCATGCAACCGCACAACTTGCCTATGTCCATGATCGGCGCCTCGCTGCTGTGGGTGGGCTGGTTCGGCTTTAACGCGGGCTCGGCCCTGGCCTCGAACGAAACGGCGGCCCTGGCCTTCCTGAATACGCTGGTGGCCACCGCCGGCGGTGTGCTGGCCTGGATGATCGTCGAGTGGAAATACAAAGGCAAACCGTCACTGCTGGGCGCGATCTCGGGCGCCGTGGCCGGTCTGGTCGGGATCACGCCGGCGGCAGGCTTGGTGGGGCCGGGCGGCGCGCTGCTGATCGGTTTGATTACCGGCGCCATTTGTGTCTGGGGCGTGAACGGTCTGAAACGTATGCTCGGTGCCGATGACTCGCTGGATGTATTCGGTATTCACGGCGTGGGCGGCATCGTGGGCGCCTTGCTGACCGGCGTGTTCAATGCCCAGCCTCTGGGCGGTCCGGGCCTGGAAACCACCGGCGCGATTCCTTGGCAGGTATGGCTGCAGTTTGAGGGCGTGTTGATCACCATTGTGTGGTCGGCCGTGGTGGCATGGGTGGCCTACTTCATTGCCGACAAAGTGTGCGGCCTGCGAGTGAGCCCCGACGCGGAACGCGAAGGACTGGACATTCATTCCCACGGGGAAACGGCTTACCACCGCTAAACGGTTAACTGGCCAGTGCCGCCGGATCGAGACGCTCGGCTCGGTTCAGCGCAGTGGCCACTTTGGTACGCAAGGCGTTTGAATGCGCCTCGCGTACCTCTTTTTTTACATCGAGCAACTGCTGCGGATGCATGGAGAACTCTTTCAGCCCCAGCCCCAGCAACATGCGGGTAACGCGCGAATCGCCCGCCATCTCGCCGCATACAGCCACCGGCTTGCCGGCGCGATCCGCGGCATTGATAATGAAGTGGATCAGGCGCAGCACCGCCGGATGCATGGGATCGTATAAATCGGCCACATCGGTGTCGCCGCGATCAATGGCCAGCGTGTACTGGATCAGGTCGTTGGTGCCGATGGACAGAAAATCGAGCGCATCAAGAAACGGCTCAATAGCAATGGCTACGGCCGGAACCTCGACCATGGCTCCCAACGTATAGTTTTCATCGCCGGCAATACCCCGGGCCTGCAGATCGCAACGGGCCTGCTCCAGCGCGCGACGCGTGGCGTGCACCTCGTGCATGTGGGAAATCATGGGAACAAGAATGCGCACATGCCCGTGCCGCGACGCACGCAAGAGCGCGCGCAACTGCGTGGCAAACATTTCAGGATTGGCCAGGCAATAGCGGATGGCGCGCAAACCCAGCGCCGGATTGGTTGCCACCGTGACATCGCCGTCGAGCGTTTTGTCGGAGCCGATATCCAGGGTACGGATAGTGACCGGCCTGCCGGCCATGGCTTTGACCACCGACGCGTAAGCTTCATACTGCTCGTCTTCCGATGGCAGCGTGCGCCGGCCCATGAACAGGAATTCGCTGCGGAACAAGCCAATGCCGTCGGCGCCGGCGCGCAAGGCCTCGTTAGCTTCTTCAGGCAGCTCGATATTCGCTTCCAGACGAACCTGCACGCCATCGAGCGTAACGGCGGGCGCATCGCGCAGGGCTTCCAGAGCGCGCCGTTCGAGGGCATAACCGGCCTGGCGCTGCTGGTATTCGTGCAGCACCCCGGCCGAAGGATTGATCAGCACCGCGCCCGTAAAGCCGTCGGCGATCAGAAGGTCGCCGTCGCGCACCAGGGCACGGAAATTGCCCAGCCCCACCACGGCCGGAACATTCATGCTGCGCGCAACAATGGCTGTGTGCGAGGTGGGGCCGCCCAGGTCGGTGAGAAAGGCTGCAAAACGCCCGCCTCGCAGGCGCAACATGTCGGCCGGAGATATATCGCGGGCCACCACAATAAGCGGGTCGTCGGAGTTGCCGCACGCCAGGTCGGACAGCAGCGAGGTGGATCCCGAAAGGACACGCAACACCCGTTCGATGACCTGACGGATATCGGCCGCACGCTCGCGCAGATAGTCGTCTTCCATGGCGGAAAACTGTTCCGCCAGAGCCTGGCCCTGCGTGGTCAGTGCCCATTCGGCATTGTAGTGACGCTGCGTAATAAGATCGCAGGTTTGCTCGTACAACATGGGGTCGTCGAGCAGCAGGCTGTGAACGTTCAGTAAAGGACCCAGTTCCTTGGGAGCGTCGTCGGGCAGCGCAGCGGCCATTTGCTGCAGATCGGCACTGGCCGCCGCCAGCGCGGAGCGCAATCGCTCGCATTCGGCATGCACTTCGTTGGCGGCGATACGATAGTGAACCACTTCAAGGGCCGCGGCCCCCATGACGGCGGCACGGCCGATCGCATAGCCTTTGACAACGCCCTGCCCCTGCATGCAGACCATGGCATCGTGAGTACTGGCATCGGGGCGGGAAACAGTGTTCATGAACAACCGGAACGACGGGGCAACGACGTTACTCTGACTCGCCGAACTTGCTGTCGAACAAGGCCCTGATCGCACTCAAGGCCTGATCGGCGTCGTCGCCGATGGCATCGACCTCGACCGTCACGCCCATGCCGGCGGCAAGCATCATGACGCCCATGATGCTCTTGGCATTCACGCGCTGCGCGCCACGTGCAATGAAAATTTCCGACCTGAACTTGCCGGCCAACTGGGTAAGCTTGGCTGCCGCCCGGGCGTGCAATCCCAGCTTGTTACTGACAACAATATCGACTGAAGGCATAGCGTTTTTATTTTGGGTTAATGGAGCAATCGAGACAGCATTAGGCTAATGCTACCACTAGCAACCGCAGGCATCGGCGTCGACCACCCCTCGCAACGCACCCTGACGCACACTTTCGGTGAGCTTTTCGGGGTTGTCCTCGTGTTCGGTAAGGGCCTTGAGCACCATACACAGATTGGTGCCGGCAATAAGGTGCACATTAATGCCCGCATCAGCCAATAGTTTACGCGCCCGGTTGGCAATATTGAACGGCGTGGCGCCAAAAATATCCGACAACATCAGCACCGCATCGGGGGCGCTGCACGCAAGGTCGGCAAACAGCTGCCGCGCGGCGGCTTCCGGGTCGGCATCGGGGGCGATATCGACGACGGTCAGATCGGCCGGCCGGCCGAACACATGCCGTGCGCATTCCGAAAAGGCCTGCCCCAGCGGCTCGTGCATGACCAGAACAATGCGTGCCATTTAGTGTTTAACCGCTTGTTCAAGCGCCTGGGCGAAGTGATCGCCCACGTTGAACCCGGTTTGCTCGGTAATTTCGACAAAGCAGGTGGGGCTGGTGACGTTGATCTCGGTGACGTAATCGCCGATGACGTCGAGCCCGACCAGCAACAGGCCGCGGCCGGCAATTTTTTGCCCGATGGCGGCGGCGATTTCCTTGTCGCGGTCACTGAGCGGCTGGGCAACGCCCCGCCCGCCGGCCGCCAGATTGCCCCGCGTTTCACCGGCCAGCGGAATGCGTGCCAGCGCGTAGGGAACGGGCTCGCCTGCAATGAGCAATATGCGCTTGTCGCCTTTGACGATCTCGGGAATGTAGCGTTGGGCCATGATGGTGCGCTGCCCGTTTTCGGTCAGGGTTTCCAGAATGGCGCCCAGATTGGGCTCTTGTGCCTGCAGGCGGAAAATGCCCATTCCACCCATGCCGTCGAGCGGTTTGACGATGACATCGCCGTGCTGCTGATGGAAGCGTCGCAGCCGCTGCATATCGCTGGTAACCAGGGTAGGCGCGGTAAGCTCGGCAAATTCCGTAATGGCAAGCTTCTCGGGGTGGTTGCGGATGGCATGCCCCCGGTTGAACACTCGGGCACCCTGCGCCGCCGCATAATCGAGCAGATGCGTGGAATACACGTATTCCATGTCGAAAGGCGGATCCTTGCGCATGACCACGGCATCGAACCCGGACAGCGGCGTATCACCGGCACTGCCACGCTCGCGCCACCAGTGGTGCTCGTGCAAGTCGGCATTGGCCACCAGATCGATGCCTTGCGTCGTGGCCATGACACGCCCCTGATCGATGAACAGTTGCGACTGGTAGGTGACACTGAGCGTATGCCCGCGCGCGACCAGCGCACGCATCATGGCCACCGAAGAATCTTTATATGCCTTCAGCCCAGGCAAGGGATCGATAATGAACAGTACATGCATAGCGCGGACACCAGAACAGGGAAGCACAAACCCACAGGCCGGATGCGGCCTGTGGGTGCATTAAGTGTAACGTGCTTTACTTCTTCTTGGGCGCCAGCACCATGACCATCTGGCGTCCTTCCAGTTTCGGCATGGCCTCGACCAAACAGAGTTCTTCGAGATCGTCGCGCACCCGTTCCAGCACACGCATGCCGAGCTCCTGGTGCGCCATTTCACGGCCGCGGAAACGCAAGGTTACCTTGGCTTTGTCGCCGTCTTCGATGAAACGGCGCAGGTTGCGCAACTTGACCTGGTAGTCACCTTCATCGGTTCCGGGCCGGAATTTGACTTCCTTGACCTGGATGACTTTTTGTTTGGCGCGTGCCTCTTGTTGCCGCTTTTGTTCTTGGTATTTGAACTTGCCGTAGTCCATCAAGCGGCACACCGGAGGCTCGGCATTGGGTGCAATCTCGACCAAATCCACGTCGTTGTCTTCGGCAAGACGAATAGCGTCGACGGTTTTGTACACGCCCAGCTGTTCGCCTTCCAGCCCAATTAAACGCACCTCGGGTACGCGGATTTCACCATTGATGCGATGAGATTTATCGGTTGCGATGTCGAAAACTCCTGAAAATTAATAAAAACCACGCCTGCGCGAGCCACTTACCCCAAAGAACGGGCAGCGATGTCGTGCTGTAAACGTTCGGCAAACCGGGCCGCCGGCATGACCCCAAGATCGAGCCCCCCGCGCCCACGTACCGCCACAGTGCCGGCTTCACGTTCTTTTTCACCAACTACCAGAATGTACGGTACTTTTTTCATACTGTGTTCCCTGATTTTACGAGTGATTTTTTCACCGCGCAAATCGGAAGTGACCCTAAACCCTTGTTTTTTCAGGCTTAGCGCAACATCGGCGGCGTAATCGGACGACGATTCGGAAATGCAGCACACCACGGCATGCTCGGGCGCCAGCCAGACCGGCATGGCACCGGCAAAGTTTTCAATGAGAATACCGATGAAACGCTCGAAGGAGCCCAGAATGGCACGATGCAACATGACGGGCGTACGGCGCTGGTCGGATGCGTCGACGTACTCGGCGCCCAGGCGCTGGGGCATGGAAAAATCAACCTGTATGGTGCCGCACTGCCAATGACGGCCAATGGCGTCTTTCAGTGTGTACTCGATTTTGGGCCCATAGAAAGCCCCTTCTCCGGGCGAAACCTCGTAGGAGCAACCGGTGCGATCCAGACTTTCCATGAGCGCCTGCTCGGCCTTGTCCCAGACGTCGTCGGAGCCAATACGCTTTTCGGGCCGGGTGGCAACCTTGTAAAGAATTTCAGTGAAACCGAAATCGGCGTAGACTTTTTGCAACAGTGCCGTAAAAGCCGCGCATTCATCCTGCAGCTGATCTTCGGTACAGAAAATATGGCCGTCGTCCTGGGTGAAGCCACGCACACGCATCATGCCGTGCAAGCTGCCCGATGGCTCATTGCGATGGCACTGGCCGAACTCGCCGTAACGGATGGGCAGTTCGCGGTAGGAATGCAAACCGGCATTGAAGATCTGCACATGGCCGGGGCAGTTCATGGGCTTCAGGCCGTAAGTGCGGTTCTCGGACTCGGTGGTGAACATGTTCTCGGCATAGTTGTCCCAGTGGCCGGTTTTCTTCCACAGCGACAAGTCGAGGATCTGCGGCGCTTTCACCTCCTGGTAACCGTTGTCACGGTAGACCGCGCGCATATACTGTTCCACCTGCTGCCAGAGCGTCCAGCCCTTGGGATGCCAGAACAGCAAACCCGGCGCTTCATCCTGGAAATGGAACAGGTCGAGCTCGCGGCCGAGCTTGCGGTGGTCGCGCTTTTCGGCCTCTTCGAGCATGGTCAGATACGCTTGCTGCTCGTCTTTGGTGGCCCAGGCCGTGCCGTAAATGCGTTGCAGCATTTCGTTGTCGCTGTTGCCTCGCCAATAGGCACCGGCCACTTTCATGAGCTTGAATACTTTCAGCTTTCCGGTCGAGGGCACGTGCGGGCCACGGCACAGGTCGATGAAACCGCCCTCGCGGTACAGGCTGATGGTTTCGTTCGATGGAATGGACGCAATGATTTCAGCCTTGTAGTGCTCGCCTATGCTTTTGAAGTACGCCACGGCGTCGTCGCGTTTCCATTCCTCGCGGGTGACGATTTCGTCTTTCCTGGCCAGTTCCGCCATTTTCTTCTCGATGGCTTCCAGGTCATCGGGCGTGAACGGACGCTTGTAGGAGAAATCGTAGTAAAAGCCGTTTTCAATGACCGGCCCAATGGTGACCTGCGCGTCGGGAAACAGCTCTTTGACGGCATACGCCAGCAGGTGGGCGGTGGAGTGGCGAATCAGGTCGAGCCCGTCGGGATCCTTGGCGGTGATGATTGCCAGGCCGGCGTCGGTGTCGATGACATGGCTGGTATCGACCAGCCGGGGTTCGCCGCCGCTAATGGTAACCCGCCCCGCCAGCGCCGCCTTGCCCAGGCCGGTGCCGATGGAGTTGGCCACGTCACTGACGGAAACCGGGCCGGGAAAGTCACGCTGGGAGCCATCGGGCAATGTAATTCGAACCATGTGGGAATCCTGAAAACGAAAAAACGCGGCATCGGCCGCGTTTGGAAAACTGGACTGGTTTTAACGTGGAACAAACGAGAACCAAACGCACTAGTTTACCACTACCTTGGCCGCCCCGGTGGGGCCGGAGCAGCCCGGTCAGCAAGGCACCGGCGCGTTGCGGCGAGCGTAGTACCACCAGGTAATGCCGATACACAGGGCATAAAACACGATGAACATGCCGAAGGCGGCGCCCACCCCGCCGGTCAGGGCCATCGACGTTCCATACGACTTGGGAATGAAGAACCCGCCGTAGGCGGCAATGGCGGAAATGAAGCCGAGTACCGCCGCCGACTCACGGTTCCCTTCCACCGTCGCCTGCTCTTCCCTGCCCGCCCCCAGCGCATCGCGCCGCAAATTCAGGAACATGACCGGAACCATCCGGAACGTTGAGCCGTTGCCCGCACCACTGGCAATGAACAAGACCTGGAACATGGCGAAAAAGCCCCAGAAACTGCCGCCCGAACCATCGGCGGCCGGCAGGAATGCCAGCACACCCAGCACGCCCAGCACCATGGCCACGAACAGCCCCAGTGTTACGCGCGCACCGCCAAACTTGTCGGCCAGCACGCCGCCCAGCGGACGTGCAAGTGCCCCGACCAAGGGGCCGATGAACGCGAAACGCGTGGGATCCACATCGGGAAAAAGGCGCCCGGTCAACAAGGGAAAGCCTGCGGCAAAACCGATGAAACTGCCAAAGGTTCCCATGTAAAGCACACACATGAGCCAGTTGTGCTTGCGGCGGAAAATAACGGCCTGGTCACTGAACGACGATTTTGCCGAGCTGATATCGTTCATGCCGAACCATGCCGCCACCGTGACAATTGCAATGAACGGCACCCACAGCAGCGCGGCATTCTGCAGCCACAACGGCGTACCGGCCTGCGGACCGCTGACGATCAGCACCGGATCGCCCCCGAGACTGCCGAAAAGGCTGCCGGCAATCACCAGCGGCCCCAGCAGCTGCACCGCCGACACCCCCAGATTGCCCAGCCCGGCATTCAGGCCCAGGGCCGTTCCTTTTTCTTTCTTGGGATAGAAAAAGCTGATATTGGCCATGCTGGACGAAAAATTGCCGCCTCCCAGACCGCACAACAGAGCCAGCACCAGCATGGTCAGGTAAGACGTTTGCGTATTCTGAAGCGCAAAGCCCATCCACAGACACGGCAGCAATAGCGTGGCGGTGGAAAGCGCGGTCCAGCGGCGGCCACCGAACACCGGCACCATGAACCCATAGAAAATGCGCAGGGTCGCCCCCGACAAGGCGGGAAGCGCCGCCAGCCAGAACAACTGGTTGGGCGTATACGGGAATCCCAGCTGGGGCATTTTCACCACCATAATGCTCCAGATCGTCCAGACGGCGAACGACAGGAACAGGGCCGGAATGGAAATCCACAAATTGCGTGTGGCAATACGCTTGCCCGACGTGCGCCAGAAGGTTTCGTCTTCAGGCCGCCAGTCATCGAGTACAAAGGCCGAGGGCGTGGAAAGTTCCGGCAGGTCGCGTACCGTCTTTTCGGCCGCCCACTCCACCCGTTCGGCACGACGTATGGAGTAATGCATCCAGAGCAGCGAGATGCCCACGATAAGAAAGAGCATCATGAAAATGCCCTGCCAGACCCCTACAACGTCATTGAGCATGCCGAAGGTGAGTGGCAGCAGGAAGCCGCCCAGGCCGCCGATCATGGCCACCATACCGCCCACGGCACCGACATGTTCCGGGTAGTACGTGGGAATATGCTTGAACACCGCCGCCTTACCCAGCGACATGAAAAAGCCAAGAATGAACACCAGTACCGCAAAGAGCCACAGGTCCATGGCCAGACTGAAGTGGATGTTCCCCTTCACCCCGGACACCACGTACTCGGTGGGCGGATAACTGAGCAGGAAAGTACACACCAGCGACACGCCGAATGTCCAGTACATGACGCGACGCGCGCCGTACTTGTCGGACAGCCAGCCGCCCAGTATGCGAAAAAGCGATCCGGGTACGGTGTAAAGCGAAGTGATCAGGCCGGCCTGCACGATGGAAAGGTCGTAGACCTCCATCAGATAGTGCGGCAACCACAAGGCCAGTGCCACGAAGGCGCCGAACACAAAAAAGTAATACAGCGAAAAGCGCCATACGCGCGCATGGGCGAGCGGCGCAAGCTGTTCGGCCAGACTGGGGCTGGGCCGCCCGGTGGACGGGGGGGATTTGGCCAGCGCCATGAAGGCAATCCCGGCAATGGCAAGCACCACGGCGTACACTTGCACGGTGCCTTGCCACCCCATGGCCACCAGCAGGAACGGAGCACCAAACGTGGTCACCGCCGAACCAACGTTACCTGCCCCAAAAACACCCAGCGCCAGGCCCTGACGCTCTTTGCCGAACCAGGCGGCGGTGTAGGCCGCCCCCACGATAAAGCCGCCGCCGGCCAGACCCAGACCCAGGGCACAGGCCAACAGCATGTAATAGCTTTGCGCCGAACCCAGCAGCCACAGGAACCCGGCGGCCACCAGCATAAGCACACCGAAAACCCAGCGTCCGCCGAAGCGGTCGGCCAGAATCCCCAGAAACAGCCGGCTGACCGAACCGGACAATATGGGGGTGGCCATGAGCAAGCCCAGCTCGGTGTCATTCAGGCCCAGATCGCCCTTGATCTGGATGCCGATGATGGAAAACACCGTCCAGACGGCGAAACACAAGGTGAACGCCAGCGTGGCCAGCGTCAAGGCACGATAGCTGTCGTGCCGGTTAGTAGCGGAAGTAAGTTGCACCGTGGATCCCCCCGAATGATGCTTTTTTCTCAACGCATTTACTGCATCAGCGGCGAGCCGGTGACGCCGAAGTCGTAGCCGCGAATATCTGCTTCTGAAATCAGGTGCTGAACATAATGTGCGATCGCCTTGCGACGCACTTTCTCGTTAAGGTAGGTTTCGATACGTTCGTAAACAAACTCGAACGGCAAGGGTCGGCCCGGTTCGTGGTGATCCACCCGCACCACATGCACCCCGTAGCGGGTTTCCACCGGGTGCGGAATAAGCCCGGGATTGGCCCGAAACACATGCCGCTCAAACTCGGCCACTGTCTGGCCCTTGCCCAACTGACCCAGATCGCCCCCCGCCTTGGCCGAATCACAGCGCGAGTGGGCCGCCGCCAGTTCGGCAAATCGCCCGGGCTCGGCCTGAAGTACCTGGATCAGGGACTCAGCCAGCCGCAAGGCCTGCGCCCGCTGCTGATCATCGCCGGGAGCGGCCGGCAGCAGAATATGGCGCGCCGCCACCAGCGGCGAGGTGGTGAACCGATGGCGATTGTTCTGGTAATAAAGCCGGCATTCGTGCTCGCCCGCCGTGGGGGTGTCGACCTCGTGTGCCAGCAGGTCATCCATGCAATCGTCCAGTGAGTCACCCGGCACCAGCAACCCCAGTTCGGTCGCCCGCCGGCTGAGCAGTGCATTCACGATCAGGTGCCGGGCGGCCTTGTCCATGGCCGCTTCCTGCGTAGGCGCGGGGTGGTACTGCATTTCCCGCAGAATGTCTTCTTGTGCGATGGTGATGTCGTTGACGGTAATCATGCCGTGCTCCCGCCTTACAGCTCGCCCTTGGTGCGAACCACTTGATAGTTACGGCCGAAATACTTCACCGGAACGCTCAGCATGTGCACCAGCCGGGTGAACGGAAACACCGCAAAGATGGTCAGCCCCAAAAATATATGCAGCTTGAAAACAAGGTTGGCGCCCGCAATATTGGCGACCGCCTCGGCCGGATCCAGCGTGACAATGTTTTGCGCCCAGGCCATCAGGCGCAGCATTTCCGAGCCGTCCAGGTGGCCAAGCGACACAAAGATCGACAGCAAGCCCAGCACCAGCTGCGCGAGCAGCAGAACCAGTACGGCAATATCCATGGTGGAACTGCCGGCCCGAACCCGGGGGTTGTTCAGGCGCCGGTTCAGCAATACCAGCAAACCGTACAGGCAGATCAGGCCGAAGATACCCCCCGCCACAATGGCCACCACCTGCTTGAACCCCGGGGAAATACCCAGGGCGTCCCAGACCTGGTGCGGCGTGAGCAAGCCGACAAAGTGGCCCACAAAAATGCCCAGAATACCGATATGGAATGCAATACTGCCCCGGCGCAGCTGGTGCTTTTCCAGCAGCTGGCTGGAGCTGGCTTTCCAGGAATATTGCTCGCGGTCGTAGCGCAACAGGCTGCCCACGAACAGCAGGGTGAGCGCAACGTAGGGATACACACCAAAAAACAGCGTATTCAGATAGTCCATAATGAACTCCTTAATTGACCTGCTCGGGGCGTTGGCGATTGAAATCCACCCACTGCACCGGAACGTAATCCTGGCCCGCGGCGCCGGCCGGCGATCGGCGGCCCGGCGCTGATGCACAACTGTCTTGCGCATCGCCTACGCCGAACGTGACCATTTCCTCTTCCCAGACTTTATCCATGGCCTCGCGGGTATCGTCACGCTGCTCGTTGCGCAAGGATTCCCGGATCGGGTCGAGCGACAGCCGGCTGCCCGCCGCTTCAAGAAGCACATGCAGCAGGTCGGCGTAATCGCTGTGACGCTGTTCCAGGCGGCACAGCAGTGTGGCCAGAATGGCTTCAACTTCCAGCAGCCACGACTGTGCGTTTTCGTCACCCTGCGTGGCCAGGAACTCAAGAAACAGGGGCAGGAAATCGGGCAGTTCCTTCTGGTCGATCTCCAGCCCGGCGCGGCGATACTCGGCCATGAGATCGACCATGGCCTGCCCGCGGTCGCGGCTTTCCCCGTGCACATGCTCAAACAGCCACAAACTGACCGACCGGCCGCGCTCAAACAACCCGTCGTAGTCGGACTGCCATTGCATCAAGGCCGACGGATCGGCCAGACGCCGGTCCATGAAGGCCAGCAAACGCTCCCGGGCCGACGCCGGCAAGGAACTTTCCTGAACCAGCGCGCGCAAATCATTCTGGTCGTCCCAGAGCGAAGCATCGGGGTAATCGAGCAATCGCGATACGGTATAGAGTGCATGCATGGCTTACTTCCCTATTTCTTCGTGAACCGGAATAACGCGCCGCACGGTGGGTTTCTTGGTGCCGAACAGATTCACGTTATTGTTGCCTTCACTGCAACCGTTACCGAAACTGAAGCCGCAACCGCTCTTCACGTCGTAAGCGTCGTAGGCTTTTTCCGCATACGCCGCGTGGCTGGTGGGAATGACAAAGCGATCTTCATAGTTGGCGATGGCCATATACCGGTACATGTCTTCCACCTGGGCTTCGGTCAGGCCGGCCTCTTCCAGCACGACCAGGTCCCGCACCCCATCGACCTGTTGCGACCGCTTGTAGGCACGCATGGCAATCATGCGGCGCAGGGCCCGCACCACCGGCTTTTCGTCGCCCGCCGTGAGCATGTTGGCCAGATAGCGCAGGGGAATGCGCAACGATTCCAGATCGGGAATCACGCCGTTCATACCCACATGGCCGGCCTGCACGGCACTTTGAATGGGCGACAGCGGAGGCACGTACCACACCATGGGCAAGGTGCGGTACTCGGGGTGCAGGGGCAAGGCCACCTGCCAGTCGATCGCCATTTTGTACACGGGCGACTGCCGCGCCGACTCAAGCCATGAATCGGGGATCCCTTCGCGGCGGGCCGCCTCGATCACGGCCGGATCGCAGGGGTCGAGAAAAATATCAAGCTGGGCCTGATAGAGATCCTGCTCGTTGGCCACACTGGCGGCTTCCTCGATACGGTCGGCGTCGTACAGCAACACCCCAAGATAGCGTATGCGGCCGACACAGGTTTCCGAGCACACTGTTGGCTGGCCTGCCTCGATGCGCGGGTAGCAGAAAATGCATTTTTCCGACTTGCCCGATTTCCAGTTGTAGTAGATTTTCTTGTAGGGGCAGGCCGAAACACACATGCGCCAGCCCCGGCACTTGTCCTGGTCGATCAGAACAATACCGTCTTCCTCGCGCTTGTAAATGGCCCCCGACGGGCACGCGGCCACACAGGCCGGGTTCAGGCAGTGCTCGCACAGGCGCGGCAGATACATCATGAACGTGTTCTCGAACTGGCTGTAGATGTCTTTTTGCACCTGCTCGAAATTGACGTCTTTCTTGCGGTTCTCGAACTCGCCGCCCAGCAGCTCTTCCCAGTTCGGGCCCCAGTGTATTTTCTCCATGCGCTTGCCGCTGACCAGCGAGCGCGGGCGCGCCACCGGCTGGTGCTTGCTGTCGGGCGCCGTGTGCAAATGCTGGTAGTCGAAATCGAACGGCTCGTAATAGTCGTCGATTTCAGGCAGATCGGGGTTGCCGAATATATTCAGCAAGGTGCGCAGTTTGCCGCCCTGGCGAGGCTGCAGCCGCCCGTTGCTTAATCGTGACCACCCGCCGTTGTAGCGATCCTGGTTCTCCCATTCTTTGGGATACCCCACCCCTGGTTTGGTTTCCACGTTGTTGAACCAGGCGTACTCCATACCTTCCCGGCTGGTCCATACGTTCTTGCAGGTTACGGAACAGGTGTGACAGCCAATGCATTTGTCCAGGTTAAGGACCATGCCGATTTGTGCGCGTACTTTCATGGTGTGTGCTCCGCTTATTCCGTATCCAGCCAATCTACCGTGTTCATCTTGCGAACGATGACGAACTCGTCGCGGTTGCACCCCACAGTTCCGTAATAATTGAAACCGTAGGAAAACTGCGCATAACCGCCGATCATGTGGGTGGGCTTCATGACCGCCCGGGTCACCGAGTTGTGAATGCCGCCGCGATTGCCGGTGATTTCCGAGCCGGGAACGTTCACGATACGTTCCTGGGCGTGGTACATCATGCTGACCCCCTCGGGAATGCGTTGCGACACGACCGCACGGCAGGCGATGGCGCCATTCACGTTGAACGCCTCGATCCAGTCGTTGTCCCGGATACCGGCCACCTTCGCATCTTTCTCGCTCATCCAGACAATGGGGCCGCCGCGACTGAGCGTCAGCATGAGCAGGTTGTCGGAATAGGTAGAGTGAATGCCCCATTTCTGGTGGGGCGTGAGCCAGTTCAGCACAATTTCCTTGTTGCCGTTGGGCTTGCGATTCAGCAAGGGCGCTGTGGTTTTCAGGTTCACCGGCGGCTTGTAGCTGACGAAGGTTTCACCGAAATCGCGCATCCACTGGTGGTCCTGGTAAAACTGCTGGCGCCCGGTCAGGGTACGCCACGGAATAAGCTCGTGAACGTTGGTGTAGCCCGCGTTGTACGAAACATGCTCGTCTTCCAGGCCGGACCATGTGGGAGAGCTGATGATCTTGCGCGGCTGGGCCTGAATATCACGAAAACGGATCTTTTCATCTTCCTTGTTCAATGCCAGATGCGTGTGATCACGCCCTGTAATGGACGACAGCGCCGACCAGGCCTTGACCGCCACATGACCATTGGTTTCGGGGGCCAGACTGAGCACCACTTCGCAGGCGTCGATCGCCGACTCGATGCGGGGCCGGCCCTGATGCGGGCCGGGCTCCTGATGAGTGTGATTCAGCTTGCCCAGGAACTCCACTTCCTCTTTGGTGTCCCAGGAGATTCCCTTGCCTCCGTTCCCCAGGGAATCCATGAGCGGCCCCAGCGATACAAAACGATGGTATGTGTTCGGATAGTCGCGTTCGACCACCACCATGTTGGGCGCCGTCTTGCCGGGCACAAGATCGCATTCGCCCTTCCACCACGCTTTCACGCCATCGGGTTGCGCCAGCTCGGCCGGGGTGTCGTGTTGCAGCGGCAAGGTGACCAGATCCTTTTCAACCCCCAGATGCCCTTCCACCAGACGCGAGAACGATTTGGCGATGCCCTTGAAAATGTCCCAGTCGGAACGCGACTCCCACACGGGATCAACGGCCGCCGACAAGGGGTGAATGAACGGATGCATGTCCGACGTATTCATGTCGTCTTTTTCGTACCACGTGGCCGTGGGCAGAACGATATCGGAATACAGACAGGTGGTGGACATGCGGAAATCCAGGGTAACCCACAGGTCGACCTTGCCCTCGGGCGGGTCGTCACGCCAGGTTACGTCTTCCGGTTTCAGGCCGCCGTCTTCGCCTAGGTCTTTGCCCTGCAAACCATGTGTGGTGCCCAGCAAATGGCGCAGCATGTATTCATGGCCTTTGCCCGAAGAGCCCAGCAGGTTCGAGCGCCACACGAACATATTGCGCGGAAAGTTCTGCGGATTGTCAGGATCCAGACAGGCAAATTTCAGCTCGCCCGACTTCAGTTTCTGCACGGCGTAATCTTTGGGATCCATTCCGGCGGCCTGGGCATCTTTGGTCAGCTGCAAGGGATTCATGCCCAGCTGCGGTGCCGACGGCAACCAACCCATGCGTTCGGCACGGGTGTTGTAGTCGATGATCGACCCCGACCAGTCGGAGGCCTTGGCCAATGGCGACAGCACTTCGGTCATGTGCAGTTTCTCGTAGCGCCATTGATCGGAATGGGCATAGAAAAACGACGTACCGTTCATGTGCCGAGGCGGACGCGACCAGTCCAGGCCAAACGCCAGAGGTTGCCAGCCCGTTTGCGGCCGCAGCTTTTCCTGACCGACGTAATGCGCCCAGCCGCCGCCCGACTGGCCGACGCAGCCGCACAGCATGAGCATATTGATCAGGCCGCGGTAGTTCATGTCCATGTTGTACCAATGGTTCAAACCCGCGCCCACAATGACCATGCTGCGGCCTTTGGTCTTGTCGGCGGTGTCGGCGAACTCGCGCGCAATCTGTATGACCAGCTCGGGCTTGACCCCGGTAATTTTTTCCTGCCATCCCGGGGTGTACGGCACATCGTCCTGGTAGCTGCGCGCCGTGTTCGGATCATTCAGGCCGTTATCCACGCCATAGTGCGCCAGCATAAGATCGAATACCGTTGCCACCTGTACCGTTGTACCGTCGGCCAGGGAAACGTTCCTGACCGGTACCTTGCGCTGCTGTACTTCGTCGTGACCCGTATGCTGGAAGTAGCCGTGTTCGTGCTCGCGCGCGCCGAAATAAGGGAAAGCAACATCGGCAACGGCATCGCTGCGGTCTTTCAGGCTGAGCGCCAGCTCGCAGGCCGAGCCGGTGCGACCGTCTTTCTGCTCGATATTCCACTTGCCTTTCTCGCCCCACCGGTAGCCGATGGACCCATTGGGCGACACCAGGTCGCCCGACACGGTATCCAGCGCAACCACCTTCCACTCGGGGTTATTGTCCTGACCCAGGTGATCGCTGAGGTCGGAGGCGCGCAAAAACGCGCCCTGCACCAGCCGGCCCTGATCGTCGCGCTGCAGTTTCACCAGCATGGGCATGTCGGTATAACGGCGCACATAATCGGTAAAGTAAGCGCTTTGCTTGTCGACGTAAAACTCTTTCAGGATCACATGGCCAAACGCCATGGCCAATGCGGCATCGGTGCCCTGCTTGGGTGCCAGCCAGACGTCGGTCAGTTTGGCCACCTCGGAATAGTCGGGCGTGATCGCCACGGTTTTGGTGCCCTTGTAACGCACCTCGGTAAAGAAGTGGGCATCGGGCGTACGTGTCTGCGGAACGTTCGAACCCCACGCAATAATGTAATTTGAATTGAACCAGTCCGCCGACTCGGGGACATCGGTTTGCTCGCCCCACACCTGCGGCGACGACGGCGGCAGATCGCAATACCAGTCGTAGAACGACAGGCAGTTGGCGCCAATGAGCGACAGATAGCGCGCCCCTGCCGCGTAGCTGATCATGCTCATGGCCGGAATGGGTGAAAAACCCACAATGCGATCCGGGCCGTAGGTCTTTGCGGTGTACACATTGCTGGCTGCAATGATCTCATTCACCTCGTCCCATGACGAGCGCACAAACCCGCCCAGCCCCCGGCGCGACTTGTAGCTGCGCGCCTTGGCGGAATCTTCGACAATCGATGCCCAGGCATCGACCGGATCGTTGTAATGCTTGCGCGCCTCGCGCCAAAGCAACAGCAACGCCTTGCGCACCTTGGGGTACTTCAGGCGGTTGGCACTGTAGATATACCAGGAATAACTAGCCCCGCGGGGACAGCCGCGGGGCTCGTGGTTGGGAAGATCGGGGCGGGTGCGCGGATAGTCGGTTTGCTGCGTTTCCCAGGTGACCAGGCCGTCTTTCACATAAATTTTCCAGCTACAGGAACCGGTGCAATTTACCCCGTGAGTGGAGCGGACAATTTTGTCGTGCTGCCAACGGCGTCGATAGCCGTTTTCCCAATCGCGGTTTTCATCGGTCGTCTCGCCGTGACCATTGGAAAACGCCTCTTTCCGGATTTTGAAGAAACGCAACTTATCTAGCACATGGCTCATGGATCCCTCCTGCCCTTGCGAACAATTACCAACACCGCGAATAGGGTGATTCAATGCGTAACGTTAAAGGCAACAGTAATACCGTCGGTTGATGTAAATCAACACCCTGCACGTATTTATGCAATAACCATATTTATGAAATGGTTTTTATACCGGTATTTTTGCAGGGCCGACTGTTGGCATTTTTGCGCGCACAGGCTCGCGCAGTCGACGTTATGGACGGGCGTGCGGTTGCCACTGCCTTTAGGCAGGATGGATCGAGAAAGGAAAAACGGGGAATTTACTGCAGAGGGGAAAATGGTAGGCAGTACTGGGTTCGAACCAGCGACCTCTACGATGTCAACGTAGCGCTCTAACCAACTGAGCTAACCGCCTAAAGAAGACCACTATATTAGCGTAATTTTGTGTGTGCTGTCAATTCGGGTTGGCGCTTGCCTGGGCCTTGGCATCGGCCCGGGCCACCGCCGCCAGGAACGCGCGGATTTTATCGGCGCTCTTCACGCCGGGGGCCTGTTCGACACCGCTGCTGACATCGACCGCAAACGGATGCAACGCGGCAATGGATTCCGTAACCGTGGCGGGCGTCAGCCCGCCGGCCAGAATGAGCGCAGGTGCGTTCGCGGAGCGGGAAACCTGGCCCAGAAGCAAGGGGTCGAAAGCAAGCCCGCTGCCCCCGTACCCGGCGCTGTAGCTGTCGAACAGCCAGCCACTGGCATGCGGGTAAGCCTCGCAGGCCTGCCTGACAGCCAAAGCCGTTTCGGTGCCGGGCCCGCCCACCCGGAATGCCCGCAGATAACGGTGCCCGAACGATGCACAATAGTCGGGGCTTTCATCGCCGTGAAATTGCAAAAGATCGGGCTGCACAAGATCGATGGTACGGTGAACGTCGGCGGGATCGGCGTTGACGAACAAGGTAACCACACTGACAAACGCCGGCACCCGCCGGCGCAGCAAACGCGCGGTATCGATGCTGACGGCGCGCTTGCTGCCGGCATACATGACAAAGCCTATGGCGTCGGCACCCGCCGCCACAACGGCATCGATGTCGTCAGGGCGGGTGAGCCCGCAGATTTTGACCCGGGTGCGGCAGTGGTGCATGACGGATCCCGTTACTTGAACGCCGCCGCCGGATCGGGCGCTTCCCCAAACCCGGAAGGCGCGCCGTAAGAGTCGGTACCGTAGACATTGCCGGTGCCGAACTCGACCGTGGAGGGGTCAACCGTGGAGGCGTCGCTCTTGTAATGGGTGACCATGCCCGGAAACAGAAGTACGGCCGCCACCATCAGCAGCTGAATGCAGATGAACGGCACCGAACCCCAGTAAATCTGGCCCGAGGTAACCTTGGGCAGCATCTTGCCGGTGACCTTGTCCAGATAGTCATCTTTGGGCGCCACCGAACGCAGGTAGAACAGCGCAAAGCCAAACGGCGGATGCATGAACGACGTTTGCATGTTCACCGCCAGCAGTACGCCGAACCAGATCAGATCGATACCCAGCTTATCGGCCACCGGCCCCAACAAAGGCACAATAATGAAGGCCAGCTCGAAAAAGTCGAGGAAAAACGCCAGAAAGAACGTGAGCAGGCTGACCACAATAAGAAAGCCCATTTCGCCGCCCGGCAGGCCGGTCATCAGGTGCTCGACCCAGATATCGCCGTTGATGCCCCGGAAGCTCAGACTGAAAACCGTGGAGCCCACCAAAATGAAAATGACAAAGCACGACAGCTTGGTGGTGGTGTCCATGGCCTGCTTGAGCAATGACCAGGTTAACCGACGGCGTGACACCGCCATCAGCAAGGCTCCGACCGCGCCCATGGCGCCGCCTTCAGTAGGCGTGGCCAGACCAATGAAAATCGTCCCCAGCACCAGAAAGATCAGAAACAGCGGCGGAATCATTACAAAAGTGACACGCTCGGCAATTTCCGACAACCAGCCCAGGCGCAACACTTTGTTGACCAGCGCAACCACCAGCGCCGCCACACCCCATGCCACCAGAGCGATCACCACTTTCTCGTCGACACGAACTTCAGTGTGGGTGGCGAAATACCAGTGGCTGAATGCATAGGACGCGCCGGCGGCCACCAGTGTGAGCACCAGCAACGAACGCAACCCGCGACTGCCGTCGGGGCGATCATAAGCCCTGGCCTCGGGTGGAAGGGCCGGCGCACTGCTGGGTTTGAGCCATGCCATGAACACGACATACAGTATGTAGGTTCCCGCCAGCAACAGGCCGGGCACCAGCGCGCCGCGGTACATATCGCCAATGGAGCGGCCCAGCTGGTCGGCCAGAATAATGAGCACCAGCGAAGGTGGAATGATTTGCGACAAGGTTCCCGATGCCGCAATCACGCCGGTGGCCAGGCGCGCGTCGTAGCCGTATCGCAACATGATCGGCAGGGAAATGAGCCCCATGGAAATCACCGATGCCGACACCACGCCCGTGGTGGCCGCCAGCATGGCACCCACCACAACAACGGCAATGGCCAGACCGCCACGAACAGGCCCGAACAGCTGGCCGACCGTTTCCAGAAGGTCTTCGGCCATGCCGGAGCGTTCAAGAATAAGCCCCATGAGCGTAAAAAACGGTACGGCAAGCAAGGTGTCGTTGGAAACAATGCCAAACACCCGCTGGGGCAGCGCCTGGAACAAGGCCGGCTGCATAAGGTCGAGCTCGATGGCCACCAGGCCGTACAAAATGCCGTTGGCCGCCAGCGCAAATGCCACGGGAAAGCCCAGTAATAAAAAGACGATCAGGTTGATGAACATGATCGGGGCCAGATTATCGATGAAAAACTCCATGGTTACTGACCCTTGGTGATGGATACGCCAGCATTGCTGGATTGGTCGGAAGCCTGCCGGCGGATCTCTTCCGCCAGTTCTTCTTCAGCAGTTTTTGCACCTTGCCGCGCCAGAGGGTCGGGACAACGCCCGTTCAGAAAACCAATGCATTTGATCAGGTGCGACACCCCGGCCAGCGCCAGCAAAAAGAAACCCACGGGTATGAGCAGTTTGGCCGGCCAGCGAACCAGGCCACCGGTGTTCGACGATTGTTCGTTGAGCACCAAGGATTCGTAAAAGAACGGCAGGGAAAGCCAGAAGATGAGCAGGCAAACCGGCAGCAGGAAAAACAGCACGCCGAAAATCTCGATTTTTATCTGGGTGCGGCGGGAAAACTTCTGGGCAATGACATCGACACGCACATGTTCGTTACGCAAAAAGGTATAGCCGGCTGCCAGCAGGAAAATGGCGCCGAACAAATACCATTGCAGCTCCAGCCACGCATTCGAGCTGGTGTTGAACACTTTGCGCACCACGGCATTGCTGGCGCTTACAAGCACCACAATGAGTGTGAGCCAGATCACGACGCGCCCGACCAGCGTGTTCAGACGATCGATGCCCTGCGAAACAGAGAGGAAAAAATTCATGATGTAGTCAATAAAGAGACGGACACAGGGATGAAAAAGATGCGTAACGCACGAACCATGAAGGCACTGCCCTTTGCCCAAAAACGCCTTGAATTCTAAACTATTCAACCTGGTGTGGCTGTTGGTGTATGCCCTGCCCCGGGTCAGGCATTAGTGCCTGGATCAGCCAGCATACCCGTAAGGCCGAACAACAGATCACGGGCGCCGGGCATGGCAATACCGAACTCCGCCGGGTAGTCTACCCGCGCAAGATACAGCCCCTGCGCCGAAAATGTGGCACCTGCCAGGCGTCGATCACGCGCTGCCAATACCTGGGAAACCCACTGAACCGGCTTTCGGCCACGCCCGACCAGCAACAGGCACCCCATCAGGTTGCGTACCATGTGGTGCAGGAAAGCGTTCGCCTTGAATGTAAAGAGAAAGTAGTCACCATAACGCTGAATATCCAGCCGTTCCAGGTGACGTACCGGACTGGCCGCCTGGCATTCCGAAGAACGGAAACTGGAAAAATCGTGCCGACCCAATAAACTTCGGGCGGCCTGCTGCATTAACGCCAGATCCAGCTCGTAGTACACCCAGCCCATGCGCCCGGGTTCCATGGGAGAGCGCACGCGTTGAGTACGTAAAACGTACACGTAAGTACGCGATTGCGCCGAAAAACGCGCATGGAATCCGTCGGGAACCGGCCGCGCCCACTGCACGGCAATGCTGCGAGGCAACAACGCATTCAGCCCACGAACCCAGGATTCGTCGCGCCGTTGCACGTCGGTATCAAGGTGCACGACTTGTCCCAGCGCATGAACGCCCGCATCGGTACGCCCGGCACATACCGTCGCAACGGGATGGCTTAGAAACCTCCCCAAGGCGGCCTCCAAAGCATCTTGCACGGTATTGTTGTGAGGCTGGGTTTGCCAGCCCCCCCACTGCGCACCGTCGTAGGCCACACCTAAAGCCATTCGCGGCATGATCCTGATTATTCCTTTTTAGACCCTTGGCCGGACTCGTCCAGACTCAAATCGATCTTTTCAAGTTTTTCGCGGATCATCGCTTCAGTGATTGCACCCTCGCCGGCGCTGGCAGCCTCGTTGGCCGCGCGGCCACGACGAATAAGCCACCCGAAGATCAGAATGAGGAGCGCCAGCAAGCCCGCCGCCGGCACCATCCAGTTTGCTTGTAACCAGGACACAGTTTTTTCTGCCTGTTGAGTAATAGGTTCGGCAACGCGTCGTGCCAGATCATCTGACGGCGGCGCCGTATTCGGGGATGGAGCACCGACCGCTCCAGAAGCGGCGCCAATACTACCGCCACCCGTACCGGCCTGGACACCGCCCGTGACGCCGGAGCCGGCTCCGGTACCTGTGCCGGCGGCAGATGACGCCTGACCAGACCCGGCGAAGGAGCCGTTATCGGCACCTGCCCGGGCAGCACCGTTACCGCCATTGCTGGTGCCGCCATTGCCCGTAGTTCCAGCACCCGTGGTTCCAGCACCCGTAGTTCCGTTGTTGCTGCCGGCGTTACCAGAGGTTCCCGCGCCATTGACGCCGCCAACGTTGTTACCGCTTGCGGCGGTGCCAACGGCGGCCGCAGACACTGAAGGTGAGGACGCCTGGCCGGATGCCCCGGCTCGTGACGGATCGGTTGAATCGCTGACAATGTCGCTCAGGGCTTTGGCACCTTGCAGGGCAAGTTCGCCGGCAACCTGACCTTGGGCTTTTAATGCCTCGTTGAGCTGACGAACGTTGTCTTCCAGTTGCCCGACGCGGCCCTGGGCATCGGATACCGCCCGGTTCAGCGCCACCTTGTCATCGGCGCCGGCAGCCGAATTCGGCATGCCCGGCCCATTGCCTGTTACTGATGCAGCCGCAGTGCCCGACTGCCCATTGGCGGCTACGGAAGCGCCGACAGCCGCCGGGCTTTCCTGCCCGTTACCACGTACGGAAGCACCGGGCGAGGCTGCAGCCCGCGCAGCGCCCGACGCTGTTGCGGCAGAAGATGCACCTGCACCCGTGCCTGTCACGCCCTCAGACAATCGCAAGCGGTCGGTGGGCGCAACACGTTCGGGCGCCGTACCTGCCGGTACTTCGGCAACCACCTGCCCCGAGGCGGCATCTTGGGTCGCCTGAACGGCGACATCGGGTGTTGAGACCGCACGGTTTCGATACAGGGCAAAAGCACGCGCATGCTGATCAAAAATACGACGCGCCTCGCGATCGGACAGCGCGGTAAGGGCGGCATGATCGGGAACCTGCAGAGTCGCGCCGGCCTTGACCAGATTCAGATTCCGGTGAATGAAGGCTTTTGGATTGGCGCGATACAACGCGACCATCATTTGGTAAACCGATACTCCCGGCACGGCATGGCGCTGCGCAATGGCAAACAGGGTGTCGCCCTTACGCACCGCAATAGCGGCGCCCACCGCCCCCGATGCCGCCGTGGCCGCCGCCGGCGGTGCCACTTGCACACCGCCCTGGGCCAGCAAACTTACCTGATGGCGCTGACGCCCTTGCGCCGTTTGAATGTCGAGAAGCAGATCCGCCACATTCCCTGTGACGGGCAGCGGCGACACGATATCGACAAGCACTGTTGCGGGAGTGAACCCGGGCTGCACGCGAACCTGCATGCTGGACAGGCTGACCGGGGGGCGCAACCCGGCCTGGATCCAGGCCGACTCGGGCGCAACGGTGGCGACAAATGAATCACGCTCGGGGGCCGACACATCGTGCACGGGAACCGTGATCCGCAGCGGCTGCCCTACCGGAGACACCAGCCGGGCATGACCGACCGAGGCCGAATGCGCCGACACCGGCGCCAGCAACAGGGCCAAGGACCCCAACGCCAGAGAGACGGCAACGGCTCCCGGCCTGCCGGACACGCCCTGCGATGTTCCCATGGTTACAGTTCGCCCAGAGAAATACGCAGCATGCGACGCAAGGGCTCAGCCGCGCCCCAGAGCAGCTGGTCGCCGACGGTAAATGCACTGAGATACTGCGGCCCCATGGACAACTTGCGCAGACGGCCAACGGGAATGTCGAGTGTGCCGGTAACGGCCACCGGCGTAAGGCCGTGAATTGTCGATTCCTTTTCGTTGTCGATCACTTTGGCCCAACGGGAGCCCTGGCGAATGATGTCGCTGATTTCGTCGAGGGGCACATCGCGCTTGAGTTTGATGGTGAGCGCCTGGCTGTGACAGCGCATGGCACCAATACGCACGCAAAGACCGTCGATAGGCACGGCGGGTGTACCGAAGGTTTCTCCCCTGCCCAGAATCTTGTTGGTTTCCACTTCGGCTTTCCATTCCTCGCGCGAAACCCCGTTGCCCAGATCTTTGTCGATCCAGGGTATGAGGTTGCCGCCCAGCGGAACAATGAAATTATCGGTGGGCAACGAGGGATCTTTCTGGGCCTGCAATACGCCCCGGTCGATTTCCAGAATGGCGGAAGCCGGGTCGTTCAGTAGTGAACCCACAGCCGAATTGAGGAGCCCGAACTGCACCAGAAGTTCACGCATATGCTGAGCACCACCGCCCGATGCGGCCTGGTAGGTCATGCTGGTCATCCATTCGATGAGGTCTTGCTTGAACAGACCGGCCAGCCCCATGAGCATGCAACTGACCGTGCAGTTGCCGCCCACGTAATTCTTGATACCGCGCTTCATGGCGGCGTCGATGACGTCGCGATTGACGGGATCGAGCACAATAATGGCATCGTCGGCCATGCGCAATGTGCTGGCTGCATCGATCCAGATACCGTTCCAGCCGGCCTGGCGCAGTTTGGGATACACATCAGAGGTGTAATCGCCCCCTTGGGCAGTGACGATAATGGGCAGCTTTTTCAGCGCCGCGATATCGTAGGCGTCTTGAAGCGGGCCCGCACCATCGGCCCAGCCGGGCGCCGCGCCGCCGGCGTTACTGGTAGAGAAAAAAACCGGCTGAAAAAGGGAAAAGTCGTTTTCGTCGCGCATGCGCTGCATGAGCACCGAGCCCACCATCCCGCGCCAGCCGACCAAACCTACTGCTTGAGTCATGATGATTTGATTTCCTGAATTATGAAGAATGCGTAACTATCCTATTTTAGAGCTTTCAGCACGGCATCACCCATTTGGCTGGTCGTGACCCGTGTGGTTCCCTCTTCGAAGATGTCGGCCGTACGCAAGCCTTGCGACAATACCTCGCTGACGGCGGCCTCGATACGATCGGCCTGTGCCGCTTCGTTCAGCGAATAGCGCAACAGCATGGCGGCGGAAAGAATAGTTGCCAGAGGATTGGCGACATTCTTTCCGGCGATGTCGGGCGCCGAGCCGTGACTGGGTTCGTACAAACCCTGGTTGCTGACATTCAGTGCCGCCGACGGCAACATGCCAATGGAACCGGTGAGCATGGACGCTTCGTCGGACAGAATATCGCCGAACAGATTGCCGGTGACGATGACGTCGAACGCCTTGGGCTGGCGCACCAGTTGCATGGCGGCGTTGTCTACATACATGTGGGACAGTTCGACCTGAGGATACTCTTTGGCGACTTCAGTGACGACATCGCGCCACAGCTGCGAGGTCTCCAGCACATTGGCCTTGTCAACGCTGCAAAGGCGCTTGTCGCGTTTGGCGGCGGCCTGAAAAGCCACATGGGCAATGCGGCGAATTTCGGTTTCGGCGTAATGCATGGTGTCGAAACCCTGGCGCTCGCCCTTGAACGGGCCGTCGTCGAGCGTGCGTATGCCACGCGGCTGGCCGAAATAAATATCGCCGGTAAGTTCCCGCACGATAAGAATATCCAGACCGGAAACGATTTCAGGCTTGAGCGACGATGCGTTCGCCAGTTGCGGATACAAAATGGCCGGTCGCAGATTGGCGAACAGGCCCAGTGCCTTGCGCAGGCCCAGAATGGCCTGCTCGGGACGCAACCGGCGCTCGAGTTTGTCGTACTTCCAGTCGCCGACGGCACCAAACAAAATGGCCGATGAGTTCTTTGCCAGATTCAGTGTGCTTTCGGGGAGCGGATGGCCGTGCAGATCGTACGCGGCTCCGCCGACAGGCGCCGTTTCAAGTTCCAGGTTCATATCCAGTGCGCGAAGCACGCGAACCGCCTGTTCCGTGATCTCGGTACCAATGCCGTCACCCGGCAGTACAGCAATTTTGTAACTCATCTTTTCGTGTCCGTATGTTGCAAAAAAACAATAGAAAAGGGCGGCGTCACCGCAGCCCTTGCATAAAAGAACCCGGCCGGCCGGATTCCTTCCGCGCGTATGACACCCGCAAATTACGCCACGGGGCGCGACTCAAGCCAGGGATGGCGCGCCAAACGCTCGGCCTCGAAGCTGCGGATGATGTCGGCCTTCTGCAGTGTGAGCCCGATGTCGTCCAGACCATTGATCAAACAATGCTTGCGAAATGGCTCGATGTCAAAGGGCAGCGACTGCCCATCGGCCGTGACGACCACCTGCTCCTGCAAATCGATGGTTAATTTGTAACCGGGAAACGCCTTCACTTCGTCGAACAGGCGGGCCACCTGCAGCTCGGGAAGAATGATGGGCAGCAGGCCGTTCTTGAAACTGTTATTGAAGAAAATGTCGGCGTACGACGGCGCGATAATGGCCCGAAAACCGAACTGCAACAAGGCCCAGGGGGCATGCTCCCGGCTGGAACCGCAACCGAAATTCTTGCGTGCCAGCAAAATGGAGGCGCCCTGATAACGCGGCTGATTCAGCACGAAATCGGGGTTGACGGGGCGCTTGGAGTTGTCCATGCCCGGCTCGCCGTGATCCAGATAGCGGAGCTCGTCGAAGAGGTTGGGACCAAAGCCGGTGCGCTTGATCGATTTCAGGAACTGCTTGGGGATGATCAGGTCGGTATCCACGTTCTCGCGGTCGAGCGGAGCAACCAGGCCTGGGTGGGTAGTAAATGCTTGCATGATGGCGTCCTTACAGGGAGCGGATATCGACAAAATGGCCGGCGATGGCAGCGGCAGCGGCCATGGCGGGGCTGAGCAGGTGCGTGCGCCCGCCCTGCCCCTGGCGACCTTCGAAGTTGCGATTCGATGTGGAGGCACAGCGTTCACCGGGTTCAAGGCGATCGGCATTCATGGCCAGGCACATGGAGCAACCGGGCTCGCGCCATTCAAAACCCGCTTCCTTCAGGACTTTGTCGAGACCTTCCTTTTCGGCCTGCAGTTTCACCAGACCGGAACCGGGAACCACCATGGCCTGCTTGACGTTCGATGCCACACGGCGCCCGCGGGCGACATCGGCCGCCGCGCGGATGTCTTCGATGCGCGCGTTGGTGCACGAACCAATGAATACACGGTCGATCCTGATATCGGTAATGGGCATATTGGGTTTGAGCCCCATGTATTCCAGGGCGCGTTCCATGCCGTTGCGACGGACGTCGTCTTTTTCCTTGTCGGGGTCGGGTACCCGGGCATCGACCGGCAGCACCATTTCGGGCGATGTGCCCCAGGTGACCTGGGGTTTGATTTCACGCGCATCGACCTGGATGGTGCGATCGAACGTTGCCCCTTCATCGGTATGCAAGGTTTTCCAGTAGGCCACGGCCTGATCCCACAAGGCCCCGACGGGCGCGTAAGGGCGGCCGCGGAAGTAGTCGATGGTTTTGTCGTCGACGGCGACCATGCCCGAGCGCGCACCCGCTTCAATGGCCATGTTGCAAACCGTCATGCGGCCTTCCATGGACAGGCTGCGAATGGTGCTGCCGGCAAACTCAATGGCATGACCCGTACCGCCGGCGGTACCGATAATGCCGATGACATGCAGCACGAGATCTTTGGCCGTACAGCCCTTGGGCAGGGTACCTTCAACCCGCACCAGCAGGTTCTTGGCTTTCTTCATGAGCAGTGTCTGGGTGGCCAGAACGTGCTCTACCTCGGATGTGCCGATACCGAATGCCAGTGCACCCACGGCACCGTGCGTGCTGGTGTGTGAATCGCCGCAGACGACCGTCATGCCGGGCAAGGTGGCACCCTGCTCGGGCCCGATGATGTGCACGATACCCTGCCGCACATCGTTCATGCGAAACTCGGTAATACCGAAGGCTTCGCAGTTTTCGTCGAGCGTATCAACCTGCAGGCGGGAAATGGGGTCGGCAATGCCCTGGGCACGCCCCGTGGTGGGAACGTTGTGATCGGCAACTGCCAGGTTGGCACTGATACGCCATGGCTTGCGTGCGGCCATGCGCAGGCCCTCGAAGGCCTGCGGGCTGGTCACTTCGTGGAGCAAGTGTCGGTCGATATACAGCAAACAGGTACCGTCGGACTCCTGGTGCACAACGTGCGCATCCCAGAGCTTGTCATACAAAGTTCGTGCCATGGCAGTGCTCTTGTCTCGTAAAAATTAAAAAAATAGGTAAATAACTATTATGCCACTAAGACCCTTTGCGGGCCTGCTGATAAAGCGGCATGACGCGCTCGGCCGCAACACCCAGTTCTTGCATCCGGGTTGCCGCCGACGGATGGGTGGATAAAAACTCGGGGGGACGCGAACCGCCCAGGGCACCCATTTTCTGCCACAGCGTAACGGCGGCGCGGGGATCGTACCCGGCACGCGCAGCAAGCTCGACACCAATGAGATCGGCTTCGGTTTCGTGCGTACGGCTGTTGGGCAGGGTGAACATTACGTTGGACAAGGCACCGCCCAAATCGGCGGTGGCCTGCGAGCCGGTGACTGCCGACAACACCGTCAGGCCGATATTGGCGGCCATTTGCTGGGACACCTGCTCGCGCGCGTGCTCGCGCAGTGCATGGGCCATTTCATGGCCGATAATCGCGGCCAGTTCGGCATCGGTTGGTTTGATGCGATTGATCAGGCCGGTGTAGACGGCAATTTTCCCCCCCGGCATGCACCAGGCGTTGACTTCGTCGATAGACAGCACATGAACCTGCCAGTTCCAGTTCGCGGCGTCGGGACGGAAAACACCCACTTGCCGGATGAGGCGCTGGGCGATGCCCTGCACGCGCCGGGTAAGCGCTTTGTTTTGGTCGAGCGCCCCTTGCGCACGCGCCTGCGACAGCAAACCGTTGTATTGCTGCGCGGCTTCTTGTTGCAAGGCCGCTTCCGACACCAGGCCCGACATGTATTGCTGGCGCTCCACCCCGACGGTGCCCGATCCGGTGGTTTGCACCGCCGCGCAACCGGCAAGAGCCACTATCGTGCCAATGACGGCACCACGTTTCAGTAAACGACGACAAGCTTTCATGATGGGAGCTCCTTGCATGAACCCCGGCCAACCGGCCGGCGAACGGTTTTTATACTCCATTTTGTGCGCGCTGGCGCAAGGCATGATCCATGAGCACTATGGCCAGCAGGGCTTCCACAATGGGGGTGGCACGAATACCCACGCAGGGATCGTGCCGGCCCAATGTCTGCACGGCGATGGGTTCGCCGGCGCGGGTGATGGACTGGCGCTCGACCCGGATGCTGGACGTAGGCTTGATGGCTACCGACACGGTGATATCCTGCCCGGAAGAAATACCCCCCAGCACGCCCCCGGCGTTGTTGGTGGTGAAACCGGCGGGTGTGATTTCATCGCCGTGCTCTGAGCCGCGTTGGGTGACGGCCTGGAATCCGGCCCCCAGGGATACCGCCTTTACGGCATTGAGCCCCATCATGGCATGGGCGATATCAGCATCAAGGCGATCGTACAGCGGTTCACCCAGGCCCGCAGGGACGCCCGAAGCCACGACCTCGACGCGCGCACCGATGGAATCGCCGTCGCGTCGCAACTGATCCATGAAAGCTTCCAGCTCGGGAATAATGTGCGCATTGGGCGCGAAAAAGGGGTTTTCCGGCACGTGGTCCCAGGACTCGAACGGTATCTGAATGGGGCCCAGCTGGCTCATGTAACCGCGTATGAGCACGCCGTAGTGCTGCGCAAGCCATTTCTTGGCAATGGCACCGGCAGCCACCGTGGGTGCGGTAAGCCGCGCCGACGAACGGCCGCCGCCGCGCGGGTCGCGTTCGCCGAACTTGCGCCAATACGTGTAATCGGCATGGCCGGGGCGAAATGTATCGGCGATGGCCGAATAGTCTTTGCTGCGGGCGTCGGTGTTGCGGATCAGCAGGCCGATGGGCGTGCCCGTGGTCACCCCCTCGTAGACACCCGAAAGTATCTCCACCTGGTCGGCTTCCTGACGCTGGGTAACATGCCGCGACGTGCCGGGCCGGCGCCGGTCGAGCTCGCCCTGGATATCCGCCGCCGTCAGGGTCAGGCCGGGGGGGCAGCCGTCAACCACCGCTCCGATGGCCGGACCATGGGATTCACCAAAGTTAGTGACACAGAAAATTTTGCCTAACGTGTTGCCTGACATGTGGAGTACTGTAAAAGGTTGAGGAAAGAATCATTGACGCAACTACGACGAACAACTGACCTGTAGCCGGGTAGCCCAGGCCGGAGGCGGCGCCGCATAGGCCTGGTACCCTGCCCGCTCGGTAAACGGATCGGCCAGCAGGGTAAGCAGTGTATCAATCTCGGACGCGTCGCCGCGTTGCGCCGTCTGAATGGCCTGTTCCGCCAGATAATTGCGCAGGACATACACCGGGTTCACGGCATGCATTTGGGCCACCCGCTCGGCGTCGGGGCGGGCATCGCGGGACAGGCGGGCCAGGTAGTCGTCGAGCCAGTCGTGCACAGGCCCGGGATCGGTGAAGTTGGCCAGAAAACGGGCGGGATCGCCGGGCACGGCGGACAGGCTGCGAAAACTGCGGGTGAAATCGGCCTGCTGATGATGCAGCAGCCCCCACCAGCCGTCGACCAGCGCCTCGTCGCCGGCTTGCCAGGAACGCAAGCCCAGTTTTGCCGCCATTGCCTGCTGATAGGCGTGCATGAAAGCGGGTTCGAACGCGGCCAGGCTGGACTTCAGATCGTCGGTGTCGATACCCAGTTGGGTAAAGACGCCGGCCAGGCGATACAGGTTCCAGTTGG
>JBFWLP010000021.1:0-38744 GCA_050252075.1 Burkholderiaceae bacterium | reverse complement strand
TGTGGTCATGAGAATAGGCCGGAAACGCAGCAACGCCGCCTCGTGAATGGCCGACTGTGGATCCATGCCGCGATGCCGCTGCGCGTCCAGGGCGAAGTCGATCATCATGATGGCGTTCTTCTTGACGATGCCGATCAGCAGGATAATGCCGATGACACCCATCATGTCCAGTGCCCGGCCCGTCAGCAAAAGGGCCAGCAGCGCACCGATGGCGGCCGATGGCAACGTGGACAATATCGTGACGGGGTGTATGTAGCTTTCGTACAGAATACCCAGCACGATGTACATGGTGATGATCGCGGCCGCCATTAACCACAGCGTGCTGGTCAGCGACGCCTGAAACGCACTCGCGGCGCCCTGAAACCGCATGTCGATCGACTCGGGCAATGCCAGTTGGGCCGCCGCCTGCTCAATGGCTTGCACCGCTTCAGACAGGGCGACATCCGGTGCCAGATTAAAGGACACCACCGCCGCCGGGAACTGGTCGATACGATCCACCGACAACAATGTGGCCTGCTCGTCATAACGCGCAACCGCAGTGATCGGAACCGGTGTTCCGGCGGCGGTGTTCACATAAATACGCGACAGATCGCTAGGGCTTCGACGAAAGGCCGGCGCCACTTCGAGCACCACCCGGTATTGCGTCGACTGGGTAAAAATGGTTGAAATCAGCCGCTGGCCAAAAGCGTCGTACAACGCGTTATCGATCGCCGCCTGTGTAACCCCAAGTCGCGCAGCGGCATCACGGTCGATCGTCAGCACTGTTTGCAACCCGGCGTCTTGCAGGTCATCGACCACATCACGCAAACCGGGCTCCTGTTGCAAGCGCTGGACGAACAGGGGTACCCATTGCTTGAGCACGGCGTAATCGGGGTGCGACAACGAAAGCTGGTATTGCGTCCGGCTGACCCGGTCATCAATCGTAAGATCCTGCACTGGTTGCAGGTACACCTGAAGCGCCGCTACGTCGGCAAGGCTTTCATTCAGACGCTCGATAATCGCCCCGGCCGGGGCACTGCGCTGGGCAAGCGGGTGCAGGGCAATTTGCAACCGGCCGGTGTTCAATGTGGTGTTGGTGCCATCGATGCCGATAAACGAGCTTACCGAGGCCACATCGGGATCCTGCAAAATGCGCTCCACAACACGTTGCTGGCGTTGCGCCATGGACGCAAACGACACGGTTTGGGGGCCTTGCGTGACCGCCTGAATAAGGCCGGTATCCTGCTGTGGAAAGAAGCCTTTGGGCACCGCAACATACAGTAATGCCGTAACACCCAGCGTCGCCAGCGCAACCCACAGGGTCAGTGTCTGGTGCCGTAATACACAGTGCAGGCTGCGATCATAGCCGCTGATCAGCCGCTCCATGGCCGTGCCAGCCGCCGTCAGAAGCCGGCCGCGGGAAATTTCCCGCTCGGGCTTTAGCCACCGGGCACACATCATGGGTGTAAGCGTCAGCGAAATGACCAGTGACAGCAGTATCGCAACCGCCAGCGTAATCGCGAATTCGCTGAACAGCCGGCCGATCACATCACTCATGAACAGCAGGGGAATCAGTACCGCCACCAATGAAAGCGTCAGCGATACCAGTGTGAACCCGATCTGGGCCGCTCCCTTGAGGGCCGCGTTCAGGGCACTTTCCCCTTTTTCGATATAACGCGCGATGTTTTCAATCATGACGATTGCGTCATCGACCACAAAGCCCGTAGCGATGGTCAGTGCCATCAACGTCAGGTTATTGATGCTGAAACCGGCCAGATACATGACGCCGAAGGTGCCCACGAGCGACAGCGGCACCACGACACTGGGAATGAAGGTGGCGGTGGCGCTTCGAAGAAAGACGAAAGTCACGAGAACCACCAGGGTGATCGCCAGCAGCATTTCCTGCTGCACGTGCCTGACCGATTCGCGAATGGTTTGCGTACGGTCGCCGGCAACCGTCACATCAACCCCTTCGGGCAGCGAGCGGCGCAACTCGGGCAGCATGGCCTGCACGCGGTCGACCACATCGATCACATTGGCCCCGGGCTGACGCTGCACATTCAGCAAAATGGCCGGCGTGTCGCCCAGCCAGGCCGCCTGGCGAATGTCCTCGGCATCGTTGCGCGTGTCCGCCACGTCGCGCAGGCGCAACGGCGCGCCGTCGGCGTAGGCAAGCACCAGATTTTGATAGTCCTGAACCGACGTCAACTGATCATTGGCATTGATGGTGGTCGACCGCAGGGGACCATCGAGGTTGCCCTTGGGCTGATTGACATTCGCGCCGGCGATCGCCGAACGAATATCGGCCAGCGTCAGGCGATGCGCCGCCAGCGCCTGCGGATCGGCCTGAATACGAACGGCAGGCCGCTGCCCGCCGGCAATGCTGACAAGACCGACGCCGGAAACCTGGGAAAGGCGTTGGGCCATGCGAACGTCGATCAGATCGCGAACTTCGTGCAAGGGCAAGGTGGGCGACGTGACAGCCAGCGTAATGACAGCAGTATCGGCCGGATTGACCTTGTTGTAGATGGGCGGCGAAGGCAGATCGCCCGGCAACAGGTTCGAGGCCGCGTTGATGGCCGCCTGCACTTCCTGCTCGGCCACATCGAGCGGCAAGGCCAGATCGAACTGCAGGGTAATGGACGATGCGCCGGCCGAACTGGACGAACTCATTTGCACCAAACCCGGCATCTGGCCAAGCTCGCGCTCAAGCGGCGAGGTTACCAGGGCAGTCATAACCTCGGGGCTGGCTCCGGGGTACTGCGTTGTCACCTGAATGGTTGGATAATCCACCTGCGGCAGGGCCGACACCGGCAGCAGCCGGTAAGCCAGGATTCCCGACAACAGCAAGGCGATCATGGCCAGTGTCGTGGCCACCGGCCGCAGGATGAATGGTCGCGAAAGACTCACCCGTCACCCCTTGCCGGGTGCGGCATTCACATCGCGCGCCTTCGCACCGTCTCGCAGCCGGTCGGCACCTTCCACCACCACGCGATCACCCGGCTCCAGGCCCGACACGATGGCCACACGCTCGTCTTGCACCCACCCGGTAACCACTTTGCGCAGCGACACCGTGGAGTCACTGTTGAGCACATACACAAAGGCACCCACCGACCCATGCTGAACCGCCACCTGCGGGATCACGACAGAGTCCCGGCGATCCACAAAAAGACGGACATTCACAAACTGGTTGGGAAACAGGGATTCGTCTTCGTTCGGAAAGTCGGCCTGCAAGGCGACGGTACCGGTTGCCACGTCGATCTGATTGTCGATCGCCACAAGCACACCCGAGGCAAGCCGCTGCCTGTCGTCCCTGCCATACAGTTCTACGCGCAATGACGCATCGGCCTTGCGTTGGGCCAGTACCGCCTGCAATTGCGACTGCGGCAACGAGAAACGAACCGAAATCGGCCGGGTTCGGGTAATGACCACCAGGCCTTCCGTGTCACCCGAGGCAATCATGTTCCCGGCATCCACCTTGCCCAACCCCAGACGACCGTCGATAGGGGCCTGTATCCGGGTGAAACTGAGCTGCAAGGCGGCCTCGTCAACTGCGGCCTGGTCGGCCTGAACCTGCGCCTGCAACTGGGCAACCAGCGCCAGTTGCGAATCCACCTGCTGGCGGGCAATGGAGCTTTGGCGAAACAGCGTCTGGAAACGAGCAAGATCTTGCCTGGCATTATTCAACTGGGCCTGGGTTTGTGCCAGTTGCCCATTGGCCTGGTCAAGCCGTACCTGGAAAGGCCGGGGATCAACAAGCGCCAGCACGTCACCCGCCTGCACGGCCGCACCATCGGTGAAATAAACAGCCTGAAGCTGGCCGTCGACCCGGCTGCGCACCGTGACCGTCTCAAAGGCCGTTACGGTGCCGACTGCATCGAAGACCCGCTCGATCGGCTCTTGGGCAGCGGCAACGGTACGTACCGGCACCGGCGCCGGCGCCATGCCTCGAAAACCCGCAGCCGCAGGCACGGAATCCGGTGGCGCCGATGCGGGGCGCCAGAAAAACCAGTAGCCCGCCCCCAGAACAGCCGCCAGCAGCACAAGCCACACCCATCGGCGGCGCGGGGGTAGCGGCGCCAGTGCGTTGTCTTTATTATTGATTTCGGCCATTGTGTGCCCTTGACACCAGGAAACAGCCGTCATTTTCACCTATCAAGATGAAAATGACGCGTCTGTGACGGCCATTATGAAATACACAGCAACAACTGCGTACCCGCGTGGAACTTAAACGTTGCAGCGGGCGAGCTGGAACTGGACGTCCTGGGCGACGGGTTGTGGCTTGAGCTCGGGATCCTGCTGGGCAAAACGCACCCAGATCACGTATTTGTTTGCGCTCATTTCCGGGAAAATGTTCAAGGCGGGATCGACCCACACCCGTAACAGCTGGAAGCTTTTTCCGCTGAGCATTTCCTGATAGGCTCCCTGGCGGGCAACGGCATCGACCACATCGCCGGAATCACGCAACATGCGCAATATGAGCGATAGTGCCCGATACAGCGGCATGAAGGGAGCCATCCATCGGCCAAGATCGTGGTTCCGGGTTTCCAGCGGCTTGAGCTGCCACGAAAAATACGACGGCATGTCCACCTGGGAGGAACCGCCCGGCACCGCCACACGCCCCCGCAGACTGGCCAGCCACTCGTTATCGCGGAGCTCCTGGCCAATGCGCCCCTGCGCCCCCAGTTCGGCGGCAACGGTCTGGATTTCCCCCAGCATGGCATCGAGCGTTTGCGGATCGACACCCGGATGCTGCCGCAGCCCGGACAATGAAACCCGTTGCCGCTCAAGATCCTGCAGCACCGATCCTCGCAAATCGGTTCGATCGCAAATGTCGAGCAGATCGAACAGGGTGGTTACCGCCACCTGATGGTGATGGGTGTCGGTGCCCTTGGCGAAGAAAAACAGGCGATCAAACAAGAACTCGACCCGTAGCAGCGCCCTGACCCGCTCGTTGCAAGGATATTCATACAAAATCACGCGACATCAAACCTTTTGAAAGACTGAAGACGGTATACCTTACGTTTGCTGTGCGGCCGCGCACCACTGCTCGTGCAAACGGCGCGCTTGCCGGCTTAATTCATCGACGCTGGTTGCATCGGTATTGACGATGACATCGTCGGCGGCCGCCAGACGCTGGTCCCGGCCGGCCTGTGCCTGCATGATACGCTCAATAGCGTCACGCGTCAGCCCACTGCGCGCCTGAACACGGCGTATTTGCGTTTCGGGATCGCAGTCAACCACACAAATGCGGTCAACCCGGTTACGCCACCGACCCGACTCCACCAGCAACGGCACCACAAAGACAAGATAACATCCCTGCGCCTCGTTTGCCCGCTGCTGTGTAACAGAGGCTATCATTGGATGAAGGATCGCTTCAAGGCGATGCCGCGATTCGGGCGCGTGAAAAGCATGCTCGCGCATTCGGGATCTGTTCAATGCACCCTCGGGCGTAATCATGTCGTTCCCGAAGGCCTCGCGAATGGCCGCTATGGCACCGCCGCCGGCGGCGGTGAGCTCGTGCGCGATGACATCGGCATCGATAATGGCGGCCCCCCACGACTGCAGAAGGTCTGCCACGCGGCTTTTGCCGGAACCTATGCCCCCGGTTAACCCCACTTTGTACATACGTTGCTTACCCAAGCGTGCAAAATGGGCACTTTAACGCAGAGTTCATCACGATAACAGTGGCCGCGCTGAACGCCAGATACGGGCCAAACGCAACAGCGCGGGTGAGCAACGCCGCCGGGCCGGTGTGCCGGGCCTGAACACCGATAACCACCAGCGCAGACACACAGGCGCCGAACAACACCGGCATGACGGCGTATGCGCCCAGCCATGCTCCCAGGGCGCCCAGCAGCTTGCTGTCACCCAAGCCCATGCCTGGCCGGCCCCGCACCCAACCATACAACCCGCCGATAGCGCGCGGCAGGCCATACCCCCATGCCGCGCCGGCGGCCGACTGCGCAAACGTAACCCCGGAATCGCTCGATCCCGCCACACACAGACCGGCGGCCAGCAGTGGCAAGGTCAGCGCATCGGGCAGATAACCGGTGCGGGCGTCGATTGCTGCGGCAATCAGCACGACGACGGACGCGGGCACAAGCACCCAGACGGAATAGGTCGACAGAAGCGATGTTGCCCCCGCCACACCCACGCCGAAAAGCAATACCGCCCCGAACACAACCCCTGCCGGCCCCACCGGACCGGCGCCCAGCAGCACCGCGCCACGAACCGTGCACCGTGGAGGCCACACACTGCAGAACACGGCCTGCCGCAAGGTTGTCCCGACAATGGGAAAGCCGGAGCGCACAAGGCCGTCGTACGCCCTGGCAACCCGCAAACCCCAGAATGACAGCAGGCCACAGACACCGGCCCCGCCGGCCAGCTGTATCAGCTCAAGCCACATAAGCCCCCCAAAAAGCTGTTTTACGTTCCGGGGAAATACTGCGTAGAATGCCACTTTCGGCTTTTCCTGCACGGGATCCCATTATGTTTTCTACCCCAACCCTGTATCGTCGCAGCGCACCTGTTCTGGCCCTGGCCGGCTTGCTCGGCCTGGCCGGCTGCAGCACCAATTCGGCACCCACGTTCTATGAGCCGGCACGGGAAAGCACCTCGACCGATGCCCAGCATCAGGCGCAGGGCCGCGGCAATGCGCAAGCACCCTCGCAACTGCAGTTCGGCTTCGGGGAAACCGGCACGGAAACCGCTCCGGCGGACACCGCCCAGGAAAGCACCACGGCTCCCCGCCAGCTGCGCGAGCCCAAGACCTTCCTGGGAACAGTGCCCTGCCTGTCGGGCGCGGCCAATTGCCCGGCACAGCGCATTACCCTGACACTGGCCCCGGGCGGCGAATGGCGGGCCCGCACCGAGTACCTGGGAGCCGATGCGACGGTGCCCAAGCGCGTGGAGCAAGGCTGCTGGAATGTAACGGGCACCCAGCCCCTGCGCATACAGCTGGAAACCTCGGCCAAAGTGGGCAAAGCCGTTCTGAGCTTCACCAACGACCACATGCTGCGTGTGATCTTGCTGAATGACGTTGCCCCCACCCTTGACGCCCACCTTACCCGCCAGGCCGATATCGACCCCATTGCCGAAATTCAGGGGCCCGCCATCGCCTGCCGACCGGTATCGTAAGGAAGACGCACCACCCCATAGGTGGCGCAAACCACGCCCAGCTCGGCTGCATTTCTTACGCGAAGTTTGCGCAGCAGACTGGCACGGTGGGCTTCTATGGTGCGCTGGGAAATACCCAGCCGCTGCGCAATTTGTTTATTGGGCACGCCGCACGCCACGTGCGGCATGACATCGCGCTCGCGGGGGGTTAGGGCTCGCAGCAGGGCATCAAAGGCGGAATGGTCAAATACCATGGGGATCTCCAGTAACAAACAGAAACCCCATTGTGCGTACCACCCGCCCCGGTGTCACTCCTAGATTCTTGTGGATCCGTAACTTTATACGGGCCCGACGTTCTGGATTTCCAGATTGTCGATCAGCCGGGTGACGCCCAGTTTGGCCGCCCCCAGCACCACCAGCGGCTCGCCGTCGCGAATGGCCTGGCGGTCGGGAACCGACAAATCGCGTTGACGACGCAGGGCAATGTAGTCAACCTCCCAGCCATGCCGGGCAAGCACGGCGCATGCCTTGCCTTCAATATCGGCCAGATCGGTGTTGCCGGCACGTACGTCGTCTTGTACGGCAAGCAGCGTGGCGTACAACCGCGCGGCTTCAGTGCGCTCAGTAGGCGACAGGTAAATATTGCGCGACGACATGGCCAGCCCGCTAGGTTCGCGGACAGTTTCATGAGCCAGAATGGTGACCGGCAACTGGAACTGGCGAACCATATTGCGAATGACCATAAGCTGCTGGTAGTCTTTCTTGCCAAACACCGCCACACGCGGCTGCACGCAGGAAAAAAGCTTCATGACCACCGTGCTGACGCCGGTGAAGAAACCCGGGCGGAACTCCCCTTCCAGAATACCGCCCAGATCGGCGGGTGGCTGAACCTGAAAGCTTTGCGGCTCGGGGTACATTTCCTTTTCATGCGGAGCAAACAGCACGTAGACATCGCGCTCGCGCTCCATTTTTTCGATATCGTCGGCAAGGGTACGCGGATACTGGTCGAAATCTTCATTGGGGCCGAACTGCAGCCGGTTCACGAAAATGCTTGCCACCACCGGATCCCCATGCTGGCGCGCCAGTTTCATGAGTGCAAGATGGGCAGCATGCAGATTGCCCATGGTAGGAACGAAAGCCACCCGCAATTGTCCACGCAACTGATCGCGAAGCTCTTCGATGGTGTGTACAACTTTCAAGACATTCTCCGAGGAATAAATGACAGGCTGTCGCGCTGTCAGGCTGCCGCACGCTGGTATGCCAGCCGGACATAAATGGGTGCGTAGGGCTCGGCCTGCGTAATTTGCACCAGCGACTCCCTGGCCAGTTCCAGCATGGCCAGAAAATGTACCACGACAACCGGTATACCGTCGCCGTCGCGGACACGCTCGCGAAATAATTCGCCGAACTCCAGAAAGCGCACATCGCCCAGCCGGCGCAAGATCTGGCTCATGTGATCACGCACCGACAACTGTTCACGCGTAATGCGGTGGTGGGCGTTAAGCTTGGCCCGCCGGAGAATATCGAGCCAGGCCAGACGAAGATCATCGGGGGAGACCTCGGGCAACACTTCCTGAACGTCGAGGTTGGCCCAGGCACTGGCCCGATAAAAATCACGGCCCAGTTGCGGCAGGGCATCGAGTTTCTGCGCGGCGAGCTTCATTTGCTCGTATTCAAGCAGGCGTCGCACCAGCTCGGCGCGCGGATCCTCGACCTCTTCGTCAGCCGCATTGCGCGTAACCGGCAACAGCATGCGCGACTTGATCTCGATGAGCATGGCGGCCATCAGCAGATACTCGCCCGCCAGCTCAAGATTATGCCGGCGAATCTGGTCAACGTACGACAAATACTGGCGCGTTACTTCGGCCATGGGAATGTCGAGCACGTTGAAATTCTGCTTCCGGATCAGATAAAGCAGCAGGTCGAGCGGCCCCTCGAAGGTTTCAAGGAAAACCTCAAGGGCATCGGGGGGAATGTAGAGATCTTGCGGCATGGCGAACAAGGGTTCGCCATACAGGCGTGCCAGCGCCACCGCATCGACGACGTCGGGCGTGCTGTCGATCACCGGATCGACAAGCGCCTCTACTTCGCGACCGGCGGCCTTCGGCACGGAAGGTTAATCCATGCGGTAATACACGTACGGCTTCTGGGGCACACGAGCCGCCTTGAAACCTTCCTGAAGCTCGGAATCGATGTATTTGTCCCACAGGCGCGCCCGCCCCTCGCGCTGGCGCGCGTCGGTGTCGGGCTTCTGGGCCTTGATATTTTTCAGGAACTGGGTGACTTCCGACTCGTAATTGTTTGCCATAATGCGGGTACCTGACAGATGATGTAATGACACGTTGATCTGATTTTACTTTACGCGGAACATTTCGCGCATTTCCATGCCGTCCGACTCACCCAAGCCAGCCAAACCCTCCGATACAGAACGCCAGCCGCAGGCGATTCGCATGATCCCCTTCATTGTCGGATGCGCGCTGTTCATGCAAATGCTCGACGCCACCGTGGTGGCAACCGCCCTTCCCGCCATGGCCGCCACCATGGGAACCAGCGTCATCCAGATGAACGTAGCCATTACCAGCTACCTGCTGTCGGTGGCGGTATTCGTACCCGTCAGCGGCTGGGCTGCGGATCGCTATGGCGCCCGGCGCGTATTCATCATTGCCATCCTGCTGTTCACCGGCAGTTCGCTCATGTGCGGCCTGGCGCAAAACCTGGGCCAGCTGATCGTCGCCCGGGTGCTGCAAGGGCTGGCCGGCGCCATGATGGTGCCCGTGGGGCGTATTATCATGCTTCGCACGGTCCCCAAAGACCAGTTGCTGAAAGCCATGGCGTTCCTGTCCATGCCGGCGCTTCTCGGGCCGGTCATCGGGCCGCCGTTGGGCGGCTTCCTGGTCACCTATGCCTCGTGGCGATGGATTTTCCTGATCAACGTACCGGTCGGAATACTGGGCATCGCCATGGTGCTGTATTACATTCGCCAGGATTTCCGGGGCGCCCAGAGGGCTCTGGACTGGGTTGGTTTTTTGCTGAGCGGCGTGGGTCTGGCGACCCTGGTGGCCGGGTTCGAGGCGCTTGGACACGGCATGCTTTCAGCCACCAACACCGTGCTGGTACTGGCCATCGGCGTCGTGTGCACCTATTGCTACATTCTGCATGCCCGCCACACCCCTTATCCCATCATCGATCTGTCGCTGCTCAAACTGCCAACCTTTTCCGTGGCGACGCTGGGCGGCAACCTGTGCCGGTTCGCCATTGGCGCCAACCCCTACCTGCTGGCCATATTGCTGCAGGTGGGATTCGGAATGTCGCCTTTTGCGGCGGGGCTGATCACCTTCACGGGGGCGGTCGGCTCCATACTCATGAAATTCGTTGCCACGCCGATCATTCAGCGATACGGCTTTCGCAATGTATTGCTGGTCAATGCATTCACCATGGGCATTACAGTGGCCCTGTGCGCCCTGTTTCAGGCATCGACACCGCTCTGGCTGATGATGACCATCCTGATTGCCGGCGGGTTCTTCCGCTCATTGCAATTTACCGCCGTCAATACGCTCACCTATGCCGACATCAAGCCCGCCGACATGAGCCGGGCCAGCAGCTTTGCAGCCACGGCACAGCAGCTGGGCATCAGTCTGGGGGTGGCATGCTCGGCGGTCACACTGAATCTGAGCATGGTGGTTCGCGGTGCCGAGTCGCTGGAGCGCATTGACATCATCTGGGGGTTTGTCGTGATCGGCGTGATCACCATGCTGTCAGCCTTTTCGTTCAGAAAGCTGGCACCTCATGCAGGCGCCAGCCTTCAGGGCAAGGCCTAGCGCAACACCGACGCCAGCGTGCGGCGCACGTCGTCTTCCTCGCGGCCGCTGCGCCGGACGTAATCCTGAACCTGATCGTCGCCAATATTGCCTACGCTGAAGTATTGCGACGCGGGGTGGCTGAAGTAGAAGCCGGACACGCTGGACGCCGGGTACATGGCATACCCTTCGGTGAGCTGCATGCCGACATCGCCGGCCTGCAGCACGTCGAACATGTCTTTCTTGACCACATGCTCGGGACATGCCGGATAGCCCGGCGCCGGTCGTATGCCCTGGTATTTTTCGGCAATGATCGCCTTGTTGTCGAGCGCCTCGTCGGGCACATAGCCCCATAGATCACGCCGCACGCGGGCATGCAGGCACTCGGCGAAACCCTCGGCCAGGCGGTCGGCCAACGATTTGAGCATAATGCTGGAGTAGTCGTCATTGGCCTTCAGGAAGGCTTCTTCGTGCTTTTCTATACCCAGGCCGCCGGTGACGGCGAACATGCCTATATAGTCCTGTACGCCGGAATCGCGCGGTGCGATGAAATCGGCCAGGCATTTGTTGTCCACGCCTTCGCGCTTGGCCGTTTGCTGACGCAGGTTGCGCCACGTAAGCAAAACCTCTGAGCGTGATTCATCGCGGTAGATCTCGATGTCGTCATCGTTCACCGTATTTGCCGGATAGAACGCCACAACCCCGTTGGCGGTCAGCCAGCGCCCCTCGATGATCTTGCGCAGCATGGCCTGACCGTCGGCGAGCAGCTTGCGCGCCTGCTCGCCCACCACGTTGTCCTGAAGAATGGCCGGGTACTGGCCAAACAGGCTCCAGGTTTGAAAGAAGGGCGTCCAGTCGAAAAACTGCTCGATTTCAGCCAGATCGTAGTTCTTGAACGTGCGCCGCCCCAGGAACTTGGGCTTGGGCGGCGTGTAGTTCGCCCAATCGATGACCGGTTTGGCGTCGCGCGCCTCTTGCAAGCCAATAAGCGGCGTGGCCTTGCGATTGGCATGCCGCTGACGCACCAGCTCGTATTCCTGGGCCAGATCGTTCAGGTAAACATCGGATTGCTCCGACATGAGATTGGTGGCAACCCCCACCGACCGGCTGGCATCGGGCACGTAAATGACCGGGCCCTCGTAGTTGGGGGCAATCTTCACGGCAGTATGCACCCGGCTGGTGGTGGCGCCGCCCACCAGCAGCGGCAGCTTGCGGCTGCGGAAGTAGTCGTCGCGCTGCATCTCTGACGCCACGTACGCCATTTCCTCAAGGCTGGGGGTGATCAGCCCGGACAAACCAATGATGTCGCAGTTCTCTTCCCTGGCCTTGGCCAGAATTTCGGAACAGGGAACCATGACCCCCATATTCACGACTTCGAAGTTATTGCATTGCAGCACCACGGTCACGATATTCTTGCCGATGTCGTGAACATCGCCCTTGACGGTGGCAATGACAATCTTGCCTTTCGGACGCACATCGCCGCCGGCCGCCTGGATTTGTTTTTTCTCTTCTTCAATGAAGGGAATAAGGTGCGCAACGGCCTGCTTCATGACCCGGGCCGACTTGACCACCTGGGGAAGAAACATTTTGCCGGCGCCGAACAGATCGCCCACTACGTTCATGCCGTCCATGAGCGGGCCTTCGATCACCTGAATGGGCCGGCCGCCCTGGTCGGCGATCTTCTGCCGCACCTCTTCGGTGTCTTCGACGATGAACGCGGTGATGCCGTGCACCAGCGCGTGCGAAATACGCTGCTCGACCGGCTGGTCGCGCCAGGCCAGATCTTCCTCTTTCTTGGTACCCGAGCCTTTTATGGAGTCGGCCAGCTCGACCAGGCGCTCGGTGGGTGTGCGGGTGTCGCCGGCGTCTTTCTTGCCCAGAGGTTCGGCGCGGTCCAGCACCACATCTTCGACCATTTCCAGCGCGTGTTTATCGATATTCTCGTATACCCCGAGCTGGCCGGCGTTCACGATGCCCATGGTCAGGCCTTCGCGAATGGCGTAATACAGGAAGACGGTGTGAATGGCCTCGCGCATGGCCTCGTTGCCGCGGAAAGAGAAGCTGACGTTGGAGATTCCCCCCGATACCCGGGCATGCGGGAGATTTTTCGTAATCCACGCCGTGGCGTCGATGAAGTCGACCGCGTAATGGTTATGCTCGTCGATGCCGGTGGCAATGGCGAACACGTTGGGATCAAAAATGATGTCTTCGGGCGGAAAACCCACCTTGTCGACCAGCAAACGGTACGCGCGCCCGCAAATTTCCCGGCGTCGCGCCAGGCTGTCGGCCTGACCCTTTTCATCGAAGGCCATGACTACCGCAGCAGCACCGTACTTGCGGCACAAACGGGCCTGATGAAGAAATGCCTCTTCGCCCTCTTTCAGCGAAATGGAATTCACAACCGCCTTGCCCTGAACGCAGCGCAAGCCCTGCTCGATGACGTCCCATTTGGAGCTGTCGATCATGATGGGAACGCGGGCGATATCCGGCTCCGACGCAATCATGTTCAAAAACCGACGCATGCACGCAGCGGAATCCAGCATCGCCTCGTCCATGTTCACATCGATGATCTGTGCGCCGTTTTCAACCTGCTGCCTGGCCACCGCCAGCGCATCGTCATATTTCTCTTCGCGGATCAGGCGCAGAAACTGCTTGCTGCCGGTAACGTTCGTACGCTCGCCCACGTTGATGAAAAGCGAGTCGTGATCGAAGTTCAGGGCCTCCAGACCGGAAAGCCGCGTTTTGACCGGAATTTCCGGAATCTTGCGCACCGGCAGGCTGGCGACTTTTTGCGCAATGGCCCGAATGTGGTCGGGCGTTGTGCCGCAGCACCCCCCGGCCACGTTCACCAGACCGGAGCGCGCAAACTCTTCCAGCAGGCTGGAGGTATCCTTGGGCGCTTCGTCGAAACCGGTTTCCGCCATGGGGTTGGGCAGGCCGGCATTGGGATACACGCATATATAGGTATCGCAAATTTTGGACAGCTCGGCAATATACGGGCGCATCAGTGCCGCGCCCAGCGCGCAGTTCAAGCCTATGGTGATCGGTCGGGCGTGGCGCACCGAATTCCAGAACGCCTCGACGGTCTGGCCCGACAGAATGCGCCCGGAGGCATCGGTCACCGTGCCGGAAATCATGACCGGCAAGCGCACGCCTCGCTCTTCAAAAACGGTTTCAATCGCGAAAATGGCCGCTTTGGCATTGAGCGTGTCGAAAATGGTTTCGATCAGCACGATATCCACGCCGCCGTCCAGTAAGCCTTTCACCTGCTCCTGGTAGGCATCGCACAGCTGCTCGAACGTCACATTGCGGGCGCCCGGATCGTTGACATCGGGTGAAATCGATGCTGTTTTCGGTTGCGGGCCCAGCGCCCCGGCCACGAAGCGCGGGCGATCGGGCGTGCTGAATTCGTCGCAAGCCTGCCGCGCCAGTTGCGCCGAGGCCACATTCATTTCGTACGCCAGCTCCGGCAAGTCGTAGTCGGCCTGGGCAATGCGCGTAGCGCCGAAGGTGTTCGTTTCAACGACGTCGGACCCGGCATCCAGGTACTGGCGATGGATATCCAGAATAATATCGGGCCGTACCAGGGACAACAGTTCGTTGTTCCCTTTCACATCTTTGCCGTGGGCGGCGAAACGCTCGCCGCGGAAGTCCGCTTCCGTCAGCTTGTAGCGCTGGATCATGGTTCCCATGGCGCCATCAAGAATGAGCAGGCGCTCACCCAGCAGCCGGGCAAATTCAGCCCCGCGAGTGTAGGCGGAAAGAGGATAGGGCAAAGACGGATAGGACACGTGGCAACCTAAGCGAATTAACATTGATCAAGGGGATAACCGGCTATTGTAACCCCCGGTATACCCCGACCCGCCGCAGGGGATACGCGACGAATACTTCTGCGGCGACTACAATCACGCTCTGATCAAGGTGCAACCGGGATGAAGACTCTACTAAACAGGGCCTTCATCCCGCGCGTTAAACGGGAAACAGCCGCAACAGCCTGGGCCAACGGCCCTGCCTCGCCAAACTGTGCTGCCCCCGCAACGGTAATCCTGCGCATGCAGGCAAGCCCGACACCGGCCTTTTTCACCCCTTGGCCCGCGGCCACGGGCGGTCGGCGACCCTCGCCGGCCGCCTGAGCGATGGCCGTGACTTACCCAACATAAACGTGCGGGGACGCACGTTTCGCAAGGATCCTTATGTCTTCCTGCTACTCCCGGCATGCCGGCGCGCTCGCGCTGTGTGCCTTGCCGCTCACCGTCGGCGCCCAGACCACCCCGGCACTCACCACCCTGGACACCATCGTCGTCACCGCCACGCGCACCCCCCAGATACAACGTGACGTGCCGGGCGATGTCAGCGTTATCGAGCGACACGAACTTCAACAGGCCGGGCAAGACAGCCTGGCCGATTTGCTGGGCCGCCAGAGCGGCATCGAAACGGCAGCCAGCGGCGGGCCGCAAACCCAGACCAGCGTGTTCCTTAGGGGTACCAACCCGCAGCAAACGCTGGTATTGCTCAATGGCATACGCCTGAACAGCAGCAGTTCCGGAGCTGTCAACTGGAACGCCATTGACCCGGCCACCGTCGAACGGGTAGAGATCGTGCGCGGCGCAGCCAGCAGCCTGTATGGATCAAACGCCATTGGCGGGGTCATCAACATCATCACCCGGCCGACGCCGGGAGACACGCCGCTGCGTGCCTGGGGCAATGTGGGTGCGGGCAGTCACAGCACCTTCAAATCCAGCACAGGCATTGCCGGCACCAGCGGCAAGTGGAACTACGCCTTTTCCGCCAGCATGGCCAATAGCGGCGGCTTCAACGCCACCAATCGGTCGAACACGTTCTATGAGTACTACCCCGACAGCGACGGCTATTCCCAGCACACCCTTTCGGGCTCGGTGGACTACCAGTGGGCCCAGGGCCAGGAACTGGCTTTTTCCATGTACAACGGGTATATCAACGGCGATTTTGACGCCGGGGAATGGTCGCCCGAAGCGTATGGGCTTACGCGCCAGGAAGTCTATTCGCTGACCAGCACCAACCAGGTAACCCGTACCTGGGAAAGCGTGCTGCGGTTTGGTTTTTCCAGTGAATCCGCCGACAGCCGCAGCTTCGGCAGTTCCTATTTGTTCGGGGAACTGCAACGCTCGTATCTCTGGCAAAACACGTTTGCACTCAGTGCCGACCACTCCGTGTCGGTCTTGCTGGAACGGCTGGAAGAACGCCCCAAGGCCGGGTCCACCCAGTACACGGCGAACGAGCGCAATACCAACTCCGCCGGCCTGGTGTACCGCGGCAATGTCGGCGCCCACCATCTGCAGGCCAGCGTGCGCAACGACACGATCTCTGCCTACGGCAGCAAAGTAACGGGCGGCCTTTCGTATGACTACGACCTCTCGGGCAACTGGACCGTAGGCATGGCGGCAAACACCGGGTTTCGGGCCCCCACCTTTGCCGACCTTTACGCGCCCTATTACTTCGGCAGCGTGGGCAACCCCGACCTTAAGCCGGAAAGCTCACGCAACGTAGAGGCCAGTGTGCGCTACACGGACGACACCACGCTGCTGCAAGCCGTGCTTTTCCAGAACCGCATCGACGACATGATCGTCGGCTACGTGTACAACCCGGCCACGGGGCTGCGTTCCGCACAGAACATCGACAAGGCGCGCATCCGGGGCCTGAGCCTGAGCGCCGAAAAGACCTGGGGCGATACCCGCCTGAAGGCCGGCGCCGATTTCATGGATCCGCGCAACCTGTCGCCGCGTGACGGCATGACCGGAAACCAGTTGCAGCGCCGGGCCCGGCAAATTTACCGCGTCAGCGCGACGCACCGGCTGGACGCACTGGTGCTGGGCGCAGAATACATGTTCACCGGCAAGCGCTACGACGATGCGGCCAACACACTCGTCATGGGAGGCTACGGCGTTACCAACCTGAGCGCCTCGTACGACTTCAGCCGGCGTGTCGGCATTTCCGTGCGCTGGGACAACGTCTTCAACAAAGACTACGCCAACGTGTATGGCTATAACCCGCCCGGCTCGACGGTCTTCATCAACCTGTCGGTACGCATGTAGGCAAGCGCGCGTGTTCCTGCAACGGCTTGAGCAATCGTACCTCGTCGCCATTCTGGGCCTGGCGGTGGCCCTGTGGCCGGTCGCAACGCCGGCCGGCCACAGGGCGCCGGCACCTGCCAACGCCCACCACACACCGGTCTACCGGATCGTGACATTGGCGCCGCACATTACCGAATTGCTGTTCGAGGCCGGCGCGGGCGACCTGATCGTTGGTACCGTCAACAGCAGCGACTACCCGCCGCAGGCGCGCGCCCTGCCCAGGGTGGGCGACGGCTTGCATCTGGATATCGAGCGCCTGATTGCCTTGCATCCCACCGATCTGGTGGCTTGGCAGGCGGGCGGCGCAGTAACGGCCGTCACCCCGCTGCTTGAACCGTTTTCCGTGCGCATCCACTACAGCGCACCGTCCTCGCTGCAGGACATTGCGAACGCGGTCGACACCCTGGGAGACAACTTCGGCACCACGCACGTGGCGCGTACCCGGGCGGCGGCCTTACGCGCACAGGCAGTCTCGATCGCGCAGCACTACGCCCACCGGCCACCGGTTCGGGTATTTCTTGAGATCGGCTCCAACCCCTTGTACACACTGGCCGACGATGCCTTGACCAACGATGTGCTGGCCCATTGTGGCGCAGTGAACATTTTTGCCGACGCCCCCGGCGTCGCCCCGCAGATCAATCCGGAAAGCGTGCTCGCCAGGCAACCGGATGCCGTCATCGTCAGTACCGGCAACGATCAGAAAGCGGACGATGCCCGCCGTTACTGGAAGTCGCTGGGCCTTGCCGCGGCGCGCAAGGGCCATGTCATTGCCGTGTCCACCGACGCATTCGTGCGCCCCGGTCCGCGCCTTTTCCAGGCCACGCAAACCCTGTGCGAACAGATTGATCAGGCGCGCTCCGCCGGCTGACGCCCGATGGTGCAGTGCAACTTGACCCACCCGGCCCGTCGTCCTATTCTGGATTGCGAGCAACACACCCAACCGTCGTTGCCTTTTCTTGCTATCTTGCTTTCCTGCTTTCCTGTCTTGCGGGCACATCACCAGGAGCTCGTCATGAAATATCGCATTGCTGTCATCGCAGCCGCCTGGCTGCTCGGTCTGGGCCTGACCGCCGGGCCCGCACTCGCCGCCGAAGGTTCGGTGACTATTCTTTCCCCGAAAAACGGCGCCAAACTCGACATCATGGAACAAACCCGCATGGAATACCAGGTCGCTCCCGGTCCGCGCGGTGATCACGTGCACGTTTACGTGAACGACAAAGAGGTCGGCATCCTGCGCCAGCTGAATGGCAGCTACACGTTTGAAACACTGCCTGAAGGCGCCGCCAATCTGTGTATCAAGGTGGTGAACAAAGCCCACGTACCCATCGGGGTAGAACAATGCGTGAAGGTGACGGTGGGGTAGCCCTGCGTCATGGACTTCCAGAACCATGCCTATGCGCTCACCCAGATAGCGCATAACTTCGGAGCCGTTGCCGTGGTGGCCGCGCCGCTTTGCGCCCTGTTTGCGGCCAATGCCCACGTTGCCCGGCTGGCATGCATTACGCTCACGGGCTGGCTCGTTCAGTTTGCCAGCGGTGCGGGCTTCGGGTTGGTCAGCCTTTACTACTACGGCGCCTTGCCCGACATTCACGGTACCGCCGTTGCCGCCCTGGTGGTCAAGGTGGCATGTGCCGTGGTGGGCACGGCGGTTTCGTTATGGCTGCTGGGCAAAGCCAAGGCGTCCCCCGGGCGGCGCCACCGAACAGCCTGGCTGATTCTGGCCGGCGTCGGCCCGTTGGCCCTGACCGCCGCCGCCCTGTTACGGTGGTTTTCCTGAAAATGCTTTATGCTTGGCAGGTTTAGGTTGGCCGGCTGAATGCCGCCTGTTTTCAGACTGAATCCCATGATCCCCAACACGCTTACCATTGCCGGCGTTGACCCGTCCGGCGGCGCCGGCATTCTGGCCGACATCAAAACCATGATGGCCCTGGGCGCCTACGGCACCGCCGTCGTTGCCGCCCTGACCGCCCAAAACACCCAGGCAGTCACGGCCATTTGCCCCGTACCGGCCGACTTCGTTCGCCGGCAGATCGACACACTGTTCAGCGACGTACGCATCGACGCTGTAAAAATCGGCATGCTGGGCCAGCAGCAAGTCACCCGCGAGGTGGCGGATCGGCTGTCCCACTGGAAGCCCGCCCACATTGTGCTGGATCCCGTCATGGTGGCCAAAAGCGGCGACCATTTGCTGGAGCGCGCCGCCGTCGCCGAACTGCGCGAAAGCCTCATTCCGCAGGCCACGCTGTTAACCCCCAACCTTCCCGAAGCCGGGGTGCTGCTCGATGCATCGCCCGTGGAAACCCTGAAGGAGATGCGCCGCGTCGCCGAAAAACTCAGGCGCTTGCTGGGAGACCAGGATAATCGCTGGGTGTTTCTGAAAGGCGGCCATCTGCCCGGCAACGACATCGTTGATATACTTCACGACGGTGATCGCCTGATCGAGCTGCCCGGCAGGCGCATTGAAACCCGCAACACCCATGGTACGGGCTGCACCTTGTCGGCAGCGCTGGCGGCACTGCTGCCTCAGGTGAAAAGCGTACCCGAAGCCGCCCGGCGGGCCAAGGCGTATCTGGTCCAGGCCATCGCACAATCCGGCGAGCTGTCGGTGGGCAGCGGGCATGGCCCGGTACACCACGCCCACCCCTGCCACCCATACACCCAAGCGTCGGCAAATACGCTATAGTAGCCATCATCGGCGCCGTTACTGCCTCTCCGGGCGCCTTGTCTGTTATGTTGTTGCGCCACCCAGCCCGGGTTCCGGCGCCTATTTACTGTGTTTGAAACCATGAACATCACCGCGCTGTCTGATATCGAACAAGCTCGCTTCAACATGGTCGAACAGCAGATCCGGCCATGGGAAGTCCTTAACACCCGTGTGCTTCAGGCTCTGTTCGACGTACCCCGCGAGCGCTATGTTCCAGCCCCCATGCAGGGCCTGGCATTTTCCGATATTGAATTGCCCCTGATCATCGACGGTGTCGACACCCGCGAGAACATGCTCAGCCCCAAGCTCGAAGCCCGGCTGGCACAGGAACTTCAACTGGAACCCACCGACGGGGTTCTGGAAATCGGCAGTGGTTCCGGTTACCAGGCAGCCCTGCTGGCCGCGCTTTGCCAGCATGTCACCACCGTCGAGGTCGATACCCGGCTCAGCGCCTTCGCGCAGGCCAACCTGCAGCGCAACCAGGTAGCCAATGTCAGGGTGGAAACCGGCGATGCACACGCGGGCTGGGGCACCACCGAATACGATGCCATACTGCTCACCGGATCGGTGCCGGTGGTTCCCGATGCGCTGAAGTACCAGCTGCGTGTCGGCGGCCGTCTGGTGGCTGTGGTTGGCCAGAATCCCATCATGACCGCCTACCGCATCACGCGCATCAATGCCGCCAGTTTCGAAACCGTGGGGCTGTTCGACACGCTCATCAAGCCGTTGCGCGGCGTCTCTGTTACCCAGTTCAAGTTCTGATGCCCGGGCGCAAGCACCTGTTCGGTTTGCTTGCGCTGGCGCTGGCCGCATACGGTGCGCCGGCGTTTGCTCAGGTCGGGGGCTCACTCGATCTGTGGCAGGCCTGGCAAAAAGCATTGCAGCGCGACCCTATCTACGCGGCCCGTCAGGCGGCTCAACGGGCCGATCAGGAAGTCATTCCTCAAGCCAGGGCGGGCCTGCTTCCCCAGGTGACCGCCAACGCGCTGGCACAAACCGAAGACACCCGCCGGGCCAGCACGCTGAGCAATAGCTCGAACAACAACGTGGCGCTCTGGGCATTGACGCTGGAACAGCCCCTGTTCAATCTGGAGCGCTGGAAGAACCTGGAACGGGCCGAATTCATTGCCGAGTCTGCCGGCGTGTCGGTAACCCAGTCTTACCAGGACCTTATTCTTCGCCTCTCCGAGGCGTATTTCCAGGTGCTGGCCACACAAGACATGCTGCGCGCCCTGCGGGCCGAAAAAGACGCCGTGGAATACCAGTTGCGGGCGGCAAGACGCGGGTTCGAACTGGGCAGCACCACCATTGCCGATACCTACGAGGCGGAATCACGGCTCGATCTGCTCAAGGCCAACGAGCTGGCACTGGAAAATGCCCTGCAAGTGTCATTCGACGCCTTGTCACGCATTATCAGCGAACGGCCGGCGGAACTCGCCTCGCTGAAGTCCGGCACCTCGCTCCCTGCGCCGCAACCAAGCCGGCTCGACAGCTGGACGACACGCGCCGGCCAGGCCAACCTGGACGTACTGCAGGCCCAGTTGCAGGCCCAGATTGCGCAAACCCGCATTGAAATGGCAAAAAGCCGCAACTACCCAACCGTGAACCTGGAGGCGCAAACGGGCAGCGCATCGGACATCGGCATCAACTACCCCAACGGCGGGCCTCGCGCCCTTGACAGCGCGGTCGGGCTGCGCCTTTCCATTCCCATCTTCACCGGCGGCGAAATTTCCTCGGTTATCCGCGAAGAAACCTCCCGGCTGCAACAGGCCCGCTACGAGCTTGAAAACGCCCGGCGCGTGGCCATTCAGGACGCCCAGCGGTATTACTCAGGCGTCACCTCGGGCCTGGCCCGCATCAAGGCCCTGGAAGCCGCCGAAAAATCCAGCCTGAATTCCGTACAGGCCAACCAGACCGGCTACGAAATCGGGGTCAGAGTAAACATTGATGTGCTGGACGCCCAACGCCAGCTGTATGAAACCCAGCGTGACCTGGCGCAAGCCCGTTATCAAACACTGATGAACAGCCTGCGGCTGAAAGCCGCCGTCGGCACCCTGGGCGAAGACGACATCCAGGCGGTCAATACCCTGCTGCAATAAGCGTACTGCCGCAATCAACGACCAGCGGCCGGGGGGCCGACCCAGGCAAAAATTCGTAAGTTACGAACGAATGCGTTGCAGCAGCGACGTGGTCGAGCGCTCGTAGCGAAACGGAATGGCAACAGCCTTTCCGCCCCACTGCCGCACGGCGGCAGTTTCGGGCAGCGTATCCATAACGTAGTCGCCACCCTTCACGATAATGTCTGGACGCAGGGCCTGAATCAGCGCCTGTGGCGTGTCTTCATCAAAGCTGGTGACCACGTCGACACAAGCCAGGGCGGCTATCAGCGCCAACCGGTCGGGCAACGTGTTCACCGGACGATCGGCACCTTTGCCCAGACGGCGCACCGATTCATCGGTGTTCAGCGCCACCACCAGGCTTGCGCCAAGCTGGGCGGCCTCGTCGAGATAACTGACATGGCCGCGATGCAGTATATCGAACACGCCGTTGGTGAATACCAGCGGCCTGGGCAGCCCCCCGCTACGGATCAAACACTCACACGCGTCGCGTGTGAGTATTTTGGACTCGAACCGAACGCTCATGGAGTTTGCCTTAGACCGATGCAGGTGTTTTCAGCAAGGACTTCCGGTAGCGGTTCAGATCCTGCACCGACGTGAACGTACGGTCCATCAGCAACGACAGATTATGTAATATGCGCGAACTGACCTTGGTTTCCCAGTCGTTGTCGAAACAGATCTGGTTGTCGAGCCAGTTCTCCAGCCATCCCGGCGACGGCAGCTTGGACTGCACCGTGTCCTGGGGGTACATATCTTTGTTCACGTGCAGATTGGTGGGATGCAGGGCCTGGGGCGTGCGATGCGCCGACGCCATCAGAACACCGATCTTGGAAAAGGCGATGCGTGCCTGATGGCCCAGCTCCTGCCCCTGATGCACCAAGGCACGTTTCATGTAACGCAGGTAAGCACCGGCGTGACGGGCCTCGTCCTGGGAAATGATCTTGTAAATCGCCTTGATCACCGGCTCGGTATGCCAGTCGGAGGCGCGACGGTACCAGTGGTTCAAACGCACCTCGCCGCAAAAATGCAGCATGAGCGTTTCCAGCGCCGGCGCCGGGTCGAACTCGAAACGCACCTTGTGCAGTTCCTCTTCGGTGGGCACCAGTTCCGGACGAAAACGACGCAAGTATTCGATCAGGGCCAGCGAATGCTTTTGTTCCTCGAAGAACCAGATCGACATGAACGCGCTGAAATCACTGTCGTCACGATTGTCCCGCAAGAACATCTCGGTAGCCGGCAACGCCGCCCACTCGGTAATTGCATTCATTTTGATGGTATAGGCCTGGTCATCGGACAACTTGGAGCCGTCGAAATCGTCCCAGGGAATATCGGTCGCCATATTCCAGCGTACCGCTTCCATCGATTTGAACAATTCAGGATAAAGCATGGTGATCTCTCTAGGTAGGCTGCTACTGTAACGCAGCAACATGAACTGTATGTGACGATGTACTACTAACGGGTCAATGCCCACACGGCCACACCTATACCAACCGCAAGAACGCACGACACCAGCAACAGCAATCGATTGGTGCGTTCTTGCGCGCGCCGCAAACGTTCGACCTCCTGGTTCAGGCGCATACCGGTTTCCGGCTGGCTTAAGCGCGCATGAACCAGGCGGGGCAACTGCGGTAGAAGTTGCGCCCATTGGCTTGCTTCTTTTTCCAACTGTCGCTTCAGGCCCGTTAACCCCACCCGTTCCCGCATCCAGTTTTCCAGGTAAGGCTTGGCGGTTTTCCACAGATCGAGGTCGGGGTCGAGCTCACGCCCCATGCCTTCCACATTGAGCAGGGTTTTCTGGAGCAATACAAGCTGCGGCTGAATTTCAACGTTGAAGCGGCGCGACGTCTGGAACAGGCGCAGCAACACCTGCCCCAGGGATATCTGCGACAACGGACGATCGAAATAGGGCTCGCAAACTGCCCGAACCGCCCCTTCCAGCTCTTCTTCGCGGGTGGTTGGGGGCACCCAGCCGGATTCGATATGCAGACGCGCAACCCGGTGGTAGTCGCGCTGAAAGAACGCCAGGAAGTTCTGTGCCAGATAGTTTTTGTCGAACTCGGACAACGAGCCCACGATGCCGAAATCGAGCGCGATATACCGCCCGAGGGTGTCCGGTGCATCGGAAACGTAAATATTGCCCGGATGCATGTCGGCATGGAAAAAACCGTCGGTAAATACCTGGGTGAAGAAAATTTCCACCCCTTTGCGCGCCAGCTCATGCGTATCGATACCCGCCTGCCTGATGCGCGGAATCTGGCTGACGGGAATACCGCGCATACGCTCCATGGTAAAGACCGACGTGGCGCAGAACTCCCAGATAACCTCGGGCACCATCAGCAGATCCTGCCGCCCGGTGTCCGGCCCGAAGTTGCGGCGCAACTGGCTGCAATTCGAGGCCTCACGAATCAGATCAAGCTCATCGTGCAGATAATTGTCGAATTCCGCCACCACCTGGCGCGGCTTCAAACGACGACCATCGGGGGCCAGACGCTCGACCAGGCCGGCCAATACACGCAACAGCGTGAGGTCTTTCTCGATGACCTTCAGCATACCCGGCCGCAACACCTTGACCGCCACTTCCCGCCCATCGTGCAGCACGGCAAAATGCACCTGGGCGATAGACGCCGAGGCGACCGGATCCACCTCGAAATGCTGGAACAGATTCTGCGGCTTGTCGCCCAGCGCGGCTTCGATGCACGCGGCTGCCTGTGCCGACGGAAACGGGGGAACCCGGTCTTGCAACAGTGCAAGTTCGGTGGCGATGTCCAGGGGAATCAGGTCGCGACGCGTGGAAAGCACCTGCCCAAACTTGACGAAAATGGGACCAAGTGCTTCGAAAGCCAGACGCAAGCGCACCCCGCGATCAAGGCGCGGCGCCTTGCCCAGTCGTACAACCCGCAGCAGGCTTGACGCCACCGGATGACGGATCGACGACAGCACCAGCTCGTCGAGGCGGAACTTGAGGGCCACCCAGATAATGTGCACCAGGCGAATGAAGGTGACAATGATCATGCTCTGTGCCCTTGCCGGCCGGCCAGGGGCCGCCCTACCAGGGATACCCTGTGTTCAAGCCCGGCCAGGCGAGTCTGGATAGCAGCGATTTCTCGCGCCCAGTCGTTGAAGGCCTGCCGTGAAACCATCAGATCGGTTTCCTGGGTAAGGAATTCAGCCACATTTTCAGACAGCCGCCCTGCCGCCGCCTGCGCCCCCTGCCCAGCGGCTCGCCCCAGGGCCAGCAGCCGCATGGCAGGCACATCGCCCACCACCGAGGCCAGCTCGTGCTCGACATCCCAGCGCAAGTCGTTGGCCAGGCCCGAAACCACATTGGCCAGCCCCGCATCGCCTTCAACATGCATGAGCGCAGCGATATCGGCCGGCTTGCCGCCCGACTGCATGATCCGGCCGGGAATCGACCCCAGCAGATGCCCGGGCAAGGTGAGCGTGACATGGGCGGATGTATCGCGTGGCGCGGCCTGCACCCGCCCGTCGTTGCCGATCAGCAATTGCAGCGACACCTGCCCGATCACAAAACGCACGGTTTTGCCGGCGTGACCCGCCAGGCGCTGCGCCGCCCAGGGCTCGCGCGCTAACAAACGGTTGATCCCTTTGGCATACACCGCAGAAAGATCAGGCAAGGAAATAAAAGGCAACATGAAGTGAGCGCCCGAAACGGCGCCTGTAGCGGGGAAAGGCCTTAAGTTTAACGGTTTTGGCAGCAACCGGGCAGCGCATACTTACGCAGCACAATGGCGCCCGAAGGCGCCATTGGCGAGCAATACAACCCGGCGACAAACGCCTTAGCTGGCGTATTCCACCGGAATTTGCTGGATTCCGGCCAGCAGCCAGCCCGCATCATCGGACTTGAACAGGTTCCAGACTTCCTCGAAGCGGAAGGCTTCCGCACCCGCCTGTTCGCGCAGCATACCGGAAAAGCGCACGCTGGCCAGGTAACCACCGGACACCGACTCGATACCCAGCAGCTCGGCATTCAGCAGAACCACTTCAGTGTGAGCGACCTCGTTGCGAGCCAGGATTTCGGGTTTGATCTCGGCAACCAGATCATCGGTCATGTACTCGCGCAGTTTGTCCAGGTTGCCGCTGTCCCAGATAGCCTGGATTTCAATGAAGCGTGACTTCGCATTGGCCAGAAATGTGGCCGTATCGAAATCGGCGGGAATGTACCACGAAGGATCAACAGGCTGCGCAGTAGCGCTGGCAACCGGCGCCACCGCTGCAGCGGCAGGCGCAGCGGGTTCCGCCGCGGGGACCGGACGCAAAGGCTGGGTGTCGGGATTCATGCCCTGACGCTGCATGCCACCGGCCTGCTGCATGGCGGGCCGCGCGGCCGAACCACGCAGACGGCGCACAATAAACAAGACGGCGAACACCAACAGACCGATCAGCAACAAGCTGGACATGAACTCAAGGAAGGCGCCCGACAGGCCCATGCTGGACAGCAGGGCGGCAATACCCAGGCCCGCCGCAATACCGGCAATAGGCCCAAGCCACTTGGACATTCCGCTACGCGCCGCAGTGCTGGCCGCACCCGCTGCGGCACCTGTAGAGGCCGCCGTGGTCGCGGAACGTGTGGTGGTGGTGGACGAGGTTGCGGGCGGCGTCGTTGCCTGACGCTGCTGCGTTACGTTGGTGGACTGACGGCCAAAGCTGGAACCACCCCCCATACGACGCGCTTCCGCTTCGAAGGAAACGGCCAACATGGCCCCCGCAGAAACCGCGATCATGAGACCGGCGACAAACCGGGAAAACCGTTTGGACATTCAAAATACTCCTGTGAACAATACACCGCGCGCAAGGGTGCGCAATGAGCAAATCTTACTGGAAGCTGAACATTAGCACAATGCATGCCTTATGAACAATAGGGAAAGCACGCAGAATGTTTCATGCACTTTCGTTATCCCAGATTGACGCCTTCATGAAGCGCCACCAGCCCTGCGGTCAAGTTGAAGTAACGTACGCGTGACAAGCCCGCCTCGCCCAGCATGGCGGCCAGCGTTTCCTGGTCGGGGTGCATCCGGATGGATTCGGCCAGATACCGGTAGCTTTCCTCGTCGCCCGCCACTTTTTTCCCCAGCCACGGCAATATATTGAACGAATACCAGTCGTAGGCAGGCTCCAGCGGCTTGGCCACCCGCGAGAATTCGAGCACCAGCAGTTTGCCGCCCGGCTTCAGAACACGACGCATTTCTTTCAGCGCCAGATCCTTGTGCGTCATGTTGCGCAAACCAAACGCAACGCTCACGCGATCGAAATAGCCGGTCGGGAATGGCAGTTTTTCGGCATCGCACACAGCCGCCGGAGTAATCAGCCCCTGATCCGTAAGGCGATCACGCCCCACGCGCAGCATGGATTCATTGATATCGGTCAGCCAGACCTGCCCCGTGGGCCCCGCCTTTTTGGCAAATGCCCGCGCCAGGTCACCCGTACCGCCGGCGATGTCGAGCACCTTCATGCCGGGCCGGACATCGGCACGGGCAATGGTGAAGGCCTTCCACACACGATGCAGCCCGCCGGACATCAGGTCGTTCATCACATCGTACCGGTTCGCCACCGAGTGAAACACCTGGGCAACACGCGCTGCTTTTTCGTTTTCATCGACCGTCTGGAAACCAAAATGCGTGGTTGCCCCGGACGATTTGTGGGATTGGGAGGTTTGGGACATGATGAAACACTAAGAGGAAGGACGGACTAATCGTACAACAGAACCGGTTGGACACCGAAAACGGCGAAAGATTTCACAAACCTGAAATAATTAAGCCATATTATGGGAACACGACTTACTCATACCGCCTGAATCGCCCATGAGCACCACCATACTCGTAGTCGAAGATGAACCTGCCATCCAGGAACTCATTTCCGTCAACCTCTCTTTCGCAGGCCACAAAGTGCTTCGCGCGTTCGATGCCGAACAAGCCCAGACACTCATTCGCGCGGAACTGCCCGACCTGATCCTGCTTGACTGGATGCTGCCCGGCGCGTCGGGTATTACGCTGGCCAAATCGCTGCGGGCCGATGAACGCACACGCCAGGTGCCCGTCATCATGTTAACCGCCAAAGGCGACGAACTTGATAAAGTGGAAGGCCTGGAAGCGGGCGCCGATGATTACATTACCAAACCGTTCTCACCCAAAGAACTGATCGCGCGTATCAAGGCTGTGCTGCGGCGCCGGGCGCCCCAGTTAACCGACGACATCATTCAGGTCGGCACCCTGAAACTTGACCCTACCACGCACCGCATCACGGGCGGGGACAAAACCCTGACGGTCGGACCGACCGAGTTTCGCCTGCTCCATTTTTTCATGACCCACACCGAGCGCGTTTTTTCGCGCTCCCAGCTGCTGGATCAGGTATGGGGCGATCACGTGTTTGTGGAAGAACGCACTGTCGACGTTCATATCCGGCGCCTGCGCAAGGCACTGGAGCCGTCGGGCCACGAGAACCACATTGAAACCGTGCGCGGCGCGGGTTACCGGTTTACGAACCAGCCGACATGCTGAAAACCCTCGTCACCCTTGCCCTGTGGGCGGGCATTTGCCGGCTGGCCGGACTATGGCTCAGCCCGTCAGCGGGCTGGATGCTGTTTTCCGCCGGCACCGTGGCCATGATTCTGGTCAGCGCCCGCCAGCTGCAGCTGATCTCGCGGTGGGTTCGTGACATTGAATCCCCGCCGCCGCCGTCCGTGGGCCCCTGGAACGAAATTCTCGCCCCCGTTTACCGCAAGCTGCGTCGGGATCGCGACGAACTGGAACAGCTGAACCGCCACATCGACGCCATCATGATGGCCGCCGAGGCCCTGCCCGACGGCGCCATCACGCTGGACGAAGCCATGAACGTGACGTGGTGCAACCAGACCGCCGCCCAGCACATCGGCCTGGCCCTTGGCACGGATCGCGGCCACAGCGTATTCAATATTCTTCGCGACCCCGTTTTTCTTCATTACGCCAAGCACCCGTCAGGCTGGGAGGCACCCGTGCTGCTGCACCTGAATCAGGCAGGGCAGGACAAGGCGATTCTTGCCCAGCTCACCCGCTACGGACTGGGGCAGTTTCTGCTGGTGACACGCGATGTCACCCAGGTAGAAAAGCTGGAAACGACACGCAAGGATTTTGTGGCGAACGTATCTCACGAACTGCGTACGCCATTAACCGTGCTGTCGGGCTTTCTGGAAACCCTGCACGAAATGCCCGAAGACGCATTCAGCCCTGAACAGCGGCATCACTATCAAACCCTCATGCTGGAACAGGCCAAACGCATGCAGGCGATCGTGGCCGACCTGCTCACCCTGTCCACACTGGAATCGTCGCCCACGGCAGAAGGCGCGCCGGTGCAAATGCCACGCGTCATTCAGAACGCGCTGGCCCAGGGCAAGATTCTGTCCAATGGCCAGCATGTGTTCGTTACCAATATCGACGACGATCTTTGCGTGACCGGCAGCGAAACCGAACTGGCCTCGGCCATCTCGAACCTGATCACCAACGCCATCCGCTACACCCCGAAAGACGGCACCATCACGGTCAGCTGGTACCGTACGGAGCGGGGCCAGGCCTGCTACAGCGTACAGGACACCGGAATCGGCATTGCCTCGCAGGACATTCCCCGGCTGACGGAACGCTTTTACCGCGTTGACCGGGGCCGCTCGCGGGCCACCGGGGGCACCGGCCTGGGCTTGGCTATCACCAAGCATGTCGCCATGCGGCACCACGCCGAACTCAGCATACAAAGCCGCCCCGGCGCGGGCAGCCTGTTTTCCCTCACCTTCCCGGCCGATCGCGTCGTTACCGAAAAATGACATTAAAATGGCCGTAACCTGTCGCAAGGCGCGGTCATTTCATTGCCATGCACTGCATGCCTGCGGGTTGTAACCACCCTTTTTGTACGGATACCGTCGCCATGTCTACTGCCACTTCCCTGCCTCCTTTTCACCTGGCTTTCCCTGTACGCAACCTGCAAGAAGCTCGCGACTTCTACGGCACCTTGCTGGGGTGCCCCGAAGGCCGCTCGTCCGATGAGTGGGTAGATTTCAATTTCTACGGCCACCAGATCGTGGCCCATCTGGCTCCCGACGAGTGCGGCAACACCGCAACCAATGCCGTTGACGAAAAGAACGTTCCCGTGCGCCACTTCGGCGCCGTCCTGCCCATGGACACCTGGGAAGCCCTGGCCGACAAGCTCACCGCGGCCGGCACCCGGTTTGTCATCGAGCCCTACGTTCGCTTCAAGGGTGAAGTAGGCGAGCAAGCCACCATGTTCTTTATGGATCCGTCGGGCAACGCGCTCGAATTCAAATCCTTCAAGAACCTGGATTCGCTGTTTGCCAAGTAAGCCCCTGCCGTCCTGACCATGCCGGGGAAACACCGGAACGACACACGCCGGCCGCCGCTTCTGGCACAAGGCGACCGCCTTCTGGTGCTTACCCTGGGCGACAGCATCAGCGTGGAAACGGGCCGGCAGTGCGCACGGATAGCGCGCGCGCTGCGTCAGGCCGCTTTTCCCGAAGTCACCGATGTCGTTCCGACATTCACAACGGTAGCCATTCACACCCGCCCGGTGCCGCACAGTGCCCGTAGCGGGTCACTGCGCGATCGCATTCACGCCGTCATACAAACCGTGGCGGCCGAAACCACCGCCGATACCGCGCGTACCATCGACATTCCGGTCTGCTACGAAGAACCCTGCAGCCCGGACCTTCATCATGTAGCCCGGCATTGCGGCGTCAGCCCGGCCCAGATCATCGCCCTGCACAGCGCCGCCCCGGCCTACGTCTTCATGCTGGGTTTCGCCCCCGGCGCCCCCTACATTGGCCTGCACGACGAACGCCTGCAGATCGGCCGTCGCGACACCCCGCGCACGGCGGTTCCGGCGGGCTCCGTTGCCATTGCCAACCGTCAAACCATGATCTATCCCCACGTTTCCCCGGGGGGATGGCACATCATCGGCGCAACGCCGGTGCGTCTGTTCAATCCACGACGCCAACCGCCCACACTGCTGGAGCCTGGCGACAATGTTCGTTTTGTTCCCGTGTCGCACGACACTTTCCTTCAACTGCAGCAAGGCGAGCCATGAGCATTCATGTGCTCAAACCGGGCTTGCTCACCAGCGTGCAGGACAGCGGGCGCCATGGCCACCAGCACCTGGGAATGCCTGTGTGCGGCGCCATGGACGTGCGCGCCCACCGGCTGGCCAATCTGCTGGCCGGCAACCATACCGACGAAGCCACGCTGGAAATCACCCTGAACGGGCCCGCATTGCGCTTCGACCAGCCCGCCTGCATTGCCATCTGCGGCGCGCAACTGAAGCCCACGCTGAACGGCCAACCGCTGCCCAACGACCGCCCGATCGTGGTGCGTGAAGGCGACACCCTGCAATTCCAGGGCCGCCTTACCGGCTTGCGTGCCTACCTTGCATTTTATGGCGGGTTGGCCATTGAGCCGGTCATGAACAGCCGCAGCACCTATTTGCGGGGTAGTCTGGGCGGTTTTCAGGGGCGGGCGCTGAAAAAGGGCGACACACTCGCTTTGCAGCGTTACCTGAATACCCGCCGTCTGCCCGCCCTGGAACAGGCACTATGGAATACCCGGGTTTACCTGCCGGCCGCCCTGGGCCTGCAAGCCCGTACCCGCATTCGCGCCATGACCACGGCCCACACCCCCTTGTTCACCGACGAAGCCGTCGCCGCCTTTTTCGAACAGCCTTATGAAATTACGGCGCAATCGGAACGCATGGGCTACCGGCTGCAAGGCCCCACCCTGCGTACCCGCCAGGCCCGGCAATATCCGTCAGAGGTTACCGGCTTCGGCACCGTGCAGGTGCCGCCCGACGGCAACCCGATCGTGCTCATGGCCGACCGCCAGACCACCGGAGGCTACCCCAAAATAGCGCATATCGCCGCCGTCGACCTGCCGCATATTGCGCAACGCATGCCGGGGGAAAGTATAGAGTTCACGCCGGTCAGCGTGTCGCAGGCCCGGGAGCTCGATGCGCGTCGCGAACAAGCCTTTCAGGCGGTAAGCGACGCACTGGCGCCGCTGCGCACGGCACTTGCAAACGCCGCCGCGTCGTAACAGGTTAAAGGAACAAGTGATAGGCCGGATTATCGGTTTCGTTGCAATACGGATAACCCAGGCCATCCAGAAATGCCTTGAAGGCTTTTTTATCAGCGGGCGGCACCTGCAGCCCCACCAGCACCCGGCCGTAGTCGTCGCCCTGATTCCGGTAGTGGAAAAGACTGATGTTCCACTCCGGGCTCATGGACTTCAGGAAACGCATCAACGCGCCGGGCCGTTCGGGAAATTCGAAACGGAAAAGCATTTCGTGTTCCGCCAGCCCGGAACGCCCGCCCACCATATAGCGCAAATGGGTTTTCGCCATTTCGTTATGGGTTAGATCGAGCGTGGGAAACCCCTTCTTGCGGAACTGGGCGGCCAGTTTCTCGGGCTCGGCGGCCGAGGCAATTTGCAGCCCGACGAACACGTGGGCTTTATCGGCATCGGAGATGCGGTAGTTGAACTCGGTTACCCCCCGGTTTCCTACAGCCTCGCACAAGCGCAAAAAGCTGCCCCGCTCTTCGGGCAGGGTAATGGCGAACACGGCCTCGCGGGCCTCGCCGACATCGGCACGCTCGGCCACGAAGCGCAGACGGTCAAAATTCATGTTGGCGCCGCAGGTAATGGCGACCAGATCCTTGTCTTTCCATTTGTGCTGCGAGGCATACCGCTTGGCACCGGCCAGCGCCAGCGCCCCCGCAGGCTCCAGCACACTGCGGGTGTCCTGGAAGACATCTTTGATGGCGGCACAAATGGCGTCGGTATCGACCAGCACGTAGTCGTCGACATATTCCCGGGCAAGCCGGAACGTTTCCTTCCCCACCTGCTTCACCGCCGTACCGTCGGAAAACAGCCCGACATCGTGCAAGGTGATGCGGCGCCCTGCTTTCACGCTACGCACCATGGCATCGGAATCTTCGGTTTGAACACCGATGATCTTGATGCCGGGCCGCAGTTGCTTGACATAGGCAGCCACGCCACTGATCAGGCCGCCGCCGCCGATGGCCACAAAAATGGCGTCGATCGGCCCGGTGTGCTGACGCAGAATTTCCATGCCCACCGTACCTTGCCCCGCAATGACGTCGGGATCATCGAAGGGGTGAACAAAGGTGAGCCCTTCTTTCTCTTCCAGGGTTTTTGCATGTTCGTAGGCGTCGGAAAAGCTGTCGCCCGCCAGCACGACCTCGCCCCCCCAGCCACGTACGGCGTCAACCTTGACCTGAGGCGTGGTGGTCGGCATGACAATAACAGCCCGGCACCCCAGACGCGACGCCGACAACGCCACACCCTGGGCATGATTGCCGGCCGACGCGGCGATGACACCGCGCTTGAGCTCGGCCGCGCCAAGGTTGGCCATTTTGTTGTATGCTCCGCGCAGCTTGAAGCTGAATACCGGCTGCGTGTCTTCGCGCTTTAACCACACCCTGTTCTGAATTCGGTGCGATACCTGAGGAGCAAATTCCAGTGGAGATTCAACAGCGACGTCGTACACTTTTGACGTCAGGATGCGCTTCAGGTAGTCGGTAGACATGAGGGTAGAACACAGATAGAAAATACGAATGGAAAACAGAATACCACAGGGCCGGACCTTTTCCGCCGGGGTGAACTGACACCATGGAAGCATGGCTCCAAACCATGATCGACTGGCTGCTGGCAACGTTTTCGCTGCCCAGCGTGGGGCTGAGCGCCATCTTTACGGTCAGTCTTGTTTCCGCCACGCTGCTGCCCATGGGCTCCGAGCCGGCGGTATTCGGCTACGTAAAAATCGCGCCGTCCATGTTCTGGGCGGCCATTGCCGTGGCCACGGTAGGCAACACCGTGGGGGGAGCCATCAGCTACTTCATGGGTCTGGGCGCTGAAAAGGCTTACGAGCACTGGCACAAAACCCATCCCGGCAGGCCCAGACAAAAAGCGGGCGGCCGCTGGCACGACAAGGCCAGTGAATGGCTGCACAGGCTGGGGCCCAAGGCCCTGCTGCTTTCCTGGCTGCCGGCGATCGGCGATCCCATTTGTGCCGTCGCCGGCTGGTTGAAACTGCCCTTCTGGCCCAGTGTGTTCTATATGGCCATCGGCAAGTTCCTGCGCTACCTCACCATGACCGCCGCCCTTTTGTGGGTGTTCCCGCATTGACCCCCGCCCCGGTCAACTGGATCAACATACGCGTTATCCCTTAAACTACTCTTTTAAGGGCCTCCTTATCCTGCCGCTTACCATGAACGCCCCGATCGCCAGCCACCACCTCGCCTCCCAGCCGTCTTCAGCGTCGCACCGTCTTCGTGAAATTCCCTATAACTACACGTCGTATTCCGATCGCGAGATTGTCGTGCGCCTGCTTGGCGAACACGCCTGGATCCTGCTGTCCGAGCTGCGCGAAGAACGGCGCACCGGCAGGTCGGCCCGCATGCTGTTCGAGGTATTGGGCGACATCTGGGTGGTCCGTCGCAACCCGTATCTGGTTGACGACCTGCTCGACAACCCCAAACGGCAGCAGCAGCTCATTCATGCACTGAACCATCGCCTGAACGAAATTGACAAGCGCCGCGACCTGCAGGCGGCCGAGCGCGACGCCAAAGTGGCCGGCCTGCTGTCGGCGGCACGCCAGGCCGTGGCCGAATTCGAGCGCGACTTCAGCAATACCCGCGAGCTGCGCAAGAAAGCCGTACGCCGGCTGTCACGCATCACCCACAAAGACAACATCAAGTTCGACGGGCTGTCGCGTGTATCGCACGTTACCGACGCCACCGACTGGCGCGTGGAATATCCCTTCGTCGTGCTAACCCCCGACACCGAAGACGAAATTGCCGCGCTGGTGCGCGCCTGTATCGAGCTCGACCTCACCATCATTCCGCGTGGAGGCGGCACCGGCTACACGGGCGGCGCCATTCCGCTCACGCCCAACGCCGCCGTCATCAACACCGAAAAGCTCGACACCCTGGGCAAGGTCGAACAAACAGCCTTACCCGGTGTACCGCACCCCGTCACCACGGTGCTCTCGGGCGCCGGGGTCGTCACCCGGCGGGTGGCCGATGCCGCCGAGGCCGCCGGCCATGTGTTTGCCGTCGACCCCACATCGGCCGATGCCTCTTGCGTCGGGGGCAACGTCTCCATGAATGCCGGCGGCAAGAAAGCCGTGCTGTGGGGCACCGCGCTCGACAACCTGGCCTGGTGGCGCATGGTCGACCCCGATGGCAACTGGCTCGAAATCACCCGGCTCAATCACAACCTGGGCAAAATCCACGACGCGCCCGAGGCACGCTTCGAGCTGAAATGGTTCGACGGCGCCATGGCGCCGGGAGCCCGCCTGCTGCGTACGGAAACGCTGGTCATCGAAGGATCGCGTTTCCGGAAAACGGGGCTGGGCAAAGACGTCACCGACAAATTTCTGGCCGGGCTGCCGGGGGTCCAGAAGGAAGGCTGCGACGGCCTGATCACCTCGGCGCGCTGGATCCTCCACCGCATGCCGGCCCACACCCGCACCGTCTGTCTGGAATTTTTCGGCCAGGCACGCGATGCCGTGCCGTCCATTGTGGAAATCAAGAACTATCTCGACGGCACCGGACGGGAACACGGCGCCATTCTGGCCGGGCTGGAACATCTCGACGAACGCTACCTGCGTGCGGTGGGCTATGCCACAAAAAGCAAACGCGGCACCCTGCCCAAAATGGTGCTTATCGGAGACATCGTCGGCGATGACGCCGACGCCGTCGCCCACGCCGCCAGCGAGGTCGTGCGGCTTTCCAATACCCGTCACGGCGAAGGGTTTGTAGCGGTCAGCGCCGATGCCCGCAAGCGCTTCTGGCTCGACCGCTCGCGCACCGCCGCCATCGCCCGCCACACCAACGCCTTCAAGATCAACGAAGACGTCGTCATTCCGCTGAACCGCATGGGGGAATATACCGACGCCATCGAACGCATCAACATCGAGCTGTCAACGCATAACAAGCTGCGCCTGATCGATGCCCTGGAAGCCTTTCTTTCCGGCGAACTACCCATCGGCAAAATCGAAGACTACGACGATGCCGAACACACCCGTGAACAGGTGCTTGCCGAACGCACTCGCGACGCACTCGCCTGCCTGACAGACGTGCGGGACCGCTGGCAATGGCTGCTGAACAATCTGGATACGCCACTGGCCGACAGCCTGCCCACCCTGGATCGTCTGGGCTACGGCGACATCGGCCCTGTGCTGGCGCAACGGTCGCAGCAGCAACCGCATGCACGCCTGTTCGACGTCGTTCAAGACCACACCATACGGGTTTCATGGAAAACCGAAATCCGCGCCGAAATGGAACGTTTCTTCGCGGGCGCCGACTGCGCGGCCGTACTCGCACAGATCCAGGCCATTCACGACCGCATTCTGAAAAGCCGCGTGTTCGTCGCCCTGCATATGCATGCAGGCGACGGCAACGTGCATACCAATATCCCGGTCAACTCCGACGACTACGACATGCTGCGCGAGGCCAACCAGGCCGTTGCCCGCATCATGCAAATTGCGCGCGATCTCGACGGCGTTATATCAGGAGAGCACGGCATCGGGCTCACCAAGTACGAGTTCCTCACCCAGGAAGAACTGGCGCCGTTCCAGGAATACAAACGCCGTATCGACCCGAGCGGCCGGTTCAATGCCGGCAAACTCATGCCGGGAGCCGACCTTCGCAACGCCTGGACGCCCAGCTTCAACCTTCTGGGCCACGAATCGCTTATCATGCAGCGCAGCGAAATTGGCTCCATTTCCAACGCCATCAAAGATTGCCTGCGTTGCGGAAAGTGCAAGCCGGTGTGTGCCACTCACGTGCCGCGCGCCAACTTGCTGTACTCGCCGCGCAACAAGATTCTGGCCACCTCGCTACTCATCGAAGCCTTTCTGTACGAAGAGCAAACCCGTCGCGGCGTCAGCCTGCGGCACTGGGAAGAGTTCGAAGATGTAGGCGATCACTGCACCGTCTGCCACAAATGCTACAACCCCTGTCCGGTCGATATCGATTTCGGTGACGTTTCCATGGAAATGCGCGCCCTGCTGCGACGCATGGGAAAAAAATCGTTCAACCCCGGCACTGCCGCGGCAATGTTCTTCCTGAATGCCAAGGATCCACGCGTGATCAAGGCCACGCGCACCGCCATGATCGATGTCGGCTACAAGGCCCAGCGTCTGGCCAGCGACGTTCTGGCGTCGGCGGCCCGCAAACAGGTGGCCAACCCGCCCGCCACCTTGGGCAAAGCCCCCGTTCGCGAACAGGTGATTCACTTCATCAACAAGAAAATGCCCGGCGGCCTGCCCAAGCAAACGGCGCGCAAGCTGCTCGATATCGAAGACCCCGACTACGTGCCCATTATTCGTAATCCGGCCACACCGGCCGACACCGAGGCCGTGTTTTATTTCCCCGGCTGCGGATCCGAAAGGCTGTTCTCGCAGGTGGGTCTGGCCACCCAGGCCATGCTCTGGCACGCAGGGGTTCAAACCGTGCTTCCTCCCGGTTACCTGTGCTGCGGTTACCCGCAGCGCGGCAACGGCATGACCGACAAGGCCGAGAAAATCATCACTGACAACCGCGTGCTGTTTCACCGCGTGGCAACCACACTGAACTACCTTGACATTAAAACGGTGGTGGTCAGCTGCGGCACCTGCTACGACCAGCTGGCCGGGTACGAATTCGAGAAGATTTTCCCGGGCTGCCGGCTGATCGATATTCATGAATACCTGCTCGAAAAAGGCATCCAGATCCAGGACGTCACCGGCGTGCGGTATATGTACCACGACCCGTGCCACACCCCCATGAAGCTGCAGGACCCCATGAAAACGGTCAAGTCACTGGTGGGCGACTCGGCCATCAAGACCGACCGCTGCTGCGGCGAATCGGGCACCCTGGCCGTATCGCGTCCCGACATCTCCACCCAGGTGCGGTTTCGCAAACAAGAGGAACTGGCCAAGAACACGGCTGCCGTACGCAACGACGGCTACACGGGCAATGTAAAAATGCTCACGTCATGCCCGTCGTGCCTGCAGGGGCTGTCGCGCTATTCCGAAGACACCGGCATGCAGGCCGATTACATTGTGGTCGAAATGGCGCGCCACATTCTGGGCGAAGACTGGATGCAGAATTACGTGCGTCTGGCGAACGCCGGGGGTATTGAGCGCGTGCTGGTGTGATACATCGGCGGGCAAGGCCCGCCGGTGGGTTTTACTCGGCGCCTTCGCCGAACTCGCAAACCGTGTAAATTTGCAGGCCGGTATCTTTCAGGGCGGTGGACCCACCCAAATAAGGCAGATCAATGATCGCAGCCGCCTCGACCACGTTGGCCCCCAGGCGCTGCAGCAGTTTCGAAGCGGCAATCATGGTGCCGCCGGTGGCAATCAGGTCGTCGATCAGCAGCACCCGCTGCCCCGGGCGCACGGCATCGGTATGCATTTCCACCCCGGCGTTGCCGTATTCCAGCGTGTACTCTTCAGCCACCGTGCGAAAGGGCAGCTTGCCTTTCTTGCGTACCGGCACAAACCCCAGGTTCAGTTCATAGGCCAGCACCGACCCCAGAATGAAGCCCCGCGCATCCACGCCGGCCACCAGATCCAGCCGCTGGCGCATATACCGGTAAACGAAAAGGTCGATCAGTACACGAAAGGAGCGGGGGTCTTGCAGGACCGGGGTAATATCCCGGAAGGTGACGCCCGGTTTGGGCCAGTCAGGCACACTGCGAATCGCGTTACGTACGTAAGCGACAGGATCTATTTGCATGGGAATCGCCAAAAAGCCGTAAGAATCGGAAGGTCTCCGGCGCCGGAGAACGAAAACACTGGAAGTTTACAAGATTGGAACAGAGAGTGCGTCGGGGTGTGCTGACACGTCTTTGCAATGATGCGT
>JBFWLP010000020.1:0-39522 GCA_050252075.1 Burkholderiaceae bacterium | reverse complement strand
CCTCTACCTCGGCAATGCGGCCCAGGTATAGATGAGGGCGCCAGAGTGTCTGCCTCTTCATAGCTGAGCTTCATATCACGCGCCATAGCCTGTACCAGGCCGGCCCAACGTTCCGTTCTTACGGGCCCAGGGTTGACGGCAACAAAACTAATACCATGTTTGCCGTACTGACCAGCAAGAGACTTCGTGAGATTCTGGCCGGCCGCATTAGCCGCACCCGGGGCGATCTCCCAGTAAGAAGGCTTCACCCCATCGTTACCGATAAGATTGACCACGCGGCCCCCGCCCTGCTTGACCATAATAGGCAGTGCATAACGCAGGCACCGCACATAACCCATAAATTTCAATTGCAGGGCCTGTTCCCAGTCGTCCTCGGACAGTGTCTCTATCACGCCACCGGGAGCCGAGCCAGCGTTGTTCACCAGTATGTCGATGCGGCCCAACGCAGCGTGCCCCTCATCAATGAAGCGGCGAGCGTCTTCGTCCTTGGTTAGGTCGGCGGTAACAGCAACAACTTTTCGCCCCGTGTTCCCAGATATTTCGCGCGCAGCCGCTTCAATAGAATCGCGGCTGCGTGAACATATGGCGACATCGGCACCCTGCGACGCCAAAGTTGCGGCGATCATCTTGCCGATTCCCTGGCTACCGCCGGTGACGAGCACTTTCTTATCGGTAAGTTGTAGATCCATGATGTATCTCCTACTCCTAAATTGGCTTAATGGACTGCTAGGTGAATAAATTCTTGTACTCAGGTGTCAAGTAAAGCAGCGGACAACGGATTGCGACGGGCGGGATAGTCCAGAGGCGAGCGGGCAATGACGTTGTTGATATCGAATTGCACAGTGCCTATGGTTGCCTCACATTGCCTGCCTGTGCTGCATCCAGCGATCCGACTCCACCGCCTGGAATAGCTCGGCCAAAGATTCGTTCACTGCGAAGGGTTCTTCGCTGGTGATGGTGTGTCCAGCGCGAGGAATAATGTGCAAAGCAGCTGTTGGCACCGTACGCTTCAGAAATACGCTGCCCGCAAGGCAGGGTTCATCTTCATCGCCGAGCAATACCAGCAGCGGCACCGAGAATGTTTTCAAAGCCTCTTCCAGTTCCCACAACGTAGGCCGCTTCAGCTGCAGATTGAGCATGGTCAGCGCCGAGCCCTTACCCGAATTCTCGGCGAGCATACGTGTGAACTCTTCAAATCCTCGCGGATCTTTGGCTTTGAATGAAAGCCGCATCGCAAAGTGCGCATACTGCTTCGCAGCCTGTAGCATGGGGCCTTCGTCAAACATACGTGCAATGTCCTCGCACAACGCCACAGAGGCCTCTCGATCTTCAGGAGTCGAACCCCACCCACAGCCCAGAGCAGCCACCGAAAAACAGCGCTCGGGATGTCGTAAGCCAACGTGCAAGGCAGTATAAGCACCCATGGAATGCCCCACCACGTGCGCACGCTCAATAGCAAGAGCGTCCATAAGCTCAATGACATCCTGACGCGCACGGTCCTGCCCATATAGGCCAGGATCTTCAGGAACGTCGGAGGGTGGGTAGCCACGAGCACTGAATGTGATGCAACGATGCGATCGGGAAAAGCGCCGCATCTGAGGCTCCCATGTTCGGTAGTTGCCGGCGAATTCGTGCACGAAAACGACGGGAAGGCCGCACCCTGCCTCTTCGTAGTACAGCTCGATTCCATCGCTCGTCTTGATGGTAGGCATGTTTGTCTCCTCTTGCCCAAGCCAATATTTCAGTGTTCACTACATTTTTATGCTAGCACACAAATTTGGGCTGCACAATACAGAGTCGTCACTAGCGGCGCCTCGTCGAAGCCCGTCATTTCACTCGCACGTATAATCCAGGTATGACAAGCGGCAAGCTCCGCCCGAGACAAAAAGTATGGCCACCACGCAACCCACTCGCTCAAACAAATCGCCAGAACAATCGCCAGAGCAGAAGCCCCAAAAAGGAGCGCGAACTGGCAAGCCCGCAAGACAGCCTATAGCCGGCACCCAGGCGCGGGCCCACACCACACGTCAAGCAATCTTGCGGGCGGCAACGAGAATCTTTGCCAAGAACGGTTTTGACGGTGGGCGTATCGACAGCATTTCCAAAGCGTCTCGCACCCATGACCGCATGATTTATTACTACTTTGGTAGCAAAGAGAACCTCTTTATTGAAGTCCTCAAAACGGTCTACCAGCAAATGAACGATGCCGAGGCCAAGCTCAGCCTAGATCTCAGCAACCCCACGCATGCACTGGCCAGCCTGGTGCACTTCATGTGGAACCACTACTTGGAACATCCAGAATTCCTAACGCTGCTGAACACGGAAAATCTGCATCGGGGCAAGTATCTGAAAAAGTCGGCGCGCTTCCACGAATTACTCCCGCCCGGCATCGCCATGCTGGAATCTATACTGGAAAAAGGTGTGAAACAGGGAATTTTTCGTGCGGACATGAAAGCGCGCGATCTTTACATTACGATAGCTTCATTGGGTTATTTCTATCTCTCGAACCGCTACACCCTGAGCGCCTTCCTGGACCAGGACATGATGGCCGATGAAGCCTTAGACAACTGGCTCACGCACATCACCACGGTGGTGCTACGCAGCGTAAAAGCTTAAGCTATCTGCGCGTAAACCAAACGCGCATGGAATTTATTCAAACCGCTACCCAGATCGAACCGGCCTTCGCACCGACGACTCCTCACCCCACGCCGCCAGAACAGAATGTACTGGTGATGTCCCTATTTTCAAACAGCGGCCCGCAGCCTTTGGCATGCACGCCACATGCCCCATCGCGCATCAGAAACAAGACACTCATGCCCTGTTGCGCGGCGAGCCTTGTGCCGGCCTCGGGCCCAACCACCATGAACGCTGTTGCCCAGGCATCGGCCTGCGCGCATGTCGGGGCCAGCACAGTCACCGACGCAGGCGAAGAAACCAGCGGGGCGCCGCGCGTAGGATCCATGGTGTGCGACAAGCGGCGTCCCCGAACATTTACCCAGTGCCGATAATCACCCGACGTAGCCACGGCAGCATCCTGAAGCGACAGAATGGAGTGCGGTGCGCGGCGATCCAGGTCAGGCGCCTCAACGGCCACCGTCCAGGGCTCGCCATTCGGTTTTGCTCCCATCGCCCGCAACTCGCCATCGATGCCCACTAACGCCGCCTCAACATCATGATTTTGCAATGTTTGCGCCAGTCGATCGACCCCATGCCCTTTGGCGATCCCGTTCAGATCGAGTGCAATGACCCCATGCTTGCGCACCCGGTTGCCATCGACCTCCATCACCTTATGGGCTGGATGCCGTTGCGCCTTCATGGCCGCACGAATACCCTGGACATCCGCCTCATCCGGACCAAAACCCCATGCGCGCACGGCATCACCCATACCGATATCGAAGGCCCCGTCCGAGGCCCGTCCGATTTCAAGACCCAACGCCAGCACATACGCCAGGTCGTCAGGTACGAGCACAGTAGTACCCGGCGGCATGCGGTTCAAATCCATGAGCGTGCTGTCCGGCTTCCAGGTGGACATCAGTGAATCCACCGTATCGACCGCCTGCTGCAGTGCAGCCTGCACCGGGCCAGGATCAAATCCAGGCGCCGTGAAGAACAGGGCAGACCAGCGCGTACCCATGGTGGGACCGTTCAGCGCGTGGCGCATCGATTCAGTAAACGTCTTCATGATAGCGGTCGTTGTCTTTAAGCTGTGCGGGTGTCAATCCAATAGGTTGCAAAATAGCGGTGAGTGCCTCCTGTACTCCCCGAGCCATGTCGCGACCACCACATACCATGATGGTCGCCCCCAGGCGGACAGCGTCGACCACCTGAGGGGCTTTGTCGCGCAGGACGTCCTGCACGTATTGCGGACGCTTCCCCCGGGAAGCCGCGATGGTCAGGCTTCCAAGCCGGCCCGTGGACTGCCATTTCAATAGCTCTTCGTGATAGAGAAAATCACTGTCCGGATTGCGCAAGCCAAAGAAGAGATGCATAGGGCGATGCGCTGCATTCGCGCGGATGAAACCAATCAAAGGTCCAACGCCCGTGCCTGCGCCAATCAAGATCAATGGCGTACTGGCACAACCCGCATGAAATCCGGGATTACGACGCAAGAACCCTTGAACCGACTGGCCCGGCTCAAGGGCGGTCAGCTGGCTGGACGACAAGCCGCCTGGATGTTTGCGAACCACAATTTCAATAAAACCATCGTCTGAGCCCGAGGCTAATGAATACAAACGCGGAACGGCTGAACCTTCGGGCAAGATGCCGAGCAGATCGCCTGCCTCGAACCGCACAAAGCCTTGGCCTGTAAGTCGTCGCGAAAGGGGGGCCCGTGGAACAGCGAAGCGCAGTATGGCCATTGGAACTTGAACCGCTGCACCGTAATCTCTACGCTCAAGCAAGGTCAACGCTACGGCATCAGGAGGTACGGGCAAATGTTCCAGCTCAAGGGGAAGACCGAGCACATCGCCCAGCGCATGCCCCCAGCGAGTGAAGTCCTGCGATGATTGGCGATCGATCGTATCAAAGGGCAATAAAACCGGCCATCCCTTGTGGCGAGCACAGGTATCCACCGCTTTGGCAAATGCACAAAACTCCGGAAAACTGTGATCACCAAACCCTAGTACGGCCAGCGGGGCGCGCGGCACTGACGGCAAGGCCTGGAGGTTGTCCAGAAACCCTTTGGCCGACGCCGGCGCATCACCCTGGCCATAGGTAGCGGCAAGAATCAGAAAACGCTCCGCACGACGATACCGCGAGGGTACAAAGCCCGACATGGGGGCTACGTTAACCGACTGACTTGCTTGACGCAAGGCACTGGCAAGCGCAAACGCAAATCCCCAGGTCGAGCCCCCCTCGGAACCAACCAGAATCACGGTTTCGGCTTCATTCGCGGACGCATTGTCTTTCAGGCGGGGGCGGCCACGACGACCCGAAGACCATACCAGCACGCCGGTTACCGCCATGAACGGGACACACAGCGCTGTCAGGCCCAGAATAATGCCCAGTATGGCGGCCCCCTGACCTGTATGCAGCCAATGTATGGTTTCTGAAAATCGCTGACCGCCGCTCGCCCCTTGCCAGGCGAGCAACGTACCGGTACCGGGATCGACATACCCCATGCCTTGTGACGTTTCGAGTGTGAAGACGTCCTGAGGGTCATTGGCTGCGGGAAAGCTCAGCGCGCGTAATTCGTACGCGGGAACGACGCGTAATGCGTCCATATTCGCCAGAGCCCTACCGGGCAGCACACTGGTGTGCTGCGGTCTTTGAATACTGACGGCATCATGAGCCACCAGGTCGAATGTTTCAGCCGACATCCAGAGTGCCGTAACGGACGACAGCAACAAGCCGAAAACGGCAATTCGTGAAAGCTCGGTATGCCAGCGCCCTGCGAGCGGCCCGCGCAATCGGGTAAACCACCCGCGCCATCCACCCGTGCGACGAGCCACCAGCAACACGCCGGTCAATGCAAGCACCAGCATCGCCAGGGCACTGACGGCGGCCATCAAACGCCCTCCGTCACCCAGAAAAAGCGAACGATGAAACGTGGTCAGCCAACGCCGGACGGGGTCTGGATCGGCTCGGGCGATGTCGCGGCCCGTGGCCGGATCGACGATGGCCGAACCGGGTTGTGCCCCATCAAACCACCAGGCACTGAATTGCCCGGAAGGCGAACGTTTGATCTGCTCAAGACCCGGATGTGTTGCCTGCACACGCACCGCCAGTTCAGCTACGGTCAGGCTTGCGTCGGCACGAGGGGCCTGCACGGCCTCCATTGCAGGAAATAACGCGAGCGCGGCCCCACTCAAGCTACTCACAAGCACCAAAGCCGCTAAGACAAGGCCTGGCCAGCGATGCAGGAGGCGTATCATGGATCAGTCTCCGGGTGTGCTTAGAAGCCGTAATTGAAGCCGGCGACATAATGGCGCCCGCCCACCTTCTGGCCGGCACCTGCCGTGGTCAAAGGCACCGAGATCTCGCGCGGGCTGTCACGCATATCTTCGGCGGCCGCATCGATGTTCAGCGTGTAACCGGCATCGAACAAGGCATCCTCCAGGTCGACCGTCACTTTGAGAGTTCTTCCGGCGCCGACGCTGGCGCCAGTAACCCCATTAATCTCGGACGCCTTGCCCGCCGTTGCCCGGTACCAGTCTGTCAAGTGCTTGTAGTACTTCGATTTTTCACCGGCGACCCACAAGGTGCGCGCATAGGCGCCGGACGCGTTGGTCAGATAGAGCGCCAGATAGGCGCCGTCACCGCCGTAGTTTTTCAACGTTGTGTTCAGCGTTACAGGGCGCGCCATGGCAAGCCCGGGCGCCACAAGCGCGGCAGACAAGGCCAGACAGGTAAGAGAGCGATTCATGGCAGGATACCTTTCTATACGTGATACTTAATTGATTTCGGCCCGTGTTGCGGCGGCAGGCGATGCGGGTGCGGGTGTGGGTGCCGCACCTGCCTGTGAAGCGGCCGGCTGTGCGGTTTGCGATTGACTGCCCGGCAAGTAGCGTGATGTGTTGGCTCCCGGACGGAAACGCACTTCCAGCTCCATGATGGCCAGAGTGGCCGGTTCAATCTTCAGTTCGACCCGGTTGCCGTCAGTATCGCGGCCGCGAATCTCGTAGCAGCCGTCATCAATGCGCAAACGGTCGGTCGTGACGCCAAGGCTGGTTGCATGCGCCGTAACCGCCTCACGGGATTTCCAGTCGGCCATGGGGCTAGTACAGTCGTCGCCGGCAAGGACGGCGCCCGAAAACGTCATTGCAAACACAGTGGCTACAGGAATAAGTGATTTCATGTGAAGACTCCTTTAAGATTGAGGACTCCAGTATGTGCCGCCAAAATGAACGGACCCTGAACTTTGGACACAAAGTGCGTCAGGTTCGCTTCAGGTTGACGCACACGCGCCACCACACAGAAAACTTCCATGCGTATTTTGCTGATTGAAGACGACTCAATTCTCGGTAGAGCCGTGCGCGACCAGATTGCCGTTGATGGCCATTCTGTTGATTGGGTCCAGCGTCTTGATGCAGCAGACAGCGCCGTTTCTGTGACTGACTACGACCTGATACTGCTGGATCTGATGCTGCCTGACGGGCTGGGCATACCCTTCCTGCGCCGCCTGCGTGCGCGTGCTGTCGCCACCCCGGCCATCATCCTGACGGCGCTTGATCAAGTGTCCGACCGTATTGAAGGGCTCAATGCGGGTGCCGACGACTATCTCGTCAAACCGTTTGATCTGGCTGAATTATCCGCACGCATCGGTTCAGTCGCTCGACGCTATAACGGTAACCCGAACCCTGTCATTACCCATGGGCCCTTGCAGATTGATCTTGCCGCCCGCAGCGTTCGTCGCGATGGCCAGCCTGTGTCGTTGACCGCACGCGAATGGGTACTGCTTGAAGCCTTTCTGGCACGCCCCGGCCAATTGCTGTCAAAAGCCCAGCTCGAAGACAAACTGTATACGTTCGACACCGGGGTCGAAAGCAACACGATCGAAGTACATATCAGCAGGCTTCGTAAAAAACTCGGCGCCGACATCATTGAAACAGAGCGGGGGCTTGGTTACCGCCTGGGGCGTTCAATCGAATGAACGGACCTCGCAGTCTTCAGCGCCGGCTGGCCGTCACGCTGGGCATCTTGCTGACGGTATTCTGGATCGGTGCGGCCGCAGTCACATCCATACTGGCGCGAAACGCCATCGAAGATATCTTCGACTCATCGCTGCAGGAAACCGCGCAGCGCATTCTGCCGCTGGCTGTTGTTGACGTTCTAACGCGCGAAGAAGAAGGTCTGACCCAGCGCCTGTCCGAAATACACGAACATGATGAGCTGCTGAGCTACGTTGTGCGCGATGACCAGGGGCGCATCCTGCTGCAATCCCATGATGCCGATCCTGCCGTTTTTCCCGCCTGGGATGGTGCCGGATTCCGGCAAACCGCCACACATCGGCTATACAACGAATCTGCCGTGCAAGGCACGGTACAAATCACGGTGGCCGAACTGCGCACACACCGAACGGCCATGACACGTGAGATTCAATTACTCCTGGTGTTTCCCATCCTGATTTTCTTGCCGGTTGTCCTGTTGGCCATCGTTTTGGCGGTCCGTTCCAGCCTTGTACCGGTGAAGCGCTTTCGTGACCGGCTGGCGACACGGGGCCAGCGCGATCTTTCCCGGATACCGACCGACGGGCTGCCCGCAGAGGTGGCGCCTGTAGCCGACACATTAAACGATGTCCTTGGACGACTTTCAGCGGCCTTTGACGCCGAGCGCACGTTTGCCGCCAACGCCGCACACGAACTGCGCACCCCTATCGCGGGTGCGATTGCACAAATTCAACGTCTGCAGACAGAAACCGGCGAAGCGGCAACACGACAGCGCGCCGCCGACATTGAATCGACACTGAAGCGACTGACTCGTGTGTCGGAGCGCCTGATGCAGCTGGCCCGAGCCGAGGGAGGCCGTCTTCGGCTGGACCACAGCAGCGACCTGCGGCCTGTTGCGCGGATTCTGACGGATGATCTGGCCAGAACAGCAGGCCCTGACCGCATAGTGCTGGTTTTACCTGACACCCCGCTGCTATCGTATCTTGACCCCGATGTCTTTGCGATTCTTTACAGGAACCTGGTCGAAAACGCGCTGCGGCATGGAGCGCAAAACACGCCGGTGCACGTGACGCTGAGCGAAAACAGCGTACTGACGGTCGCCAACGATGGGCCGGTGATACCGGAAGCCCTGCTGCAGCGTCTGACCCACCGGTTCGAGCGGGGCAGCGGCAGCGTCGAAGGCAGTGGTCTGGGCCTGGCGATAGTCAACGCAATCGCCGAACGTCTGGGCTGTCCGCTTCAAATGAAATCACCCCGAACCGGGCAAAGTGCCGGGCTCGAAGTTTCATTGGCGCTTCCTCTGACTAAATAACCCAGCCATTGCCGCATTAAGGTGATTCGCCCGTACCTTCGCAGCCGCGGTGAACCGCCAGCCAGACGGTGGGTTCGTCAGGCGTCGTGGCATCAACGCGATGACGGCAACCGGCAGGCAGCCAGCAATGGTCGCCGGGGCCCAGGCTTAGCACCTTGTCTTCCAGCCGCAGTTGGGCCCGCCCGCGCAGCACCACGACCCATTCATCCCATTCTTGCTGGTACCAGAACCCGGGCGGGCTGGCCTGCCCGGCGGAAACGATGCGTTCCACGCGCAGACCGGGCACATTCAACAGATCCTCGAACTGTTCCGTGGCGGAATCCGGAGCGATCGCCTGAAAAAGATTGTGCAGCATAGGCCATGTTCCCGTGAATGCGTATGCGGCACCATAGCGCAGTGAGCCGGGGCGGCACAAGCCATGCCGCGCACCAACCTCTGGCGCGAACGCCGTCGGCGGGTTACGCTCGCCATCACTACACCGCGTGCCACTTTTTTTGCCTGGAGATTCTTATGCGCACCGCCGTCATTGCCGCAGTTGTTGCCATCGCCACCGCCACCGGTGTAGCTTTTGGTGGCTGGGCGGTCAGCCAGGGGCTGGAACGCTTCCGGCTGGCCGACCGCAGCATTACCGTCAAGGGCCTGGCTGAAATTGAAGTGGCGAGCGACTATGCCGCCTGGCAACTGACCTTCCGGCGTGCCGACAATGCCTTCGATGTCGTGCAGCAGGCCCTGGCCACCGACCGTGACAAGGTCGTCGCCTTCCTGCGCCAGGCGGGATTTAGCGATGACGAGATCGAGGTTCGCCCTTTGCAGGTACAAGACGTTTATTCCCGTGAGTTTGCCTCGCCCGACCAGCCGTTTCGCTACACCGGCACCGGCTTGGTGTTGGTGAAGTCTGCGCGGGTGGCCGCCGTGGCCCAGGCGGCGCTGGGCATCGACCCGCTGATCCAGGCCGGCCTGGTCATCGAGGGAGGCACCGGCCCGCAATACCAATTACGTGCTTTCAACGAGGCTAAGGAACCCTTGCTGGCGGAAGCCACCCGCAACGCCCGCGAACAGGCCGCCAAGTTCGCCGCCGAAGCCGGCGCCCGCCTGGGCGAACTGCGCCACGCCAATCAGGGTGTCATTCAGATCTCGGGGGACAGCGGCCTGGGCTACGACGACGGCACGTCGCGCATCAAGCGCCTGCGTGTGGTCAGTACCTTTGAGTATCAGCTGCGGTAGTCGCCAGGGCCCGGATAACGGAATGCCGGGTTGCCTACGGCGGCTCGCGCCTGCTCAGGTGCCCAGCTGCCTGCGCAGCCTTTGCGGCGAAAAGTCAGCGCTGCCCATGGCAAGCATCAGCACTATCCGGGCTTTCCACGCCGATAACTCCCCGGCAAGCACGGCACCGTCGTCAAGCAGGCGCCGGGAGGCACCTGCAAATCCGTAGCACACCCGGGTGCCCCCACGCTGAACCCGTGTGGTGACGACAACGGGGACGCCTTGCTGGATCAGTTCGCCAATGGCCGAGGCGAACGACGGATTCACATGACCGGAGCCCACCGCCTGCACCACCAGGCCTTTTGCGCCGTCGGCCACAGCGGCTTTCAGAAGGCTGCCGCTGGCACCCGCGTACATGGGAATGACATCCACGCGCGGAAGCTCCTGGCCCGAATAAGGGATGTGCAGCCGGTGTGCCGGATGCCGGTTGAAGTAGACGCGGCCGTCAACGACATGGCCCAGGTAGCCCCACTCCCCGGAACTGAAGGCTTCGACGTCGAAGGTGTGGATTTTGTGCACGTCGCGGGCGGCGTGAATATGCTGGTTCTGGACGACCAGCACGCCAAGATCGCGCGCTTCCGGCGAGGCGCACACCTGCAGGGCGTTAAGCAAGTTGCGAGGACCGTCACTGTCGGGTTCCGAACTGTTGCGCTGGGCCCCCACGATGACCACCGGTTTGCCATTGGGTATCGTCACGTCCAGAAACCATGCGGTTTCCTCAAGCAAGCCGGTTCCATGGCTGACCACGACGCCCGAAACATCGGGATTCGCAAACAGAGACACTATGCGGGCATGTAGCTTTTGCCATTCCGTCGGGCCGATATGGGGAGAGGGAATGCGGGCAATATCTTCCATATCGATCGTCAGACGATTCTGCAGATCGGGCAAGGTCGTCAACAGGTCTTTGGCCGAAGACACCGGCATGGCAAGACCCGTGGACGGATCTATGCGCGACGCGATGGTGCCCCCGGTTGACAACAGGACGCAGTGGGGGACGGCGCCGCCAGTGGCGACGCTTCCGGTGGCATGGGATTTCATGTGATTGCTTCAGACTCGTTCAAAGGTGTTTGTTTCAGTCGCGCTAGTTAGTCAATGCGCGCACCCGAAACCTCGACGAGTTCGGTCCACTTGGGAAGCTCAGCCTTCATGTAATCGGCAAATTCGGCAGGCGAACTGTCGGTCAGGTCGATACCGCGATCTTCAAGCGTTTTACGAACCTCGGGCATGGCAAGCACGGCGCGGACGTCGGCGTTGATTTTTTGGACAACCTTGGGATCCGTCCCTGCCGGCGCTAGCAAGCCATACCAGAACGACATGTCGTAACCGGGAACACCGGCTGCCTCAATGGTGGGGACGTCGGGCAGCACGGGGGAGCCCTTCGCGCTGGTCAGCCCAAGCGCGCGCAGCTTGCCGCTTTTAATATGAGGGATCGCCGTGGACACGTTCTCGAAGATCATGGCCGTTTCTCCGGACAGCAAGCCAACCATGGCAGGGGCGGCACTTTTGTATGGAATATGCGTAATTGACACGCCGGCCTTGGTCTTGAACATTTCAGCCGCCAGATGGTTGGAGCTGCCGTTGCCGCCGGATCCATAGTTGTACTTTTCGGGGTTGGCCTTAAGCAAAGCGATCAATTCGCCAACGTTATTGGCCGGCACACTGGGGTTGACCACCAGCACATTCGAAAGCGTACCAAGCATCGCCACGGGCGCGAAATCTTTCAACCCGTTGTAGGGAATGCTGCTATACAGCAGACCGTTCACCACGTGCGTAGCCGTGGTTCCCACGACCAGCGTGCGCCCGTCGGGGGCCGATGCGGCGACCGCCGATGAACCAATGGCACCATTGGCGCCGGCACGGTTGTCGACGACCACTGGCTGGCCCCAGCGTTTACTCAGTTCCGGAGCGATGACCCGCGCCATGATATCGGGGGTGCCGCCGGGAAGGTAAGGCACCACCAGCGTGACCGGACCGCCCGGGAAGGTCGTTTCACTGGCCTGGAACGAAAGGGGCGGCGGCCAGCAGGGTAGTCGCCAGAAGGGTGGAAGCTGCGCGGTGTAGTTTGAGCATGGGATGACTCCGTGTCCGTCAGAAATAAACGCACATGCTACGTAGGGCGCAGGTAAACGGTCAATTTGAATAAAAGGAATTAAAATTAACTTATGGTTAATAATATTAGGTATCGACAACTGAAAGCGTTTTGCCTTGCCGTCGAGGAAGGGTCATTTCACGCCGCCGCCCGCGTGCTGTGCGTATCGAATCCGGCATTCACGGCGCTGATCAAAAACCTGGAGAACGATCTGGGGGTTCAGCTATTCATACGCACAACCCGTAACGGCAGCCTCACACCGGAAGGACAAGGGCTTTACGACGCCATGAGCCACGTATTGTTCGACCTGGAAGAGGTTTACCAATACGCCAAAGATGTCGGCTCGGGTGTCAGGGGCAAACTATCGATCGCCGCCGTGCCGTCGATCGCGCTGGGGTTTCTTACACAAGTGCTGGGAGCCTTTCATCGCCTGTATCCCGGCGTTCACCTTTACCTCAGTGAACACTCCAGCGACCAGGTTCTGGAAGCAGTTCGTGCAAACCACGTTGAAATCGGCATCGGACGGCAGCCCAATGAGTCCGGTTTCCAGTTTGTACACCTGTTTGATGACCATCTTCTGGTCGCGGCGCCGCAGAACCATGCCCTTGCGCGACACAGTGCGCTCGACTGGGCGGCACTGGCCGACCAGCGCGTCATTATGATTGGCGGCGGCGCGACAGCCCAGCAGCTGGAAGTTCGTTACGGGGCAAAATCGCACCCCGTTGAGGTCACCCATCTTGCTACGGCAGTCGCATTGGTAAAAAACGGTTTGGGGGTTGCCGTCATCCCCAGCAGTGTGTCGCATGCGCTCGATGCCGACGGCGTACGATTCATTTCGTTGCGTGGAGAAGGCGCCGTACGCAGCGTGGGGGCTATTTACAAAAAACGACGCAAACTTTCGGCACGTGCGCAGCAGTTTCTTGCACTGGCGGTACCCATGGCTGCGGCTAAAGGGACCTTCCCTCTTTCCGGAACCACGCCATCATCAACTGATCCAGGGCATTGCCAAACGCACGCCTGTCGGCCTGACTGAAGGCCGACGGCCCGCCCGTGTCGACACCGGCGCTGCGCAGCTCTTCGAGCATGTCGCGCATGGCAAGCCGCTCGCCGATCGTCGCCGTCGTGTAGCGCTCGCCGCGCGGATTCAGCACCAGGGCGCCTTTGGTCAACACAAGACTGGCCAAAGGGATATCGCCCGTAATAACAAGATCGCCGGCCACCGTGTGTTGCACAATGTAGTCGTCCGCCACGTCGAAGCCGCGTGGCACCTGTACCGCCCGAATGAGCGGCGAAGGCGGTGTGCGCAACATCTGGTTTGCCACCAGCGTCAGCGACCGTTGCCAACGCTGCGCCGCCCGGTACAGTATGTCTTTAATGACAGCCGGGCAAGCGTCGGCATCCACCCATATATGCACGGACTAGTCCTTCAACGCCTTGGCCAGCAAGGTGTTGATCAGATCGTTCACGCTGACCCCGTCGGTTTCCGCCCTGGCGCGCAAGGCAGCAATCACCGGTTGTTGCAGTTTGACAGGAAACGAGACCAGGCCTGCCGCCTGATCCAGGCGCCGCTGCTCCCGTCGGTCGGGTGCCCCGGCCGCACCGGCAAAGCGGCCGGGTGGCATGGTGGCATGAAGCTTGCCCATGAGTTTCAGGGCTTTATGTTTTTCAAGATCGGTTTTTTTCATGAAGGGTCCGTGTAACGCACCCCGTCAACGACGGGATGACAGGCCACATTCTAGTTGAAACGCTTCGCGGCGTGATCCGGCGTCTCGCCGTATAACTGATTGTTTCTTTGGCACCACAGGCCAGGCAAAGCTACGCGGGTTAAAGACCGGTTACAGCCCCAGCTTCAGCAATCGCCCGCCGGAACCATCGGTGAGCGCGTAAACGTAGCCGTCCGGCCCCACACGAACATCGCGTATGCGCTCGTTCAACAATTCCAGCAAACGCTCCTCGCCGCTAACTTTATTCCCGTCGACCGTAAGGCGAAGGATGGCTTGATCACGCAGAGCGCCGATGAACAGCGACCCCTTCCAGGCGGGAAAACGATCCGCGTTATAAAACGCCATGCCGGAAATCGCCGGCGATACTTTCCAGTAGTGAATGGGCTGCTCGGTACCTTCAACGTGCGTACCCAGGGCTTCAGGAATGGCAAAACCGGAATAGTTGATGCCGTACGTGGCCAGTGGCCAGCCATAATTCTTGCCTGGCTGGGGGATATTGATTTCATCGCCCCCTCGCGGGCCGTGTTCGTGCGTCCAGAGCTCGCCTGTCCAGGGGTTGAGTGCCGCTCCCTGCTGGTTGCGATGTCCGTACGACCAGATTTCCGGACGCGCCCCGGGCCGGTTGACGAAGGGGTTGTCGTCAGGAATTCGGCCATCCGGATGCAAGCGCACCACTTTCCCCTGCAGTTTGTCCAGGTCTTGCGCGGTTGGCCGCTGGTTGTTGTCACCCAACGCAATGTACAGGTATCCCTGCCGGTCAAACACCAGGCGCGAGCCAAAGTGCACGCCGGTGGACAAACGCGGCATTTGTCGGAAAATTACTTTGAAATCGTTCAGCGCTGTGCCATCGGCCGATAACACCCCATAACCGGCGGCGGTGCTGCCACGCCCCTCACCCTCTTCGGCATAGGTCAGGTAAACACGACGCGACTGCGCAAAATCGGGCGCCAGTGCGACATCGAGCAAGCCACCCTGGCCTCGCTCATACACGGCGGGCACCCCTTTTATGGGGCCCGACAAACCGCCCCGAGGCCGCCACAGACGCAAGTTGCCTGGTTTTTCCGTAATGAGTATCCCTTCGTTCTCGGGCAAGAAAGCCATGGCCCAGGGGCGATCCAGATTCCCGATCACCTGGGTGACTTTCAGTTGACCCAGCTGGCTGGGCAAATACTGCGGGGCGGATTCTTGTGCATGCGCCCGGTGTGCGGACAAAGCCATAGCCGCCACGGCAAGAACAGCCGCAGCCAGTATGGACAACGGTGAAGAGAGTCGGGGCATTGATCACTCCAAGCTGAATTTCTGCTGAAAGGATTCTAGGTTAGCATTCTGTTATCAACTTTCCCACCCGAATAGCAACAGATCGCTCATGCCCAAGCCTGAACAGCCCAGCCTGCGCCGACGCCGACGACGATCACCGGCAATGCAAACCGCCCTGCTGATCACTGCCGCAGTGCTTGGTATGAGCGGGCGGCAAGCCTGGGCGCAAACGGCCGTCATGCTGGATCCGGTGCGGGTGCAGTCTACCCGCACCGACACGGGCATTCTTGAAACGCCGGCGTCGGTTTCATTGATCAACGGCAGCGACATGCGACGCAGCAATTTGCAGATCAATCTGTCGGAAAGCCTGGGCGCCGTGCCGGGGCTGCTGATACAGAACCGGCAGAACTATGCACAAGACCTTCAAGTGTCCATCCGGGGCTATGGGGCACGGTCGACATTCGGAGTGCGGGGGGTGCGCATCTATGTCGACGGCATTCCGGCAACCATGCCCGACGGCCAGGGACAAACGTCGAATATCGACATCGCCTCGATCGATCGCGTCGAGGTGTTGCAAGGCCCTTTTTCGGCCTTGTACGGGAACGCCTCGGGCGGGGTCATTGACATCACCACCGAAAAAGGCTCCAACCCGCCGGTCACCGATGGCGGATTTACCGCCGGTAGCTACGGAACCCGGCGTTACGGCCTGAAGGCACTGGGTGAAGCCGATGCCGGCGACACCCTGATTGATTACAGCGTAAGCCTGAACCACTTTCGCACCGACGGCTACCGCGACCACAGCGCTGCCGACAAGAGCTTGGGCAACGTGAAGCTGGGCATGCTGTTCAACAACGACGGCGAACTGACTCTGACCGCCAACCGCGTGAAGCTGCGCGCGCAAGATCCGCTGGGCCTGACGCGTGAATCGTTCGAAAATAATCCGCGCGGCGTAACGGCCGGCGCACTGGACTACAACACGCGGAAAACGGTCGATCAGACGCAAGGCGGCCTGCACTACCGGTTACCCCTCGGTTCAGCCAATGAGCTGCAAGCCATGGTGTACTACGGCGAACGGCGCACCGTGCAGTACCAGTCCATTCCCGTGGCTGTGCAAACCAGTCCGGCCAACCCGCAGCACCCGGGCGGTGTTATCGATCTGACCCGCCAGTACATGGGTGCCGACCTGCGGTGGACATGGCAGGCAAGCCCCGATGCGTCGCTGATCGCAGGGTTGGCCTACGACACCCTGCGCGAGCGACGCCAGGGCTACTTCAACTTCACCGGCAGCGAGCCCAACCGCCAACTGGGCGTACAAGGCGAATTGCGGCGAAACGAAGTGAACACCAGTGAGACACTGGATCCTTATCTGCAGGCATCATGGCGCTTTGCCGAACGCTGGATACTGGATACCGGCGTGCGCTACAGCACGGTGCGCATGGTCACCGACGATCGCTATATCACTGCCGTGAACGCCGATGACAGCGGTTCGACACGCTATCGCCAGGCCCTGCCTTTCATGGCGCTGGGCTACCAGTTCACGCCCACATTGCTGGGCTACGTCTCGGCAGGTCGCGGCTTTGAAACTCCCACCATCAACGAGCTGTCCTACCGCCCCGATGGCTCACCGGGACTGAATCTTGCCCTGCAGCCGTCCACCAACACTACAGTGGAAGCCGGCGTGAAAGCACGCGTGGGCCGCCATGAACTGACGGCGGCGATCTACCAGACACGCAGCAAGAACGAGATCGTGTCCGCCGGCAGCAGCAACGGCAGAAGCACATTCCAGAATGCCGGACGCACCGAACGCATGGGTCTGGAACTTGGAAGCACGCTGTATTTCGGCGACCACGGGCGGGTGGATATGGCTTACAGCTGGATCGATGCCCGTTACCGTGACGACTGCCGCACTGCCACCTGCGGACCAGGCGCCAACCCGAACAGCCGGATACAAGCCGGCAATCGCATACCCGGCATACCCGGACACATGGCATTTGCCGGTGTAAGCTGGACCCCCGACACCGGCTGGCAATGGGGGCTGGAGGGGCGCTACCTGAGCAAAATTTATGTCAATGACGGCAATACACAAAACGCGCCGGCTTACTTCACCGCCTCGGCAAGCGTCGGCTATCGTTGGGAAGCGGGGCCATGGATGATCACCAGCTTCGCCCGCATCGACAACCTGTTCAACCGCCGGTACGCGGGATCGGTGATCGTGAACGAGAGTAACGCACGCTATTACGAGCCGGCCCCCGGCCGTCACTGGGGCGCCGGGCTCAGTGCCGGCTATACGTTTTGACCGTCAGGCCCTTAAAAACGATACATGAAGCGCGCGCCGATGGTTTGGGAACGGAAGCTGCCGCCGGCCTGCAGACCATACTCGGCATTCAGCTCCAGGCCATTCTTGCTCAGCACCTGCACCCCCAGGTTCAGGCGCCCGACGGCCGAAGGGCCTTCCAGGCGCGAATCAAAACTGCCGGCCGCCCCCAGCGCACCGGTGAAGCGGTTCTGGCTGGTGCGCTCATTGCCCGGCAAAAAACTGACCCCGGCGCCGGCATAGGCGCGCAGCAGGGTGTCGTGGCTCAGGTCGTAGCGCGTACCCACTTCCAGCATGGGGCTGACCACCACCTGGGTTTTGCTCACCGACCCCATGGCCAGGCCCAGCGGGCCGCCCGACTCGCTGAACGAGGGGCTGCGCGTGTGCAGCAGGTCAACGTCAACATACGGCCGCAGGTAGCTGTTCTGGAAAGGAATGTCGTAAGCGGCACGCACTCGCGCGCCGAGCAGGGTGGTGGACGAGCGGCTGGAATACGTACTGTTCAGCCCCAGCGCATTGCCCGCCGCGCCCAGCTGCGGCGTGCGGTCGTTGCGAAAGCTGCCGTAGGCACCGGCCAACGCGCCGGTGAACGTCCATGGCCCCACCTGGCGGCTGAGCGACACGGACAGGTCGTACACCTGGCCCTTGCTGGAAAAACCGTCGGCCGTCAGCCGGTTCAGGTTGGCGCCGAAGGTGGCTCCCAGGCGCCACTGATTGCCCAGTTCGCGCTGCATGCCCAGGCGCAGGCCACCGCCTTCGGCACGGTACCCCAGGTTGCCGTCGTTCGACGACAGGTCGCTGCGATTGCCGGTGACGCGGGCCCAGGTGCAGCCGCTCGGGCGCATGGCCACACCGGGTGTCTGGAACAGCGGGCACTGCATGCCGTCGCTGAAGCTGTCGTAGGCCATGGCCACCATCTGCTGCGGCTGGGCATGCAGCGGCTGCCCGCCCAGCTGCTGCAGCGTGCTGCGGTACTGGTCGAGCGAGCCCAGCCGGCTCAGGTACCCGAACACCCGCGCCTTGCCGGCGTCGGAACGCAGCCAGCCGCGCTGCAGGTAGCCGGCCAGGCTGGCCGCCGAGGCCTCCAGGCCCGGCAGGCCCAGACGCGCCGCCGGGCTCAGGGACAATGATTCGCCCTGCTGCTCGGCGCTCCAGTCGAACAGCAGCGAATCTTGCACCGTACCGGTGAAGTTCAGGTCGGCGGCATGCATGACGGTATAGCTGCCGGGCAGCAGAGAATTCGCCTGCACCTCGACCACACCGCCCACATTGGCCACGCCGTTCACCACCAGCCGGTCGTGGGTGGCCTGGGGGTTGGCCGCATCAATGGTAACCACCGTACGCCCGCCGTCGTACTGGTTCAAACGGCCCTCCACCACCGTGGTGCCCACGCTGGAACCCAGGCCAATGTTCAACGTACCGTAGTTGTGCAGACTGTTGCGGCCTACCTTGTACACAGCCCCCGTGTTCAGGACACCGTCGGCCGCGTTCACCAGTGTGCCCGGCGTGGCGCCCAGGTTGACACTGCCCGTGATGGTGCCGCTGTTGGTCAAGTTCGTGTAGCCATCCAGCACCTTAATGGCGTATCCGCTGTCGACGCCACCCTGCGTTGTCACGCTGCCGCCCGACGCTACGGTAATGTTGTTACCGAACCCGGAGCCTTCAACTGCCCCGCCTACCGTCAGAATGCCGATGCCGTCGAGTTGTTTGCCTGTTACCGGATTGCGACCGGTGACGCCTCCGGTGACCGAGCCGCCCGACACCGAAATATCAATGCCTTCCTTATTGTCGTTGGCGTAGGCGCCCGCGCTGTGCGCCAGAATGCCCACACCGCCAATGGCCCGGGTTTCAATGGATGCATCGTGCGTGACATCGACCGAAATATGCCCGCCGTAGCCGTGGCCGGGCCCCTTGCTGCCGTCGAACACCAGGTTGCCCCCCTGCGAACGCATTCCGCCTGAAGAGCCCAGGCTTTGGGCAACAACACCATGGGCATTGACAATGCCATTCTGCGACTGCCCCATGCCCACCCGCACACGGGTGCCGGAAGTGAGCGCAATGGAAATATCGCCGCCGTGGGTACCGCTTTTACGCGACGAGGAAATGTTATTGCCCTGGAACTGCAGATCGCCGGACAGGTCGCCGGCCACACCGCCACCCGACCCTACCGACTGCGCCAGAATGCCCCAGGAACCGCTGCCTTCGGAACGAATGGTGACCTGGCCAAGGCCCATGTAAATGGCACCGCCCGAGCCGCCGCCAACATGACCGATAGACGTGCCGGAAATATTGGCCGCATGCGCCGCCATGTAGCCGCCCCCCCCGCCGATGGACTGGGCCACAATCACGGGGCTGCGATCTCCCGCCGTAGCCAGTGTGCCGGCGGGCGGGTTGATCGTAACGGCGCCGCCGTTGTCACTGGTGCCCACCGGGGCAATCTTCAGCTGATACTGCAGCTGCGTGTTCACGAACTGCTGCGGGGTGGCGTCGGTGGCGGCATTGCCCGTGGCCTTGCCGGCGTTGGTGTGGCAGGCCCCCGCGCCTTGCGTGGCGGAGCGTCCGCTGTTGGTGCAGCCGGCTGATGCTACACCACCGCCGCCGCCCACCGACTGCGCAAAAATTGCCGAGGCGTCGTCACCCAAGGTTTGAATGAGCACCTGCTTGCCGGCCAAGGACTCTGCAGAGAAAGCCACATCTCCCCCATCGCCCGACACCCCCGACGAAGACGAGGAACTGCCCAGGGTGATATCAGGCACCTGGGCGCCTGCCAGCTTGGTGCCCAGCCCCAGTATCGAGCCCTCGTGTCCGGCACCGCCGCCGCCGCCCACCGACTGCAGGAACACGGCGTGCGAGCCATACCCGAGAGTAACAATGCGATTATTCTGATCGGACGAACCGCCGAAACTGTGGGCATCAAGGGTGACCTTGCCCCCTTTTCCGGCGGCACCGCCCGCTCCGCCCACATTCAGGCCAAAGTCGAAGTCGGCACCCGTGAGCGGGCTAAGGTCAGCCTCGGCGTCGAGAATGGAATCGCCGGATGCCGCGCCGGCTTCGCCGCCTCCGCCGCCCACCGACTGCGCAAAAATGCCGTAGGCGCGGTGCCCGTGGGTGAGAATCTGCGTTCCGGCACCAAGGGTAACGTCAACCTCGCCACCATCACCCCCACTGCCACCAATACCACCGGTCGCAATACTTACAGAGTACGACTTGGGAAATTCGTGTTCCTCTTTTTCGTAGTCGACCACGCGACTGGCGACCCAGAGGATGGTGCCCTTGGCATCGAGCAGTTTGTTGCCGTCTTCAATGATGGTTTCAGCAAGGTCGGGCAACAGGCTTTTGGATGGGTCGGCATTGCCGGCCATGCCACCACCGCCTCCCACCGATTGCGCCACGATGCCATGCGACCCGCCGCCCAGCGCAATAGGCGTGGTAAGCGCGGTGCCTCCGGACGTCGACGCATAACGCGCCTGATAATGACCGCCCGTGGTGATCTGGCCGCTGTAGTTAACAGTGACATCGCCCCCGTGGTTTCCTGATCCGCCATCGCCGCCGGCCGCCACCTTTACCGTCAGCTTGCCGCCCACGCCCTGGGTGCCCGCATCGCCGGCCACACCACCACCTCCGCCCACACTTTGGGCCACCAGGGCACTGGAACCGGACCCCAGGGTATTCAGGACGGATTTCCCGTTGGTGGTGATGGTAACGTTGCCACCAACGCCACCGGTACCGCCGCTACCACCCGCGCCCAGCGCGACCTGATAGGTGGACTCCTCCAACGGTGCCACCACCACGGTTGCCGCATTCCCTACGCCACCCATACCGCCGCCGCCGCCCACCGACTGGGCCACCACCGCTGCGCCGTTATGGCCTCGAGTGGACTGTGTGCCGGCCAGAGAGAGTTCGACCTGCCCGCCCTTGCCACCGCGGCCTCCGCTGCCTCCCAGGCCCAGCGAGGTATTCAGGGTGAATTCGGAAGTGGCAAAGAAAGCCGCCGTTCCGGCGGTGGCGTCGCCACCCACGCCGCCACCGCCGCCAATACTTTGCAGCACCATGCCGGACGACGACGCCCCGCGCGTGCTCATGTTGTTGGCGAGGTCAAACCAGATGAGGCCACCGTCGCCGCCGGTGCCGCCCGTACCCCCGATGGCAAAACTGGCGTTGATGGTGGGCAGCTCGGGCATGGACAAAGTAGAAAAGGCGTCGGCGGTAGAGCCGCCGCCCACGCCGCCACCGCCACCGATACTTTGCAGCAGCATGCCGTGGGCATCATGGCCCGTGGTGGTGGCATCGCCGAACGAGCTCGCCGGCACGACAAAGCCAGGGCCGAGAATGTCGCCGCCGTCGCCGCCGTTACCGCCATCGCCCCCTACGCTAAGGGCCACGGTCAACAAGGCACTGCCGTTGTAACTGTGGGCGGCGCCCCCCTTGCCGCCACCGCCCCCGATGGAGTGAGCGACGACACCATGGGCATGCCTGCCCGATGTCGTGATTTGGCTGCTGGTATCAGAAGTACTACCGCCGCCCAACACCAGGGCGCCCCCCGAACCGCCGGTGCCACCGGCACCCCCGACGGCGACCGAGAACGGCTCACCCACGGAGTAGGCAGTGGAATGCCCACCGTTGCCGCCACCACCGCCGATGGACTGCATGACAACGCCTTGAGCGTAGTCACCTTTTGTGGTGATGCTGGCACCGTTTTTCAGCGCGACGTTGACCGTTCCGCCGTTGCCGCCGGCACCACTGCGCCCCCCCACTGCCACGAACAGACCGGCTGCATTGCCGCCATTACCGCCCCCGCCCGCGATCGACTGCATCAACAGGCCGATGACGCCGTCACCGGTGGCAGCGATGGAGCCGCCGTTGCCTGTGTAAGTGACGTTGCCCCCTGCTGCGCCTGCCTTGCCGGCTTCACCGACGAAAAGCCGGGTGCCCCCGCTGGCGCTGGCGCCATTGCCGGCGATGGATTGCGCCAGGATACCGATGGCTCCGCTGCCGGATGCACTGACCGAACCATGGTTGTTGATGGTGACATTGCCGACCTTGCCGGGGCTGGACAACCTGTTTTCTATGGCGCCCTGAAAGGGCTGTGACGCCCAGCTGACTGCACTGCTGGCGAGAACGCCGATGGTGGTGTCGGTGGCAGAAGCCTTGTCGGTGGTGTTGCCCACCGATACTGAACTGCCGGCGTCGAGCGACACCGTGACATCGCGAAAACTGTTCGGATCACCCTGGACACTGCCACTGCCGCGTGGATTATCGGCCGTGCTGGTGGCGATAAGGCCGATACTGTTGGTGCTGGCGAGGTTGACCTTGCCACCCACCAGCTTGAGCGACACGTCGCTCCCCCCGCCAGAGACGTTGGGATCCTTCGCACCCGCATATTGTCCGGCGGCTCCCACACTGGCGGCCACCACCCCCATGGAATAAGGTTTGCTTCCTGAAAGAGCGCCAGAGAACGTTAAATCGACCGTGTCGCCCTTGCCATTCTTGCCACCGCTGGAAGCCGACTGCCCGCCTTCTCCACCCTTGGACAACGCCAGCACCCCCACGGCAGGGGCATCCGCCCGGCCATCGATACCCATATCCAGCAAGGTGCCTTTGCCAACCGTCACCGAAACGGGCCCACCAAATGCGCCGTCATGGCCCTTTTTCCCGTGGTCCATGTCACCCTGCCCACCCTGAGAGTGGGCGGTGAGCAAGGATGCTCCGGCTTGCCACGGAAGACTCCCGGCGCCGGCAGCGGTTTTTCCCGTGGCAGCGAGCGCAGTCGTAATGTCCGTCACGGGAAGCAGCCGGACGGTCACTATGCCGCCGTCTCCTGCCGATTCGGTCGTGTCGGTACCAACGTCGGCCCCCTTCGACCGGAACCAGTACACGCTGGACGGCGCACCATATGCATCATTGAACCCCGCGGTCTTGAAAGAGCCTTTTGCCTCGGTTTGAACGGTCACATCGAGGAAAAGCGGATACATACCCGCGCCGTAGATGCCCACCAGACTGTCACCCGACCCATTGCTTGTGAGAACCGCCGGCCATCCGCCTGAAAGCCCGTCGCGACTGGTATTGATGGTGGCTGTGGTCTGCGAGAAAGGTGTGGGCAGGGGTTGGACATACAGCCATTGCCTGTCGAAGTGTGAGTTCTTGTCAAGCGTCAGATTCACCGTCAACGCATCATCGAGCGTCGCAGGCAACCCAGGCACCAGCGGGGGACTCCCGGGCTCATACCAGAGCCTGTCGGGATCGGTCTCAGAGGTTTGAAGCAGCACGGTTGTGGCGCGCGCAGCTTGAAGCCCCCCCCCGGAACCGATCAGCACCAGCAGTGCAAGAGTGGCAGATGTTTTCATAAGACGATTCCGGATCAGGGGTGGGGCTATCACTGTCGCACAAATCGCCGCCCGGTGTCAGTCTCATTTATCTCAAACATCTCAATCGCCGTTGTCGGCCAGAAACACCAGCCCTTTGCCAAACACGACGCGCAACGGCAACGCCATCCCCACGCGCTGAGCCTTGCTACGCAGACGACTCAGCACGACATCAACCCGATGCGTGTCGGCCTCGGCGTGAAAGCCGAACAGACGTTCGTGAATGAGCGCCTTGCTGCAGACTTCGTTGCGATGTTGCAACAGCACAGCCATCAGGCGAGCTTCCTGAGTGGTCAGGTCCAGTGACAATCCATCGGGCGCAAGCAGGCGGGTATTTTCAAGCGCCCATTGTGCGGCACTGGTGGCACTCAATGCCGGCGCGCCATCCGCCTGCTGCCGCAGGCGCTGCCACAGGGCGTCTATGGTCAGGGCCAGCTGCGCAAAGTTTACCGGCTTGACCAAATAGGCATCCGCACCCAGTGCGAGCCCGCGAAGTCTGTCCTGCTCGCCGCCCCTGGCGCTCAGCACGATCAGGCCGTAACTGCCCAGGCCTCGCAGAAACTCCAGCACGCTGAACCCATCCTCGCCAGGCAAGCCGATATCCACCAAGACGATGTCCACCGGACTGACATGCAAATGCTTCCAGAATGATTCCGCGCTGCGCTCGCCCCATATCCGGTAGTCTTGTGCTTCCAGGAAGAACATCAGTTCTTCGCGCAGCTCTTCGTTGTCTTCTATGATGGCCAGCCGGGCTGCTGTCGTTACTTTCAACGCGAATCCTCCAAGACATCATCCGGCAATGTGATCTCAAAACAGCTGCCCTGCGCACTGCTCCAGGCCAACCCAAGCTCACCGCCGTGCGCGCGCACAATCTGCCGGGCCACATACAAGCCAAGCCCGGTTCCAGCGGTGCCGGCGGCGTTAACCGTTTCCGGACCGCGGCGGTAGCGCTCGAAAACCAGGGAGGCGGCATCGGGATCGATACCCCACCCATGATCGCGAACGCTCACGCGCAAATCGTTTCCTTCAATCGCCACATTAATGTCAACCGTTCCGCTGGAGCTGTACTTCACAGCATTATCCAGCAGGTTTGACAGGGCAATGCGCAGCATGGCGGCATCCGCGAAAATGGTCAGCGAGCGATAATCCAGAGCTCCCAGAGGCTCGCCGTTCAACTGAAGGCGCCAACGGTGAGCCTCTGATCGATCCACGACGTCCGCCGCCGAACGGATGAGTGATAACAGGTCGACCGGTCCGCGCTGAAGCAGCAGGCCGCCGGCCTCCAGCCGCGAATCGGCCAGGCAATTGTCCGTCAGCTGGACCAGCCGGTCGGCGGCACGGCGCATGTTCCGGTACCGGCGACGGCGCTGGGACTCATTGAGCGACGGCAGTTGCAGGTTTTCGAGTGCGTTGGCAATGACGGCCAGCGGTGTGCGGAACTCATGTGACACCACGGCAATGAACTGCCGCTGATGAAAGCTGGCTTCGCGCTCGCGTTCAAGCGCCTGCGCCAGAACCTGCTTTTCCTGAAGCTCGCGCGCCTCTTGGCGAATGATAAACACCACCCAGCCAAGCACCGTCAGCATGTTCACCATGACGACATATTGCCATGCCCCGTAAATCGCCGGCTCATAGGGAATGAACCCGAACAGCGAGAGCAGAGCCAGAATGGCGGACAATACGTACAGCAACGGCATAAGACCCAGCACCAGCGTCATGATGCCCCCTTCCTCGTTGCGCCAGCGCCGCCAGCCCACGAACGCCAGCACCAGTGCAGTGGCCACACAGACAACGCCCTGTATCTCGATGGCCTGGCCGTAGCGATCCAGTGGAATGCTCAGCAACAGCAACAGGCTCAGGCCGATGGTGGTGAGCATGAGCCGATACAGCCGTGGGCGCCAATCGCGCAGGCGCAGGGCCTCGGTTGTCACCCACAGCAGACAGGTGTAGGCCAGCAAGGTGAACACACTGGTCAGATAATGCTGCCACAAATGCGCATCGGCAAACGGCAGCCAGCCGACATAGCCTTGTATACAAGCCACCAGACCATAGGCCAGGGAAAAGGCGCACACCGCCCAGGCCAGGCGGCGGCGCAAACGAACAGCGGCCAACAACGCCAGCAATGTGGTCAGTGCCGCCAATCCAAAATAGAAGCCCCATAAGGCAGACGTGGTTGCCGCATGAGCAAGGTAGGCCTGCGGCGTCCACACCGAGGCGTCAAGCAACACAGCGCTGGTGCTTTGCGCGCGCACCACCACCTCCAGCCTTTCATTACCGGGTGGGCGCGGCAACACGAACACCGGGAACCGATAGTGCAGATCGCCGGAAGGATGCTCTGAAACATCGCCGGCAACACGCATAACCCAAGCGTTCGATCCCGCCGGACGGTAATAAACCGTCAGGTGATCCAGAAAATTGGGCCCCAGCTGCAACCACAGACTGTCATTCCCAAACCGGGCCGCCGGCAAGGAAAAATGCACCCATAACGCCGACCGTGTGTAGCCCAACGAGTGCGTGCGAACCTGTCGCTGCAAGGCACGCGCCGGCAAATTCTGGAATCCGGAAATTGACATCTGCCCCGTGGGGTCCTCGTACCAGGACAGCGGAATATCCTTGCCAAGCTGCCACTGCGCAGCGGCGGGTGAAGCCAGCAGGCTCACACAGAACGACAGCCATGTGAGCCATCGAACGGTCCACGCGCTCGCTCGTTGCATTTCCAGTGTTGCCATCGACATCCTGTGGGTGATTCTCAGTGCGTACTATAAGCCACGGATCACGCCGGCACCGTTGCAAAATAGCCGGCATGTCGCAGACCTGCCCCGGGCGGTATGGGTGGGTTACTGCCAGGCTGATGGCGTATTGGAGGGGATTAATCATTGCCAGATGGTTACCCGTGCTTTAGACTCGGGCTCCGCCAAATGGCTTATTTGGCACACCCTTACAAGGCGACTGATGATGAAAAAAACAATTGTGCTCGGCCTGATTATTCCGCTTTTGTCAGGCTACTCAGCCTTGGTAAATGCGCAATCCAGTTCCACCTCCCTCGTACCCGATTCGGGCGCCTATTTCGGACTGGGTTTCGGTGCGAACTCAATTCAATTTAAAGACCAGCAGGTTGAGGCAACAGGTACCTCGCTGGTCACAAACACCTCGACCGGCTCACTGGTCTCGTCGGGCACAGCCGGAGGGCCGGCCGTGGGAATCGGCATGGGGACAGTGAACGCCATGTCTCCCGTCGTTCAGGCGGGGTATTTTCAGAAACTGAAAGGCTCGGATTATTTGTGGGGTGTCAAATTTTCATACAGCTATTTGGGCGGAACAACGTCAACCAACAACCTGATCCGAATTCCCCAATATGGTTCGTTCTCGAATGGCACACCCTTTACCGGCAACGCCATTGCCCATTCATACCAGAAAACAATTAATCACCAAATTTCACTCATTCCGTACTTCGGCCGCGCATTCGACCGAGGCACTGTTTATTTTGGTGTGGGCCCGACCTTGTCGCAGGTCAATACCAAAATTAATAATCTGGTTGGTTTCGCAGATATTAATGGTCAAAGAACCGACATTTCCGGAGCACCTCAAAGTTTTGCCGCCAGCCAGTGGGTCTGGGGTGGCGCCATAATGCTTGGCGGTACCTATTACCTGGATAAGTCGTGGTTCCTCGACGTCAGCTACACATACAGCATTACACAGAACAAAACCGCCAGTTATTACTCGACCTACAACAATCCCGGCTCCCCCAATACGTACAGTGGTTCGTTAATCGGCAGCAGCACAGGAACCGCGGCCGTTCAGTCAGCAAATCTCTCGATCAACCGAGTGTTTTAAATTTCAGCACTCCTGGTTTCAATACCCCCGATTGCCGCGCCCAACCCGTTCAGCCCGCCCCGGCGGCGCTGGGCACGGCAAGGAATGCATGGGGGCATGCCCCCATGCATTGCCAGGCTGGATTCTACGCTCCTACCTTTTTTGCGTATTTTGGTATACCATAATACCGTCATATAAAAGGAGGCAACGGCCATGACAACTTTTCTTTCTTCCAAAACCCACGCTTTGTCGCCGCTGAGCCGGCTCGCGCGCCACATTGCCATTGGCGTTGTCGCCTCGCTGGCCATGGCCGGCGGCGCATCCGCCTATCCGGACAAACCCATTTCACTGCTCGTGCCGTTTGCACCCGGCGGCAGTTCCGACACCATTGCCCGCACGATCGGCCCCGAACTGGCCAAGCGCCTGAACCAGACGGTCGTGGTGGAAAATGTGGCCGGTGCCGGCGGCATGATTGCCACGCAGCGCACCGTCAAATCAGCCCCCGACGGTTACACCGTGCTGCTGGGATCGGGATCGGAAATTCTGATCAACAAGTTGATCAACCCGAAGATCGAATACGACGGCATTCGTGATCTGGATCCCGTGGTGTTTGTGGGCACCGGACCGATGGTGCTGGTCGGGCGCCCGGGGCTGAAAGCCACCACCCTGTCGGAACTTCTGGCCGAAGCCCGCAGCAACCCCAAAGGCCTGAGCTACGCGTCGGCGGGGAACGGCACACCCATGCATGTGGCCGGAGAGCTTATGAATATCCGTGCCGGCCTGACCATGACCCACGTACCCTATCGCGGCGCGGCTCCGGCGCTGGTTGACCTTATGGGTGACCAGGTGGACCTGGGCATTTCAACCTACATTGCCGCCAAGCCGCACATCGACTCCGGAAAAATACGGCTGTACGGCCTTACCACCGCGGAGCCTTCCGATCTGGCGCCCACGGTGCCCGCCATGGGACAGCATCCCGACCTGAAAGGTTTCGATTTGGGCGTTTGGTTCGGCCTGTTCGTTCCGAAAGGCACACCGGCCGATATCGTCCAGAAGATTCAAACCGCATCGCAGGCCGTGCTGGCCGACCCGGCCATTCGCAACCGTCTGGCAACCCTGGGCATCAGCGCGTCGGGTGAGTCTGCCGACGTCTTGCGCCAGTTCATGGCCAATGAGGTCGCCAAATACAAAGAGGTCATCGAGACCGCCAAAATCAAAGCCGAATAACCTTATTCAGGAAGCATCATGTCCAACCTTATCCGAAAGCTGGTGACCTACTGCGAAGAAACCCGTATTGAAGGCGGGCGTGCCGCCGATCGCCCGCTAACGCTGTTTGGTGTCGCCGCCGTCATTCGCAACCCCTGGGCAGGCCAAGGCTTTGTCGAGGATCTGAAACCACAGATACATGCCGTCGCGCCCGGGCTGGGCGAAACGCTCACCCGTGAAGTGATTCGCCTGGCAGGTTCGGGCCAGGCGGTTGAGGCCTACGGCAAAGCCGCTCTGGTGGGCACCGACGGGGAAATTGAGCACGCCTCGGCGCTGATCCATACCCTGCGATTCGGGAACCACTTCCGCAAAGCCGTGGGCGCGAAAAGCTACCTTAGCTTCACCAACCTGCGCGGCGGGCCGAACAGCCCCATCGTTATTCCCATGATGGACAAGCTGGACGAGGGGCGCCGTTCACATTACCTGACCCTGCAATTCTCCATTAATGACGCGCCGGCTCCCGATGAAATTGTGGTGGCCTTAGGGGCCTCCATAGGCGGCAGGCCGCATCATCGTATTGGCGATCGCTATCAAGACCTGAAGGATCTGGGCACCAATGACACGGTTTAACAGGCCCACGCCGGTCCAACACGGTGTCTTGAACGGCACACAGTACGCCGTGTATGGGGCAGGCACACCCGTCGTCCTCATTCATGGGGTGGGGTTGAACCAGGACGCCTGGGGATGCCAGATTGACACACTGTCCGCCGGACATTGTGTCATCACCTACGATACGCTGGGCCACGGCGGCTCCGCCTTGCCTCCAGACGAAGCTGCGCTGCACCACTATGCGGATCAATTGCATCAGTTGCTGAACGATCTGCGCGTAGACCAGGCGGTATTCATCGGACACTCAATGGGCGCACTGATTGCCATTGAGTATGCCACCCGCCACCCCGAGCGCACCCTGGGTGTGGCAGCCCTGAATGCCGTCTTCCAGCGCAGCCCCGAACAGCGGGCCGCCGTTCAGGCGCGGGTGCGGCAAATGAAAGAGTTCGGTGGAACATCGCTGGTTGACAGCACCCTTGAGCGCTGGTTCGGCAATCCGGTGCCCGAGCATCATCGCGACGCCGCGCAGGCGCTCAAGCGGGTACTGGAAACGGCGAACCCGGTCGGCTACCAGCGCAGCTATCAGGTTTTCGCCGGCTCGGATACCGCACACGCCCACACACTGGGCAGCATTGCCGCCCCCATGCTGTTTGTGACCGGCGAATTCGATCCGAATTCGACGCCTGCCATGTCACAGGCAATGGCGTCGCTGGCCCAGAACGGCTCGGTGTATGTCATGCCCAATGAAAAACATATGCTGACGCTCACCAGCCCCGACCTTGCCAACCGGATTCTGCTCGAATTTTTAACTAGAATAACGGTCACCGGATCAACTCATAATGTGCCGGGCTAACAAGGACACAGTAAACGGTGACACAGCATACGTCGCGTTCCATCAAGGTTGAACGAAACAACAAAACATTGCGCGAGCTCACCCTGGAGAAAATGCGTGACGCCATTCTTTCCGGGTATTTTTCGCCGGGGCAGCGCCTGGTGGAACGAACCTTGTGCGAAGAGCTCGACGTCAGCCGCAGTATTGTTCGCGAGGTACTCAGGCATCTGGAAACCGAAGGGCTGGTCGAACGCCATGGCACGTCGGGCCCTGCCGTTGCCAAATTAACCGCCGACAAGGCGCGCCAGATTTTCGAAATACGTTCGCTGCTGGAAGGCCACGCCGCCCGGCTATGCGCCATGCAGGCCGACAGCAGCACTGTCAACCGGCTGTCTGAAATCAATCAGAATATCCAGCAGGCGTTCGCCCAGGAAAACTACCAGCGCGTGCTGACACACACCACCGCATTCTACGAAGCCCTGTTCCAGGGCTGCGGCATGACGCTTGCCTGGGATATCGTGAAATCACTGAACGCGCGTATCAACCTGCTGCGTGCCGTAACCATCGGTGCGGCGGGCCGTCGCGCTGATGCCGCCAGGGAAATGGAAGCCATCATCCACGCCATACGCCAGGGCGACGCCGACGCCGCCGAGCAGGCATCCAAAGATCACGTAACCACTGTGGCGTCGATCGCACTGGCGAAACTGCAGGGCTAGGCTGCACCGGGCTTCATACGGACGGCGGCACCTTAAGCCAGCACGTCGTGCGCCGTACCGGTTAACAAACGATTGAGTGCGCTCGACACAAACTGGCGTTTGATCGTAATGGCATAGAAATTTTCATAGACATTCGGCACGGCAAGGTATTCCACCAGCGTTCCTTGCTGAATTTCGTCGCGCACCACAACGGGCGGCAGCACCGACAAGGCACCACTGTCGCGAACCAGCAAACGCAGCATTGCCATGTCTTCTGCTTCGGCAACCACAACGGGATCCAGGCCCCAGACCGCGCAGTAACCATCGAAAGCCGTTCTCAGATCGCTTGAGCGGCCGGGCAGAATCCACCGCTTCTCGCGATACCCCTGAGGAAAGCGGGTGGCTGGCCGATCACCGGGCGGCCCGACAATCGATACCGTTTGCCGCGCGAGCAACCGGCTTTGCCACAGGCGACGGCCCCCGCCACGCAGCGCGCTATCGGCGGCCACATTCACATTCGACAGCACCAGATCAAGCTGATGCTTGCTCAAGCCGTCGAGCAAATGCGTCAGATCCGCCGAGTGCAGACTGAAACGCACCGAGGCATCCTGCAGCAGCGGGGACACCAGCGCCTTCACGAAATTGCGCGACATGGTGGACAGAACACCGATACGCAGCATTTGCACCGCCGGCTCGATACCCTGCCGCAGCAAGGACTCCAGCTCTTCGCCCTTGGAAAAAATATCCTGGGCATACGCCAGAACGCGTTGCCCCGACTCGGTCAAGACCAACGTGCGCGCACGCCGCTCGAACAGAGAGACCCCCATGGTGGTTTCCAGCTGGCGGATTTGCGCGGACAGCGCCGACTGTGACACATGAAGCGCCTGCGCCACGCGCGTCAGATTGCCGTCGGTGGCGACACGCCAGAAATAGTAAAGATGATGGTAATTGAGCCGGCTCATGCAATGGGGGCGATACGCGCGCCATGGACACACCCTGCCGCATCGCAGCAGAATACAGTAAGTTAATTAAAAGAGAACGATAAGTAAATATTTATCTATTTTACTTAAACAATGCCCCTTGCGATACTGCGACACGCATTGTGCGCAAGGAATTTCCCATCATGAACCTCGACACTTTTCCAACAGTTTTACTCACCACACAACCCGCTCTCTATTTGCTTGTCGCCCTGGGCATCAAGTTTCTTTCGCCCTCTCTGTCGCTTCGCCTGGGACGGCTTTTTACAGGACTGGCCTGCGTAGCTTCCCTGGCTGCACTGGCGCTCGGCACCGCCTTGCAGCATCCGATTCCCTCGCTGCTCAGCGGCCACGCCGTTCCCGCTACCGGCCTGATCATGCTGGCGTTGGTAAGCTTCATCGGACTGGTCATCTACCGATACAGTGAACGCTATCTGGACGCAGAGCCCGGACGCCATCGCTACGATATTTTTCTTCAGCTCACATTGGCCAGCGTTACTTTCGTCGTGCTGAGCGACCATTTACTGTTGTTGCTTGCCGGGTGGATCGCCATCAGTTTCTCGCTGCACAACCTGCTCACTTTCTATCCCGACCGGCCCCGTGCGCTGCTGGCCGCCCACAAAAAATTCCTGTTCGCCCGGTTGGCCGAAGCCTGCCTGCTGGCAGCCTTCGTACTGCTGTTCATTGAACATGGAAGCTGGTCGATACGCGAGATCGCAGGCGCCTACCCCGCAGCCTCCATGGAATGGTCCCACCACGCCGCCGCCTTGCTCATTGTGATCGCGGCGCTCATCAAATCCGCCCAACTGCCGTTGCATGGCTGGCTCATTCAGGTGGTCGAGGCTCCGACACCGGTTTCCGCCCTGCTGCATGCCGGTGTGGTCAACCTGGGGGGCTACCTGCTGATCCTGCTGGGGCCGATCTGGTTCAGCTCGGGTCCGGCGGTGGGCCTGCTGCTGGTGGTGGCCGGCGTGACCGTCGTTGTGGCGGCACTTGCCATGGCGGTACGCGTCAGCATCAAAGTGAGTCTGGCGTGGTCAACCTGCGCCCAAATGGGGCTGATGCTGCTGGAGTGCGCACTGGGCCTGCATGCGCTGGCATTGCTGCATTTGGTCGCCCACTCCTGTTACAAGGCCCACGCATTTCTGGGGGCCGGCAATGCAGCGAACGTGTTTGTTGCACAAGCCAAAGCACCACGGGCGGCCACCCTGGGGCGCGACTGGATAACCGCTGCCTTGCTGGCTGCCTTACCCGTGGCACTGCTGGCCACAGTCTGGGGCCCACTGCTTCCCCTAAGCCCCTGGGTGTTGCTTTATGCCGCACTGATCATCGTGCTGGCGGAAAGATCAAGTACCGCCAGCCGTGGCAATCTGCTCTTTTTCTTCGGGGCTGCGGTTCTTTTCGCATCGTCCTATGCCGGCCTGAAATTTCTGTTCTCCCAGGGCGTCGTCTTGGGGGATATCCATTACCGGCCGGCGGCGGACGGCTGGGTGATCCTGGTTGTGGGCGCACTGGCGCTGGGCCACCTGATGCTGCGGCACGCTCCGGCCACCCGACTGGCCCGGGCACTGGAGCAGCAACTCTACTCGGGGCTGTATCTGGATGAGTGGGCAACGCGAGTCACGCGACGGGTGTGGCCATTGCACCTGCCCCCATGCCACGCACCCAAACCCCAGGCCGCCTGGAACACCCTGAAGGAGTCCGCATCATGACCGTAACCCGGAACCAATCAAACCACGCTGTTACCCTGTCACCGGGCATGATCGACGCCGTGAACGAAGCGTGCGGCCGGATCGCCCCGTCGTGGCCGCTGGACCGTATGATCGCCGTCAACCCGTGGTGGCCGTTGAAGCAGACATCCATGCCAACCGTCAGCGCCTGGCTGTCTGCGCTGTCAGGCGTCCAGATGCTGATGCCGACATCCTGGTACCGGACACGGTGGCCTCACACGATCAAGCCCGAGCACCTGGCCCAGGCGGCACAGCGTCTTGGCAGTGACGCCGGCGAATCCGAATTGATCCGCTACCTGTCCCTGCGGGAAACGCCCGGTTGCTGGCAAACGGTGGCGGAATGGCTGGACAGTCACACCGGCACGGCGCACCGCATGACGTGGTCCGATGAAATCATCCACCAGATCAGCCAATGCGCGGCGCGATACTTCCAGAACCGTGATCGCCGGAGCGGCCCGCCCGACGCCACCGGCACGCCCACCTTGTACGCCGAGTGGCTGGCCACGATCCGTTACGATCGGGGGCTGGAAATTGCAACGGGCGAATCCGGCCTGAATGCGCTGTTCCAGGAGCTGCCCGACCATCCCGAGGGCCTGATCGCCTGCGCCACGCACGAACTGGCGTGCGACGACAATGGCATGGCACACTATTTTCATGCGCTGCTGCTGGACATTCACGGATGGGCAAGCTGGGCCGCCTACAGCCGGTGGCAGGCAGCGTTGAGCGATCACACCCCCAATGACGATTTACGTGATCTCTTGGCGATCCGGCTTGCCTGGGAACTGGTGCTCTGGCGCCATTGCCGCCAAAAGGGCGTTTGCCGGGAACGACTGTCTGCGTACTGGCAAACCCAGTGGAGCGGACTACCTTCACTGATCGAGGCGCACCACCGCACACAGCAGCTGCACTGGGTCTGGCAACTGGCCTTCGAGCTCAGCTATCAGGAATCGCTGGTCACGCAACTGACGGCACCCGCCCCGGAGTCCACGGCATGCCCGGCCACTGTGCAAGCCGTGTTTTGCATCGATGTGCGGTCCGAGCCCATGCGCCGTGCCCTGGAAAGCCAGAGCCCCTCGGTTCAAACCCTTGGATTTGCCGGATTCTTCGGCCTGCCCATCGCCTATCAACACGCCGGGTCAGACTGGGTAGAACCACGCCTGCCCGGGCTGTTGCGCGAAAGCCTGCTGGCCGGTCACGCCGACCATCCCCTGGGCGGATCGTCCCGCGCGGCACGCGCGCTCAACACACGGGCGCGCCTGAAAGAATTCACTCACACGCCGGCCACTGCCTTCAGTATGGTCGAAAGTGTTGGAATCGCCTATGTCTGGCGCCTGGCAAAACAAACCTTTTTCCCGAAGCGTCCGGGGCTTGGGTCTCACCGCACCATGACCGGAAAAGGATGGCTGCTTACGCAGGATTCCGAGGAATTGACACTGCAACGCCAAGGCGAACTTCTGGCCGGAATACTGCGAGCCATGGGCTTGACCACCTCGTTCGCGCCCGAAGTTCTGCTGATCGGCCATGGCAGCACGACGGAAAACAATGCGCAGGCGGCCGCCCTTCAATGCGGCGCCTGCGGCGGCCACAGTGGCTATCTGAACGCGCAAATTCTGGCCGACCTGCTGAACGATGAGGCACGGCGAAAAGAGCTGCGGCGGCACGGCATTGCCATTCCCGACGGCACCCGCTTTATTGCCGCCTGCCACGACACCACCACCGAGACTATTCAGGGAGCACGGGACACCCTCAGCGCTCAAACCAGGGAATGGCTGCAAAACGCCTGCCGGCAGGCGCGCCGGAACAAGGCGGCATCGTTGGGCATCACAAGCACCAATGACAACACGCTGGCCAGGCAGCTGCTACGACGCGCACACGACTGGTCGGAGCTCAGACCCGAATGGGGGCTGGCCAATAACGCGGCTTTCATTGCGGCGCCCCGAGCGCGCACCCGCCATCTGGATCTGGACGGGCGCTGTTTCCTGCACGATTACAACCGGCATGACGACACCCATTTCCAACGACTGGAACTGATCATGACGGCACCCATGATAGTGGCGCACTGGATTAACATGCAGTACTACGCGTCGGTGACCGACAACCGGAAATATGGCAGTGGCAACAAGATGCTGCATAACGTTGTGGGTGGTCATATGGGGGTATTCGAGGGCAACGGCGGCGACCTGCGCACCGGGCTGGCGTTGCAGTCGCTGCACGACGGAAAGCAGTGGCGGCACGACCCTTTGCGTCTGAGCGTATTTCTGGATGCACCGGCGCATGCCGTTACAGCAATCTACGAAAAACACCCGACCGTGCGCGATCTGGTGGACTGCCAATGGCTGCATCTGTTCTGCTGGCCGGACGAAAACGGCCGGGTGCTGCAATTGATTCAGGGCAAATGGCAGCCTTTCATGCCGCCACCGAAAATGCAGCGAACGCCGGCGGTCAGTCGTGCTTCATCCGGAATTTGCTTTCCTGTTTATAGCGGTCTCCGGGAAAATGGCCAATGCTGACCTGCACAATGTCGCCAAACGCATCAAGGTAATAACGGCTGATGCACAAGGCCGGCTCGTTCGGGTCGGCCTGGATGGCATCGGCAATGGTGTCGCTTAACCGCGACGCGGCGATTTGCTGATGCACCTCGACGATACGCACGCCGTAAAACTGCTCGATACGGGAATAAACAGACTGGTTCAACAGGGTTACGCCCGTGAGCACGCCGGCGTACTCCGGCGGCACGTAGGCTTCCAGATAGCTGAGCGGGGTATAGGTGTTGCGAACCACACGGGCGATGCTGGCCTTGAACCACGTGCGCCCCGGCGCGCAACGCAGGCTATGGCAAAGAGCCCCCTCGGCAATGATAGTCTGGGTGGACAGTACCCGCATTTCGGTGGCGTCGACAAACTGCAGCAGGTCTTCCAGCGAATTGATACCGCAGGTGTAGCGTGCCTCCGAAGGCTTGTCACGCACCACCGTTCCTATGCCCCGCATGCTGAGAATGGTGCCGTTGTCTTTCAGTTCGCGCAGCGCCTGCCGCACGGTATGGCGGCTGACGCCGAATGAGGCCATGAGCTGCTCTTCGGTGGGCAGACGCCCGCCGACCGGATAACGCCCGGCCGAAATATCGGCCTTGATTTGCTGGGCGAGGGCCCGGTAGCGCGGGCTGTTTCCCAGGCTGTCGGCAAAGGCGCTTGCGGTCGCATTGCCGTTCATGACTGAGCTGTTCATCGACCTCTCCCAAGCGAACTGCAACGCGCAGCGTAACTGAATAATCGCCACGATGATGGAATCTGTCAATACGCCCTGACATACGGCGGCGGGAGCCTGGGTCGCATTGCCGGATGAAACGTGACGCACACCCGGCGATTGGAAATTTTAGAAAATAAATAATTGACACTGTAAATCTTCGTCCTTATTATTCAAACGTACGTACATTTTTTGTACGCACATTCATACAATAAAAACAACCGACAAAAACGACAATAATCAACAGTCGGCGCAAAGGTCGTGAACCCGCGCGTCGCGTTGAGCATCCGAGGAGACAGTACGATGGGATTTCCCACCCACAGGTCTACATGGCCGGGCTCCACCAGGCCCCGCCACGCAAGTCGCCGACTCGGCGTCGTTCCTCTGCCATCGCCCTTTCCTGATCAGCCTAGCCACTAGGGGGTTGCTGTGCCGCACTTCGAACTTCTTGTATCCGGGATTCTTCTCGGAGGGGTCTACGCGCTCATAGCGTGTGGGTTGAACCTAATTTTTGGCGTGATGCGGGTGATCAACTTCGCACACGGCGATCTGCTGGCCATCGGCGCGCTGACCACGGTGTCGCTGGTGCTTTCGTTCGACATTCCCTATATCGTCGCCCTCTTCCTGGTGCCCATTCTGACGGCATGTATCGGCTTGCTCATGCAAAAACTGGTCATCCGCAAGATTATCGACGGCCCCATGATCATGTCGCTGCTGGCCACGTTCGCCATGTCCATGATTCTCGTCAACGTCGGCCTGCTGATCTGGGGCGGCGGCTTCCACGGCTTGTCAACGGTGCTCAGCGGCTCCGTGCCCTTCATGGGCCTGGACATTCCGCTGGCACGCTTGGTGTCGTTCTTCATCGCCATGGGGGCCGCGCTGGTTATCTGGTGGTTCCTGCAATCCACCCGATTCGGAAAAGCCATACGCGCTGTCTCACAGGCAGCCGAGCTGGCCATCGTATCGGGCATTTCCATTGCCAAAGTGCGCTACGTCACGTTTGCGCTGGGTGCCGGCATGGCCGGCCTGGCCGGCGTGCTCATGGCACCCATGTTCGCGGTCGACGCGCAGCTGGGGGTGAGGTTCGGGATCAAGGCCTTTGCCGTCATCATCATCGGGGGCATGGGAAGCTACCCTGGTGCCATGCTGGGGGCGCTACTGATCGGTGTTCTTGAAGTTTATGCGGGTTACATGTACGGACAGGTACTTGGCACGGCCATCGTGTTCCTGGTCATGCTCATCGTGCTCGTGATTCGTCCCAAGGGTCTGTTCGGTATTGGAGCAAATACATGAAGGGAATCATCGCTATCGTACTTGCCGCAGCCGCTATCATTGCCCTGCCGTTCATGGTCGAGTCGTACGCACTGTCGTTCATGGTGCAGACCCTTATTTTCATGGCACTGGCGTACTCCTGGAATCTTATCGGCGGCTACGCGGGATACCCGCACTTCGGCCAGGTCGCGTTTTTCGGACTGGGCTGTTATGTGGGAGCACTCAGCGTGCAAGCGGGTATCCATTGGCTGGTGGCGCCCCTGCTGGCCGCCGCATTCGCCTTCGTGTGCGCACTCATCCTGGGCATGATCATGCTGCGGTTGAACGGCGTGTTTTTCGGTATCGGCATGTTCGGTATCGCCCGCGTATGCGAGTCGCTGGCCATGGGCCTTGACGGCATTACACAAGGGGGTACCGGGCTGTATGTCGACGTCGTCGATCTGCCGACACTGTACTTCGTGATCGCCGGCATCGCCCTGGTCATGATCGTCATTACCTGGCGACTGGACAGCTCTCGCCTGGGCTTACAGTTGCTCACCATCCGGGAAGACGAAACAGCGGCCAACGCGCTGGGCGTGCGCACCACCCAGCTGAAGGTGGGCACCTTCGCCGCCTCGGCACTGGTGCCCGGCGCCGTGGGTTCGCTTTACGTAAGCTACCTGGGCTTCATTGATCCCTTCACGGCCTTCGCCATGATGACGGAACTGACAACCATTGCCATGGTGCTGCTCGGCGGCCTGGGCACTGTTTTCGGCCCATTGGTCGGCGTCATCACACTTTCCGTGGTCAACGAACTGTTGTGGGCGCGCTTGCCGGAAGTGTATCTGGCACTGGTGGGCTTCATTATCCTGATCACCATTCTGTATATGCCACGGGGCATCGTTGCCTACGCTCAACGCAAAAACTGGCCGATCGTTCCCACCCCTCGTGGACATCTGCGCCAACTTGCCTCACGCCTGAAGGGAGCCGCAAAATGAACGCAGCGACCCAAAACCTCGTTGTTTCAAATGTCAGTAAAAGCTTTGGCGGCCGGGTGGCGTTGCAAAACGCCAGCCTGGAAGTCATCGCCGGATCGGTAACCGGCGTCATCGGGTAATCCCCCCGCAAAAGCGGTGCGTTCAGAAGTAGAATTTTCTCATTGAGGAGTTCTACAAGATGAAGCGGTCGAGATTCACAGACAGTCAGATCATGGAAGCGCTTAAGCGGGTGGAAGCCGG
>JBFWLP010000019.1:0-40206 GCA_050252075.1 Burkholderiaceae bacterium | reverse complement strand
GCCGGTTGCCACTTATCTGCAGCGTATCCGCCAGGTGTGCGATCGTTACGGGGTGCTGCTCATACTCGACGAGGTCATGTCGGGCATGGGGCGCACGGGGCATTTGTTTGCCTGCGCCCAGGACGGCGTGGTGCCGGATATTCTTACCATTGCCAAAGGTCTGGGTGCGGGTTACCAGCCTATCGGCGCCATGATGACCACCGACCGCATTTATTCCACCATTGTGAACGGCAGCGGTTATTTTCAGCACGGCCACACCTATATGGGGCATGCCACGGCATGCGCGGCCGCGTTGGCGGTGCAGCGTGTGATCCAGCGCGACAATCTGCTGGCCAATGTGCTGCAGCGCGGTGAGCAATTGCGGGCCGAGCTGGCGCACCAGGTCGGGTCTCATCCCAATGTGGGCGATATTCGCGGGCGGGGCTTGTTCGTGGGTGTCGAGTTTGTCGGCGACAAACGTTCCAAGGCGCCACTGGATCCTGCCGCGCGCACGCATGCGGCCCTTAAAAAGAAGGCCATGGAATACGGTTTGCTGATGTATCCTTCCGCAGGAACGGTTGACGGCGCACAAGGCGATCACGTTTTGCTTGCCCCGCCGTTCATTTGCACCGCCGCCGACATTACCGACATTGTGGCCCGTTTTGCCCGGGCGGTGTTTGCCGTATTACCGCGCCACGCGCCCACGGGTTGTCACGACCGTCTGGCCGCCTGACGGCTGCGGGGCGTTTCTGCACACTGAGGTTTTATTTTTAAGGAAGGATTGCATGGCCCGTTTACCGTATGCCGACTTGAACGCCCCGGATGTCAAACCGCTGGTTGACCGCATCGTGGCCGAACGCGGCAGTGTGCTGCATTTGTACCAAATGCTGTTGAACAGCCCCCCGGTGGCGCAAGGGTGGCTGGCCCATTTGTCCGGCATTCGGTTGCACAGCTCACTGGCCGGCGATATTCGCGAAATGGTCATCATGCGGGTGGCGGTGCTGAACCGTGCGCCCTACGAGGCCGAGCAGCATGCACCGATTGCCTTGAAAGAAGGCATGACCCAGGCGCAGCTGGATGCTCTGAACGACTGGCAACAGGCCACCGTGTTTTCAGAAAAGCAACGCGCCGTCCTGGCATACACCGATGCCATGACGCGAGACGTACAAGTGCCCGAAGCCGTGTTTCAGGCGGTAAAAGGCCACTTCAGCACACGGGAAATGGTTGAGCTTACGGCCACGGTGGCCTCGTACAACATGGTGTCCCGGTTTCTTGAGGCCCTGGATATTCACTCCGACGACGCCCGGTAACGCGGCAACGCGGTTCACACGGTTAGCCCGGCAAACGCCGCGCCGCTAACCCGCCGGCCGGCGCCGCCTTACGTGCGCTGCCAGAGTACGTCGTTTTGCCCGGCGGCCCGGTTCAGGGCCCGGGCCAATACAAAGCACAGGTCAGACAAGCGGTTCAGATACTGGCGCACCGGCGCTTTCACCTCGTTTGCCGGGCTGGTGTCGTGAGCCCCACCGGCTTGATGAAGCGTGATCACTGAACGTTCGGCGCGGCGCGCTACGGTGCGGGCCAGGTGGGCCAGCGCGGCGGCGCGGGTGCCCCCCGGCAAAATGAATTCCTGCAGTTTTCCCAGGTGGGCGTTGTAGTGAGCCACGGCTTGTTCCAGGGCCGCCACATGGCTTGCATTCATTGCCGTATGGCCCGGAATGCACAGTTCCGCACCCAGATCGAACAGGTCGTGCTGTACTTTGCCGAGCAGGGTGTCGATGTCTTCGGGCAGTGTTTCGGTGCGCCACAGGCCGATCACGCTGTTCAGTTCGTCAACGTCGCCCATGGCAACGATGCGCGCGTCGGTTTTGCTGACGCGTGATCCGTCGCCCAGGCCTGTGGTGCCCTGGTCGCCGGTGCGGGTGGTAATGACAGACAAGCGTGTGGTCATACAGTGGTGAATGTTAGGCAGGGGTTGGCGGCAAAAGTGCCGTGTGCGTTATGCTAGAGACAAGCAATCAAAGGAGTTTAGCGTATGTCGTTCACTGATCGTAGCGTGTTGCAGGGGGTATTGGCGGCACTGGCGGTTGGCAGTGCGGTGGTTGCACCGGCATGGGCCCAGCAGGCCAGCGCGTCGGGTGAAGTGCGCCGCGTCGACGCCACAGCGGGCAAAATTACGTTGACCCACGGCGAAATTCCCGACCTCAAACTGCCGGCCATGTCTATGGTGTACCGGGCGGATCCCTCGCTTTTGCAGGGCCTGAAGCCCGGCGACAAGGTAACGTTTACCGCCCGTCGCGAAAACGGGCAGTATGTTATTACCGCCATTTCGAAGTAGCGGTTTTACAGTACGTAGCGGGCCAGATCCTGGTTGCCTGCCGCTTCTTCCAGCCGCTCGTTCACGTAGCCGGCGTTGATGGTAATGGTTTTGCCGCTGTGGGCGGTGGCATGAAAGGACAGGTCGTCCAGCAGCTTTTCCATGACCGTATACAGGCGCCGGGCCCCAATGTTTTCGGTACGCTCATTCACTGAAAATGCCGTTTCCGCCAGCCGCCGGATGCCATCGTCGGTGAACTCCAGCGTAACGTCTTCGGTGGCCAGCAGCGCTTTGTACTGCTTGGTCAATGACGCGTCGGTGTCATTCAGAATACGCACGAAATCCTCGGCGGTCAGCGAGTCCAGCTCTACCCGAATGGGAAACCTGCCCTGTAGCTCGGGAATAAGATCTGACGGGCGTGACAGGTGAAACGCACCCGATGCAATGAACAGGATGTGATCGGTTTTCACTGCACCGTATTTCGTATTCACCGTGGTGCCTTCCACCAGCGGCAGCAGATCGCGTTGCACGCCCTGGCGTGAGACATCGCCGCCGCTGTGCTCCTGGCGTGTGGCGATCTTGTCGATTTCATCCAGAAATACAATACCGTTCTGCTCGGCGTTGTGGACAGCCACCGTCCGCAGGTCTTCTTCGTTGATGCGTTTGGCGGCTTCCTCTTCGGTCAGCAGCTTGAAGGCCTCTTTGATCGACATTTTCTTGGGTTTCTTCTTGTCGCGTGCCAGGCCGGCAAACATGCCGCGCAGCTGTTCGGTCATTTCCTCCATACCCGGCGGCGCCATGATTTCCATTTGCGGCGCGCTTTGGGCAATTTCAATTTCTATCTGCATGTCATCGAGCTGGCCCTCGCGAAGGCGCTTGCGAAATGTCTGTCGAGCCGTGTTTTCTTCCCGAATGGGCTGACCCTGCCCGTCACGGGCCGGCGAAATCAGCACATCGAGTATGCGGTCTTCGGCCGCATCTTCCGCCTGGGTGCGCACACGACGCATTTCGTGCTCGCGGGTCTGTTTCACCGATACTTCCACCAGGTCGCGAATAATGGTGTCCACGTCGCGCCCCACATAACCCACTTCGGTGAATTTGGTAGCCTCTACCTTGATGAACGGTGCGTTGGCGAGCCGGGCCAAACGCCGGGCGATTTCGGTTTTCCCTACGCCGGTGGGGCCGATCATGAGAATGTTCTTGGGAACGATTTCGTGCCGCAAGGGTTCTGACACCTGCTGGCGGCGCCAGCGGTTACGCAGGGCAACGGCCACGGAGCGTTTGGCGCGATCCTGGCCGACGATGTTCTTGTCCAGTTCCGAGACGATTTCGCCGGGAGTCATGTTGGTAGCAGACATAATGACGGGTTCCAGAGGTTACAACGTTTCAACAACGTGGCTTTGGTTGGTGTAGATGCACAGATCGCCGGCAATTTCCAATGATTTCTTGACGATTTCCGCCGGGGATAACTGGGTGTTCTGAAGCAAGGCCAGGGCGGCCGACTGGGCATAGGCCCCGCCTGATCCGATGGCGGCCAGGCCGTGTTCGGGTTCAAGAACGTCGCCATTGCCCGTCAGCACCAGGGTGTGATCTTTGTCGGCGACAATCAGCATGGCTTCCAGACGGCGCAGCACGCGGTCGGTGCGCCAGTCCTTGGTCAGCTCGACGGCCGAACGCAAAAGATTCCCTTGGTGTTTTTCCAGCTTGGCCTCGAAGCGCTCCTGCAGCGTGAACGCATCGGCCGTGGCGCCGGCGAATCCGGCAAGAATTCTGTCCTGGTAGAGCCGCCTGATTTTGCGGGCCGTGCCTTTGATGACGATGTTTCCCAGGGTGACCTGCCCGTCGCCGCCGATGGCGACTTCATTGCCGCGACGCACGCAGATAATGGTGGTGGCGTGAAATTGTTCCATGTGATTCTTCCTTTAGAAGAAACTAGCTGGGGGTGGCCAGCCTGTTTTCAAGTCGGACGGGCGTCAAAAATAAAAAAGCGGCCCGCAGGCCGCCGTACAGCACAGGGTGCGCGGGCAGGAAGCCGGCCGCGCCCGCGTTGCCGTGGTTAGTCGCCGTACAGTTTCTGGCGCATTTCGCGACGTTCCTGGGCTTCGAGCGAAAGGGTTGCCGTGGGGCGGGCCAGGAGCCGGGGAATGCCGATGGGTTCGCCGGTTTCCTCGCACCAGCCGTATTCGCCGGTATCGATGCGTGCTATCGACTGCTGAACCTTTTTCAGCAGTTTGCGTTCACGATCACGCGTACGCAATTCCAGAGCGTGTTCTTCCTCGATGGTGGCGCGGTCGGCGGGGTCGGGCACAAACTGGGTTTCACGCAGATGCTCGGTGGTGGCGTCGGCGTTGTTCAGAATGTCTTGTTCAAGTTGTTTCAGACGATGACGAAAGAATTCCAGCTGCGCGTCATTCATGTAGTCGGATTCCGGCATGGCCAACAGCTCTTCTTCTGTTGGCAGATAACCCGTACGGCCCGTTTCGGTGTTGCTAGCCATGATACTTTCCTCTTTCTTGGGTAGTGGTACCGGTTACCGATATGCCACCCCGCAGTTACATATGTCGGTTCGGTGTTAAATCAGGCACTGTTCCAGGCCCCGCGTAAATATATCCTGTGGAAGTTTACGCCCGATGAATACCATTTTGGTATTAGGCTTTTCACCGGATAACCACGGTTTGCCGGGCTCGGCGCCCATCATCATGTGTACACCCTGAAACAGCATGCGACGATTGATGCCTTTCAGGTAAAGAATGCCCTTATACCTCAGTAGATCGGGTCCGTAAACCTGTACGATGCCGCCCAGAAATTCTTCGAGGCGCTCCGGGTCGAAGGCGCGGTTGGACCGGAACACGAAGGCACCGATGTCGTCGCTGTGGTGCCCGTGCCCTTTCTTGTGGTCGTGGCCGTGATCGTGGTCGTGATCATGATGGCAGTGTTCGTTGCAGTCGCCGTCGTGATGATGGTGATGGTGTGCCGCGTCGGGATGTTCGTCGGCCAGGAAATCGGGGTCGATGTCCAGAATGGTGTTCAGATTGAAGCCGCTGATATCCAGCAGGGCTTTCAGGTCGGTGTCACCGAAGTGAACCGGCGTGATGGATGCGCGCGGATTGATGCGGACCAGGCGATGGCGAAGATTTTCGTAATCGGCATCGGACACCAGGTCTTTCTTGGACACCAGGATCTTGTCGGCAAACCCCACCTGTTTCTGGGCCTCTTCCTGGCTATCCAGCGTTTCCATGCCATGCTTGGCGTCGACCACCGTGATAACGGCGTCGAGGCGGTAGTAGTCGGCAATTTCATCGTCCATGAAGAACGTCTGGCAGACGGGGCCGGGGTTGGCCATGCCTGTAGTTTCGATGATGACCCGTTCGAAATTGAGCCGGCCGTCGCGGCGCTTGACGCGCAATTCGTTCAGCGTGCGCATGAGGTCGCCCCGCACCGTGCAGCAAACGCAGCCGTTGCTAAGCTCGACAATTTCTTCCTCGCTGTCTTGCACCAGCAGGTCGTTGTCGATGCTTTCCGGCCCGAATTCGTTTTCAATGACCGCAATGCGCTTGCCGTGGTATTCGGTAAGAATACGTTTGAGCAAGGTGGTTTTACCGGCGCCTAAAAAGCCGGTTAGTACGGTGACGGGCACCATGGATTTCTGTTCGGTGGCGGTTTTCATTTTTGCCTCTCGCGCCCAGGGGCGGCGTACTTGAAACTAACCTGCGATTACATCACAGGGTGCGGATTAGAGCAAACCTCTTTCTTTTCGCGGCACGGGCGGCACACGGCACGCAATTCTGTCTCGTGCGTGGCCAATGTAAACCCGGCATTGCGCACGCAGTTGGCCAGTTGCCGGCTAAGGTCGGGATCGCTCAGTTCGGCGACGGCCCCACAGTCGGTGCAAACCACCAGGATATCGTGCGGCGCACCGGCGGCATCCAGGCAGGCCGTCCAGGCGTTGATGGCATCGAGCCGGTGCACCAGGCCTTCTTCCACCAGAAAGTCCAGCGCGCGATAGACGGTAGGCGGTGCCGCACCCGGCTGAACGTTGCGGATCAGGTCCAGCAATTCGTAGGCCTTCACGCTGCGGTGCTCGCGCAGCAAAATCTCCAGTACCTTGCGCCGGATGGGGGTGAGCCGTTTGCCGCGCTGGTTGCACAGTGTCTGGGCGGTTTCCAGCGAGGCTTCCAGTTCGAAGTGGGGAGCATGCATCATGGCGCGATTCCTCTCAGCCATTATTGGGTAGTTATGTTATAACATAACAAATTTTCCGGCACCCTTGTTCTCCATGCCTCACTCCCTTCCTCCTGTTGTCTCGAAATCGGCCCGTTACCGCGGATCAAGCCTGCTGTCGTCCAGTGTGCATCGCGCGGTGCGTGTTGCGCCCGCCGTTGTGCTGCTGTGGGCCGTATCCGGCTGGGCCCTGGGTTGGTGGCAATGAGCCCGGCGGTCATTCAGCTGGACCAGGTGTCGCTGGGGTGGCGCGACCGGGTGGCCGTGCGCGACGTCAGCGGTGTATTCCGGCGCGGCTCGCTGACTGCCGTGGTGGGGCCGAACGGTGCCGGCAAGTCGACCTTGCTCAAGGGGGTTGCAGGGTTGCTCAGCCCCTTGCGGGGAAGCATACGCATTGCCGGCGGTACTGATGCCATTGCCTGCCTGCCGCAGGCGGGGGAGCTGGAGCGCAGCTTTCCGGTCAGTACCTACGATGTGGTTGCCATGGGGGCGTGGCGCCGTGTGGGCGCGTGGCGCGGCCTTGGCGCCGGCGAACACGCGCGTGTCCAGCAGGCCCTGGCGGCGGTCGGACTGGCCGATTTCGGCCAGCGCGTGATCGGCACCCTGTCGGGCGGGCAGTTGCAGCGTGCGCTGTTTGCCCGGCTGATGCTGCACGATGCCGATATTCTGCTGCTCGACGAACCTTTTTCCGCGATCGACCGCCACACCACTGACGATCTGCTGAGTTTGCTGCACGACTGGCACCAGCGCGGCAAAACAGTGGTGGTGGTTTTGCACGATGTGGACATGGTGCGCCAGCATTTTCCCGAGACCTTGCTGATGGGCGGCCAGGTGGTTGCCTGGGGAGACACGGCATCGGTGCTGTCGCCCGAGAACCTGCACATGGCGCGCCATCTGTGCGCGGGGGATTTCGGCTGATGTGGATTTACGAGTGGCTGATCAGCCCGTTTGTCGAGTACGGCTTCATGCGCCGCGCGCTGGCCGGTTCTCTGGCGCTGGCGTTCGCGGCCGGTCCGCTGGGTGTGTTCCTGGTCTTGCGCCGCATGAGCCTGATGGGCGACGCCATGGCACACGCCATTTTGCCGGGGGTGGCGGTGGGTTTTCTGACGGCCGGTTTGTCGGTGACGGCCATGACACTGGGCGGCATTGTGACCGGCTTGCTGGTGGCCGGTCTGGCCGGGGCGGTGGCTCGCGTGACGCCGCAGCGTGAAGATGCCAGCTTTGCGGCCTTTTATCTGGTGTCGCTGGGGCTGGGTGTGTTGCTGGTGTCATTACGCGGCTCGAATGTCGAGTTGATGCATGTACTTTTTGGTACGGTGCTCGGCCTGGGCGATAGTGCGCTCGTGCTGGTCACGGCGGCGGCCAGCATCACACTGGTGGCGTTGGCCGTGATCTTCCGGCCGCTGGTTCTGGAATGTCTCGATCCCCTGTTTCTGCGCAGCGCCGGTCGCATGGGTTCCCTGGTTCACCTGGCCTTCTTGCTGTTGCTGGTGCTGACGCTGGTGACCGGTTTTCAGGTGCTGGGCACCCTGATGGTGGTCGGCATCATGATGCTGCCTGCCACGGCCGCCCGGTTCTGGGTGACCACCGTGGGGCGTCAGGTGGTTCTGTCGGCGGTTCTGGGAGCATTGTCGTGCTGGGCCGGCCTGCTCATTTCCTACCATGCCGATGTTCCCGCCTCGCCGGCCATCATCATTGTGGCGGGCGTTGTTTATTTTCTGTCGGTGGGTCTCGGTACGCAGGGTGGTATCTGGCAAGTGGTTCGCCAGGCACGGGCCCGCCGCCGTCGTTTGTCGCAAACCATGGAGTCTTTGTAATGCCGGATTTTCCTTCCGCCCTGCGTCGCCGACGCATCGTTCTTGGCGCTGTTTTCGCCGTCGTTGCCGGCGGATTGTCGTTGCCCGGCCCACTGCGGGCGCAGGCGGCAGTGCCCGCCGAGCCCGTCAAGGTGGTGGCTACGTTCTCCATTCTGGGTGATATGGCCAGGGAAATTGGCGGTGACCGGGTTCAGATCACCACGCTGGTGGGGCCGGAACAGGATGCGCACGGCTACGAGCCGCGTCCGCAAGACGTACTTGCCTTGCGTAACGCCCAGGTGGTCGTGGCCAATGGTCTGGGGTTTGAAACCTGGCTCGACGACCTGAAAGCGTCGGCCGGGTTCGATGGTGTGCTGGTGGTGGCGTCGCAGCACGCCCGGCTGCGTCGTGCCGGCGGAGCAGGCGAGCAGGAACACGATGACCATGGACACGAAAAGCATGGTCACGACAAGCACGCCCACGAAAAGCACGATCACGACAAGCATGAGCATCATCACGAAGGAGAAGATGATCCGCATGCCTGGCAAGACCTGCAGAACGGGCAGCGTTACGTGGAGGCGATTGCGCAAGGGTTGGCGCAAGGCGATCCGGCAGGTGCCGGGTACTACGCGCAGCGGGCGAATGACTATCGTCAGCGCATGCAGGCACTGGACGACACCTTGCGTCAGCAGTTGGGGGCCCTTCCTGCCGAGCGCCGCAAGGTCGTGTCGTCGCACGATGCTTTCGGCTACTTCGCTGACGCCTATGGCATTACGTTCATTCCGGTCAGTGGGCTGGCCGGAAAGGCCGAGGTTTCCGCTCGCGGCATTGCCCGGTTGGTCGACACCGTGAAAAAAGAGAAGGTTAGCGGTGTGTTCGTGGAAAGCGGCTCCAGTTCGCGCCTGGTGGAGCAGATTGCCCGGGAAACCGATGCGGTCGTCGGTGGCACGCTGTATTCCGACGCCCTGGCGCGCCCCGGACATCCGGCGGATACCTATCTGGGCATATTCCGCTGGAACGCCGAACAATTGCTGCAGGTACTGGGTGCCCGGCCCTGACCGGCGAGCCAGGGGTTTACGGTTACGACCGTTTGCGGGTAGCGCGCGGGTGGGCTTTGTCGTACACCCCGGCCAGATGCTGGAAATCGAGCCGGGTATAGATTTGCGTGGTGGTAATGTTGGCGTGGCCCAGTAATTCCTGAACCGCGCGCAGATCCTGGGCCGATTGCAGCAAATGGGTGGCAAAGCTGTGGCGCAGGCCGTGCGGGTAGACATGCACAGGCAGACCCGCGTTGCGGGCCAGTTTCGCCAGCTGCAGCTGCACCACCCGCGGTGACACGCGTTGCCCGCGTGCTCCCAGAAACAACGCAGCACGGGCATCGGGGTTGTGGCTGGTGTGGGCATTGCAAAGCCGGCCGCGCACGTTCAGCCATTGCTGCACGGCTTGCAGCGCTTTTCTTCCCAGGGGAACGCGGCGGGTTTTACCCCCTTTTCCCTGCACATGCACTTCGGCTTCGTCGAGCAGCAGCCAGCTGCGCGATTCGTAGCCATCGTCGCGGTGGTACTGCCAGTCAAGGCTGATCAGTTCGGATAAGCGCAGGCCCGAGGCATAAAGTACTTCAAACATGGCCTGATCCCGCAATGCCGTGGGCGCTTGGGCAGGCACAACCGCCGGGTGATCCAGCAGCACCTGGGCTTGCTCCACCGACAGGGCTTTGGGCAATTTGCGGGCCACGCGCGGTGCCCGTACGCCCAGCGCCGGGTTGGCCTGCAACCCGATCTGCGGAGCCCACCAGCGGTAAAAGCCCCGCCATGCCGCCAGCGCCCGGGCCAGGCTTCGCGGTTGGTAGCCCTGGCCGTGCAGGGTGGCGACCGCCTGGCGAATGTGGCCTTCAGTGAGCGTTTCCGGCGCCCTGTCGGGAAAGCACAGACGCAGCAATGCCAGGTCGTTCTGGTAGCCGGCCAGCGTGTTTTCTGCATAACGACGCTGCGTTTTCAGGTAATGCAACCATTCCTGCATGGCCGGTATCGGTGCCGGCGCGGTTGGCTGGGTGTCGGCGGGAAGCGGCGACCGCTTAGCCGGCGTTTTCGTTGCCATCGGAAGAGGTGCCCGGGGAAAGCCGCGAGAGCGCGGCACCGGCCAATTGCCCCAGGGTTTCCAGGAAGGTGGTGTCCATGTCGGGCGTAAAGCGCCCCGCTTCGTGGGCGCCCAGCGCGATGGCGCCGAACAGCTGATGGGTGTCAGGGTGGCGAAGGGGAATGACCGCCAGCGATGCCGTGGTGCTGTGAAACCAGGCAAGCACAGGCTGCTGGTCGGCCGGGCCACAGTAGGGTTTGGCCAGTTGCCCGATGTAGTCTTGTGCGCCTTCGGTGGCGGCCTCGGTGAGCTCGGGGTCGTCGGCGCCGGAATTCCACAGGCGCAGGGCAACTTCGGGCAGTTCGAAGATGTCGGTCAGGGTTTCCAGCAGATAGGCGGGCAGTCTGGCCGGATCGTTCTCAGCCAGCATGAGCGCACACCAGTCGGTTAGCCGGCGGTTGATCTTTTCGTTGCTGCCCGCGTTGTGTACCAGGTGGGCCAGCCGCCACTCCAGGTCTTTTACACGTGCCCGCAGGGCCAGAATCTGGCGTTCGCCCAGTGAAATGGCCCGGTGCTCGTGCGGGTGCGGCACGCTTAAACCGGCGAACAGGCCGGCGTGATCCTGAAAGAAAGACGGGTTTGATTGCAGGAAGTCGGCCACCTGGTCGGCGGATAGTTGGGGCTCACTCATGGGGTTGAATGTCCTTGGCGTTGGCGTGTTGGGTGAGGGCGTCGATATCGACCTGCCCGCTGAATACCGTGGTGGCCGGCCCGGTCATGGTGATTTCGCCGCCGTTCCATTCGATCACCAGCGTGCCCCCGCGTGTGTGCACGGTGACCGGACTGTCGAGCAGCCCGCGCCGTATGCCGGCGACGGCGGCTGCACAGGCACCCGTTCCGCAGGCCAGGGTTTCACCTGCACCGCGTTCGTAGACGCGAAGACGGATGCTGTGGCGATCGATGATTTGCATGAAGCCCGCGTTCACGCGATTGGCAAAGCGCGGGTGCGACTCGATCTGCGCGCCGGCGGTGGCGACGGGCGCGGTGTCAACGTTGTCGACCACCTGTACCGCATGCGGGTTGGAAATGGCCACCAGCGAAAGCGCCGCCGTGCTGCCGTCGGGCAGGGGAAGATGCCACAAGGTATCGTTCCCGCAGGGCTCGCCGGCAAGGCCTGTGGTGTCGAAACCGACATCGTTCGGAGAGAAGCGGGTTTGGCCCATTTGTACCGATACGCCGGACGGCCCGCGGTGATCGAGCGTGATCAGGCCTGTGCGAATTTCCGCCCGCAGCGGATTGCGGCGGGACAGCCCCTGCTCGTGCACAAACTGCACAAAGCAGCGCGCTCCGTTGCCGCAGTGTTCGACTTCACTGCCGTCGGCGTTGAAAATGCGGTAGCGGAAGTCGGCGTCGGGGTGCGACGGCGCTTCTACCACCAGCAGTTGGTCGGCGCCGATGCCGAAATGGCGGTCGGCCAGGGCCCGAGCCCGTTCCGGCGTCATTTCGATGGGTTGGCGAACACCGTCGAGCACAACGAAATCGTTGCCGGCGCCGTGCATTTTTACAAAGTTCCAGATCATGGGGCTTATTATCCCGGATTCATGCCGGTTGTGGTGACAGGTGTGTGCCAGGTGCCACACCTTGCCGGGCCATGCCGGCCGTGTGGATCAATAAAATCGTTCTTCCCCGTCGGGCCGGGTTTTGAATCGGCGGTGCACCCAGTAATACTGGGCGGGGTCGACTCGAACCCATTCTTCAATCAGGGCATTGAGCCGTTGCGTGGCCTGTTGCGCGGTGGCATGGCCGGGGAAATCGGGCAGCGGCTCCATGACCTGGATGTGGTAGCGGCCGGTTTTCAGGTCGAGCCGGCTGATAACGGGAACCACGGCGGCGTTCCAGTTCTTTGCCAGTTGCGCGGTGGTGGTCAGGGTGGCGGCCTTGACGTTGAAAAAGGGTACGAAGGCGGCGCCGTCGATGCCGAAATCCATATCGGGCAGGTAGTAAACCGGAACACCGCTGCGTAACCGGCGTACCAGCCCGCGCACGCCGTCGTGCCGGCCGATCAGGTGAACGGTGTTGAAACGCCCGCGTCCTTCACGCACCATCTGGTCCACGGCCGGATCCCGCTGGCGGGTGTACAGCGTTGCCGACTCGCGCAAGAAAAGCGTCAGGCGGGTGGCGGCGGCGTCAAGCCCGATGAAATGCGGTGCCAGCAAAATAATGCGTCGTTGCTCGTGAAGCAGGGTTTCCAGATGGTGCAGGCCCGTGATGGGTGTGGTGTTGATGATGGTGGATGCCGGGCCATACCAGCATAGCCCGCGATCTACGGCCGATTGGGCCAGAAGCTGGAAATGATGCTTCAGCCAGAGCTCGCGGTCCTGGGGCGAGCGTTCGGGAAAACAAAGCGCCAGATTGGTACGTACTATGCGGGCGCGCGACCGCATCACAACAGGGGCCAGCCAGCCCAGAACGGCCGCCCAGCGTCGGCGGGTCGGGTAGGGGCGGTTGCCCAGGTAGCGAAACAGCCCGCGCAGCAGCGCCAGTTTGCGGGCTGTTTTCATGGCGTCGCCTCGGGTCGAGGTGGCGCATCGTCGGGAATTTTGTAGCGGTTATAGCTCCATAGATACTGCTCGGGAAATTCGCGGATCAGGGCTTCCATGGCCAGGTTGATATAGGCTGCCAGGGCCTGCGGCTCGGTGGGCAGGGGTTCTTGCAGCCGGCGATAGTGAATTTTCCAGCCGGCTCCGCCCGGCAGGCGTTCGCCGGCGGTAAGAATCACCGCTACGCCGGTTTGCAGGGCCAGCTTTCCCGCCAGTGTCATGGTGTAGGCCGGCTTGCCGAAGAACGGCGCCCACACGCCGTCGCCCCCGCTGGGTACCTGGTCGGGCAGCATGCCGACTGCTTCTCCGCGTTTCAGGGCACGCACGAACTGGCGAACGCCCTGTAGTGTGGCTGGTACGGCGTGCAAGCCCGACATGGTGCGCGCCTGTTCCATGACGGGTTCCAGAAAGCCCTGGCGAGGAGGGCGGTACATGACGGTAATGGGCCCGTGCTGCAATAAATAGCGGGCTGTGATCTCGAAGCAGCCCAGGTGCGGGGTCAGATACAAAATACCCCGGCCCTCGGACAGCGCATCGCGCACCAGGGAATCGTCGTGGCTGAAGGTGCGTGCCAGACAATACGGTGTGCGCAGCCAGACTTTGGCCGTTTCCAGGATCATGGCGCCCGTTTCCGCCGCCGCGCGTCGCGCGAATGCGGGGGCGGGGTAGCCCGCCTGTGCGGCGTTCGATTGCAGCCGCCGCCGGTAACGCCCCGGCCACACATACACCAGCAGCCCCAGTACACGGCCCAGGCGGTGCAGAAGCGATAAGGGAAGCGTGGCGAGACAGCGAAATAAAAACAGAACCATAAGCAGGCGCGGCGAACCGGGGCAAAACCGTTATCCGGGTGCGGGCAAATCAGTAAAAGATCGTATTTTCGCTTAAAATGGGGTTCATCGCCGAGTTAACCGACAACTTGCGGGGCGATATAAATTCCGCTAAAGCGTCGCGCCCTGTTGGCAGCTGCACGGCAAGCCCCGAGGTGCAACGCGTTCCGTTCAACCTCCATGCCGGCGCCGCGCCGGCTCCTCCAAGGACGTATCGCAGTGGCAAACAACGATTTTCTCTTCACCTCCGAATCCGTTTCCGAAGGCCATCCCGACAAGGTGGCCGACCAGATTTCCGACAGCATCCTCGACGCTCTCCTTGAGCAAGACCCAAACTCGCGTGTGGCCGCCGAAACGCTGTGCAACACGGGGCTGGTGGTGCTGGCTGGTGAAATCACCACCAAGGCCAACGTCGATTACATTCAGGTCGCACGCGACACCATCAAGCGCATCGGTTACGACAATACCGATTACGGCATCGATTACAAAGGCTGCGCGGTGCTGGTGGCCTACGACAAGCAATCGCCCGATATTGCGCAGGGCGTGGATCGCAGCCCCGAAGAAATCCTGAACCAGGGGGCGGGCGACCAGGGCCTGATGTTCGGCTACGCGTGCGATGAAACGCCCGACCTCATGCCCGCGCCCATCTGGTATGCGCACCGTCTGGTGCAGCGCCAGAGCGAGCTGCGCAAAGACGGCAGCCTGCCGTGGCTGCGCCCCGACGCCAAGTCGCAGGTTACTTTCCGCTACGTGAATGGCAAGCCCGTCGAGGTCGATACCGTGGTGCTGTCCACCCAGCATCACCCCGATATTTCCCAGGCCGATATCCACGAAGCCGTGATCGACCGCATCATCAAGCCGTGCTTTCCCGAGGGGCTGTTAACCCCCAAAACGCGCTACCTGATCAACCCCACCGGGAAGTTCATTATCGGGGGTCCGCAAGGCGATTGCGGCCTGACCGGCCGCAAGATCATTGTCGATACCTATGGCGGTGCCTGCCCCCACGGCGGTGGTGCGTTCTCGGGCAAAGACCCCTCGAAGGTTGACCGCTCGGCCGCGTATGCGGCCCGTTACGTGGCCAAGAACATTGTGGCGGCGGGCCTGGCGCGTCAGTGCCAGGTGCAGGTCAGTTACGCCATCGGGGTGGCCGAACCGATCAACATCACGGTGTACACCGAGGGCACCGGGGTTATTCCCGACGACGAAATTGCCAAGCTCGTGCGCGCGCATTTCGACCTTCGTCCCAAAGGCATCATCAACATGCTCGATCTGTTGCGCCCCATTTACGCCAAATCGGCGGCTTACGGGCACTTTGGCCGTTCCGAACCCGAGTTCACCTGGGAAGCCACCGATAAGGCGCAGGAACTGAAGGCGGCCGTCTGAGCCGTATTGCCATGACCAACGCTGGCACACCCCGCGACGCCGCGTACAGCCTGGATCCCACCGACTCGCCCTGCGTGGCGGTGTGTTCCACGCTGTACGACGAAATTTGTCGCGGATGCGGGCGCACGGCCATGGAGGTTGCCAACTGGGTCTTCCTGTCGCCCGAGGAGCGCGCCGCTGTGTGGCAGCGCATCCGGGCGCAGGGCTACCCCCGTCGCCAGGGTTAAGTTACAATCCTTCCTGACATTCCGAGGGGCGCTGCAACGGTGCTGGCTCTGCCACCCGCTAGGCTCGGAATGCGTTTCTTTTTTGCAACGGCGCTCATCGTTCTCCTGGTCAGGCGAAGATGGGCATCGGGTTCCCGTCCTGTGCTTTGGCTGATCAGGCCAACCGGATGAACCACCATGAATACTGTTGCAGATACCGTTTTTTCCGACTACAAAATTGCCGATCTGGGCCTGGCCGACTGGGGCCGCCGTGAAATCGCCATTGCCGAAACCGAAATGCCCGGCCTCATGGCCACCCGCGAGGAATACGCGGCCTCGCAGCCCCTGAAGGGCGCCCGTATTGCGGGCAGTTTGCACATGACCATCCAGACGGCGGTGCTGATCGAAACCCTGAAGGCCCTGGGCGCCGACGTGCGCTGGGCATCGTGCAATATTTTCTCCACCCAGGATCACGCGGCTGCCGCCATCGCGGCGTCGGGCACGCCCGTGTTCGCCGTCAAGGGTGAAACCCTCGAAGACTACTGGGATTACACCCACAAGATTTTTGAATGGCCCAACGGCGATCATGCCAACATGATCCTTGACGACGGCGGCGATGCCACCTTGTTGCTGCATCTGGGTGCGCGTGCCGAAAAAGACGCCTCGGTGCTCGGCAAGCCCGGCAGCGAGGAAGAGCGCGTGCTGTTTGCATCGATCAAGGCCACGCTGGCCCGTGACCCCAAGTGGTACTCCACTCGCCTGGCTTGCATTCAGGGGGTAACCGAGGAAACCACTACCGGGGTGCATCGCCTGTACCAGATGTCGAAAAAGGGCGAGCTGGCTTTTCCCGCCATCAACGTGAATGACTCGGTCACCAAATCCAAGTTCGACAACCTGTACGGCTGCCGTGAATCGCTGGTCGACGGCATCAAGCGCGCCACCGATGTCATGGTTGCCGGGAAAATTGCCGTGGTCTGCGGCTTCGGCGATGTCGGCAAAGGCTGCGCCCAGGCGCTGGCCGCCCTGCGCGCCCAGGTATGGGTGACGGAAATCGATCCCATTTGCGCGCTGCAGGCCGCCATGGAAGGCTACCGCGTGGTAACGCTCGATGAAGTGGCCGACAAGGCCGATATCTTCGTAACGGCCACCGGCAACTACCACGTCATTACGCGCGAGCACATGGCGCGCATGAAGGACCAGGCCATTGTGTGCAATATTGGCCACTTCGACAACGAGATCGATGTCGCCGCCATTGAAGACCTGGCCTGGGAAGAGATCAAGCCCCAGGTGGACCATGTCATTTTCCCCGACGGAAAGCGCATCATTCTGCTGGCCAAGGGCCGTCTGGTGAACCTGGGGTGCGCCACCGGCCATCCGTCGTTCGTCATGTCGGCGTCGTTCACCAACCAGACCATTGCGCAAATCGAGCTCTTCACACGCGCTGATGCCTACGAAACCGGCAAAGTCTACGTGTTGCCCAAGCATCTGGACGAAAAAGTGGCCAGTCTGCACCTGAAAAAGCTGGGGGTCAGCCTTACGCCGCTCAGCCAGGCGCAGGCCGATTACATCAACGTGCCGGTGAACGGGCCCTTCAAGCCCGATCACTATCGCTACTAAACTTTTTGCTAATCCGGGTTTGCCCAGGGAGGGCTCTTCATCATGGAACTTATTCTTATCTGGATCCTGAACGCCGTAGCTTTGCTGGTCGTGGCGTACATTTTGCCGGGCATCACGGTGGCTTCGTTCGGTTCGGCGCTGATCGCGGCGCTGGTGCTGGGCCTGCTAAACGCCCTGGTCAAACCCGTTCTCATACTTCTCACCCTGCCCATTACGGTGGTTACGCTGGGCCTGTTCCTGCTGGTGCTCAATGCGCTGGTGTTCTGGTTCGCGGGCTCCATACTGAAAGGGTTCCAGGTGAACGGCTTCTGGTGGGCTCTTATCGGTGCCGTAGTCTATAGCCTGGTTTCAGGGCTTTTGTCGGGTTTATTGGCTTCATGACACATTCTTCAATCCAGACTATCAGTTTGGAATTTTTTCCCCCGCGCGACGACGCGGCGCAGCAGAAGCTGCAACTGTCGGCACAGCAGCTGGTGGCGTTGCAGCCGGCTTATGTCAGCGTCACCTTCGGTGCCGGCGGCTCCACACGCAGCGGAACGGCCGATACCGTCAAGCTCATGCAGCAACTGGGTTGCGACGCTGCACCCCATTTGTCGTGCATCGGGTCCACGCGTCGCCAACTGGCTGACATTCTCGACTCTTACCGTGCCATGGGCGTCAAGCGTATTGTGGCCTTGCGCGGTGACATGCCGTCGGGCATGGGGTCGGGGGGCGGCGACCTGCATTACGCGGCAGACCTGGTGGCGTTCATCCGCCATCACAGCGGCGACTGGTTTCACATAGAAGTGGCGGCCTACCCCGAAATGCATCCCCAGGCGGCCAGCCTGTCGGCCGATATCGACCATTTCGCCGAAAAAATACAGGCGGGTGCGAACAGCGCCATTACGCAGTATTTCTTCAACACAGACGCCTACTGGCATTTTGTCGACCGTATCCAGGCCAAAGGCATTCATGTGCCCGTCGTGCCCGGCATCATGCCCATCACCAACCATGCCCAGCTGGCGCGGTTTTCCAGCATGTGTGGTGCTGAAATCCCCCGCTGGCTGCGGCTGAAACTGGCCGATTACGCCGATGACAAGGCGTCGATTCGCGCCTTCGGCATCGACTTCATTACCGGCATGTCGCAGCGGTTGCTCGATGGCGGCGCGCCCGGCCTGCATTTTTACACGCTGAACAACGCCGACATCACCCGCACGATATGGCAGGGGCTCAGCCCCCGCTAGTGGCTTATTCCAGTACGGGTGCAGGCACCGCCCAGCCCTTGTCGGTCAGTATGGCGTCGAGCGGCTGGTCGTGCGCGGCAGGCTGGTAGGGCTGGCCGCTAAGGTCGCCCGTGGCCCAGGCGATGCCGATGGCGACAAACGGGTGCCCGGTGGCGCGCAGTGCTGCCAGCGTGCGGTCGTAGTAGCCCTTGCCGTAGCCCAGGCGGTCGCCCCGGCGTGTGTAGCCCAGGGTGGGTACCAGTATGACATCGGGGGCCGGCACGATGTCGCCGGCGGGTTCCTGTATGCCGTAAGCCCCCGCGGTCATGGGGGTGTCGGGTGACCACAGCCGAAATTGCAACGGTTCGTCTGCACCCGTGACGACAGGCAGACAGACGCGGTATCCTTCCTCTTGTACCCATTGCCTTAGCAAGGGTTGCAGTTCGGGCTCGTGGGGCAGGGGCCAGAAGGCCGCAATGGTGTCGGGCTCGGGCTTGCCCGCATCGCGCAAGCGGGTGCGGGTTGTGGCCAGCCAGGTGAACAGACGGCCGCGTATCAGCAAGGCGCCGCGGTAGGTGTCTTCCGGGCTTTGCTGTTCGCGCAATTGTTTCAGCCTGGCGCGAAGCTGCGCGGTACCGGGGGTGGTAGGGTCGGTCATAATGTGTTTTTAGTGGGGTCAGGTCAGTATGGCATGTCAAAAGCAACGGTATCAGAAAACGTCGCGTGTGTCCGGCAAGGCGGGAACGCTGCTGCGTCGGTTCGGGGTGTCTGCCGCCCTGTTTGCGGGTGTGGTGGGGTGTGCCGGTGCCGAGCGTACCGGGCAGTCGGCCCAGGAATCCGGCGAGCGGCAGCTTGCGCTGGCGGCAACCGCAACCGCACCTGCCGCGCCGGAACCCCGCGTGTCGTTGGTGGTGCCGCCCGGGGCGCGGCAGGCTGTTGTCGATGCGCGCGAGGCACGCAATCGCAAGCAATGGGACGCGCTTGAGCGTCTGGTGCCTCTGGCCCAAACCGATCCGGTGCTGGGTACCTATGCCGAATACTGGCATTTGCACCGCAAGCTGGTTGATCCAACCATTCCCGTACCCGACGACGAGATGCGCCTGTTCATGCAAACGCACCCTTCAGGCTACCTGGCCGACCGGCTAAAGGGCGATTGGCTGGTCGCGGCCGCGCGTTCGGGCAATTATCGTCTGGCGGTCGATCTATGGCCCCTGGTCAATGCGAACACCACGGAAACGTGCGCCTACTGGCTGGCCCTGCATTTAACGGGCGGCAAGGTCGACCTGCAGCAACTGCGCAGCGAATTCAAGCCTGTCGGCACCTGCTGGGAGCTCCTGGATCAACTGGCGGCCGATAAAGCCCTGCCCTGGGCAGAGCAGCAGTGGCTGTTCCGCGAGCTGGTGGAAACGAACCGCACCGGGAACATTCGCCGCATGGCCGCCATTCTGTTTGATGGCGCCGAAATGAACAGTTTCAGCGCCATTATGAAAAATCCCCGTGCCTGGCTGGAGAAGGCGCCCGTGCCCAAAAGCCGAACCCAGCACGAGCTGACCACGTTTGCGCTGGCACGCCTGGCTTACGGCGACAATCGCGCGCAAAACGCCACGTACGCCCAAACCCGCTGGGCGTCACGGTTGTCCCAGCAGGACATGCAGTGGGTGTGGAGCCACTTTGGTCTGGTGGCGGCACTGAATGTAGAACCCAATGCCGTGCAGTGGTATCGCCAATCGGGCAGCTTTCCCTTGACCGATTACAACCATGCGTGGCAGGTGCGTTCCGAACTTCGCCAGAATCCGATCGACTGGAACCAGGTGGCCAAGGCCATCCAGCGCATGTCCAAGCGCCAGGCGTCGGAAACCGTCTGGATGTACTGGTACGGCCGCGCCCAGCAAGCGCTGGGCAACCCCCAGCTCGCGCAGCAGCGCTACGAGGCCATTGCCGGCGAATTCGATTTTTACGGCCAGCTGGCCACTGAAGAACTTGGACGATCCATTGCCATTCCGCCTCGTCCGGCGCCCGTTACGCCGCAAGAGTTGCAAAATGCCCGCAATCACCCGGGCCTGCAGCGTGCCGTGGCACTGTTCGACCTGGGCTGGCGTGCCGAAGCGGTGCCTGAATGGAGCTACGCGTTGCGCGGCATGAGCGACCGCGAGTTGCTGGCGGCGGCCGAGTTCGCCCGCGAGCAGCAAATCTATGATCGCGTGGTCAACACCTCGTTGCTGACCCGCAACGAGATCGACTTCACGCAGCGTTTCATTGCCCCGTTTGAAGGGCGTGTCACGGAAAAAGCCCGCGAAGTGGATCTGGATCCAGCGTGGGTTTACGGCCTGATTCGCCAGGAGTCCCGTTTCATCACCGATGCGCGTTCACGCGTGGGTGCGTCCGGGCTGATGCAGCTGATGCCGGCCACGGCGCGCTGGGTGGCCCGCAAGATAGGCATGAACGATTTCCGGCAATCGGATGTCAACGATTTCGACGTCAACACTATTCTGGGTACCCGCTACCTGAGCATGGTGCTTGACGATCTGAATCGATCTGAAATTCTGGCCACGGCCGGCTACAACGCCGGGCCGGGTCGCCCTGTGCAGTGGCGTTCCAAACTGTTAACGCCGGTCGAGGGTGCCATATTTGCGGAAACCATTCCCTTTACCGAAACCCGTTTGTACGTCAAGAATGTAATGTCCAACGCCACGTATTACGCGCTGCTGTTCACCGGCAAGCCGCAATCGCTCAAAGACCGCCTGGGAACGGTGGCTCCCCAGCCCGGCCGGCAGGTGGCTTTGCCCTGATGACTGACCTGCGGTTTTCGGCCCTGGTGGCGTCGGTGGCTCACGACGCCCATGTGGCGGGGTTGTCGGTGTATGTGGTGGGCGGCGCCGTGCGCGATGCCTTGTTGGGGCGTGCCGCCGGCGATCGTGACTGGGTTGTGGTGGGAGCCACTCCCGAGGAACTCGCCGCCCGAGGCTTTACGCCGGTGGGTGGCGATTTTCCGGTGTTTCTGCACCCCGTCAGTCACGAGGAATACGCGTTGGCGCGTACCGAACGCAAGTCGGGGCGAGGCTACAAGGGGTTCACCTTTTATACCGGTACCGATGTCTCTCTGGAAGACGACCTGCGCCGTCGTGACCTGACGGTCAATGCCATTGCGCTCGCGTCTGACGGTCGTCTGGTGGATCCGTTGAACGGGCAGGGCGACATTCGCAAGCGTGTGCTGCGCCATGTCGGCGATGCTTTTGCCGAGGATCCGGTGCGCCTGCTTCGCCTGGCCCGTTTTGCCGCCCGTTTCCCCGACTTTTCCATTGCCCCGGAAACCATGGCGTTGGCGCGGCGCCTGGTCGACGAGGGCGAGGTGGATGCGCTGGTGCCTGAACGCATCTGGCAGGAAATTGCGAAAGGGTTGCAAACCGCCGAGCCGGCCCGTTTTTTTCAGGTTCTGGCCGATACGGGGGCATTGACGCGAGTGCTCCCTGGGTTTACGTTTTGCCCCGACAGCCTGCAGCGCGAATTGTCATGCGCCGCGCAGCGCGGTTTGTCGGTAGCAGGCCGTTTTGCACTGGCCTGCCGCGTCAGTGCCTCGCCCGATTCGGTGGCGCGCCATGTAAAGGCACCGGGCGAATGCATCGATCATGCGCGGTTGCTGGCGATATTTCTGAATCATTTGTTGTCGGGGAACGATACCGCCGCCGATAACCTTGCGCTCATGCAAGAAGGCGATGCGTTCCGCAAGCCCGAACGGTTCGTGGCGGTGCTCCAGGCGGCGGGCTGTGTGTGTCCGGTGAACCTGGGGTTGTGGCAGTCTCGTTTGAATGCCGTCCGTGCCATTGATGCCGGGTCGATTGCGCGTCTGCACCCCGGTAACGCCGCAGCCATTCAGGCGGCCCTGAAGCAGGCGCGCCTGGATGCTCTTGCGGCGCTATAGCGCGTCGCGCCGGTCGCCGCGCGTAAAGCCCAGCAAAGGGGGTTCCATCCCCCGTCCTACTGCCAGTACCTTGAACAGTTCCCCCATTTCAGCTTCGGAAAGCAGCTTTTGAACCGCCGACAGCGTACGGGGGTTGGCGCCCGCCAAATGTTCCGCGATGCCGGCGTTCATCAGGAAGCGTGCCTGCGACGTGTACCCCAGTACGTCAAGGCCGCCCGCTAGCGCGGCGTCGGCCATGGCCGTGAAATCAACGTGTGTCGTAATGTCCTGCAGGCCGGGATGCACCAGGGGGCCGGCATGCGCATGATGGCGAAAATGGCACATGAGGGTGCCTTCGGCGCGCTGGGGATGATAGTACTCGCGCCGGGGGAATCCGTAGTCGATCAGCAGTGCGGCGCCGCGGGTCAGCCAGGTTCCCATTTCGCGCACCCACGCTTCGGCGCGCAGGTTCAGCTCGGACTGATAGCCCGGAAACGGTGGAACGCGCTGCGCGACCAGATGCTGAAGCTCTTCAGGGGCTGTTCGTGTGGCCAGTTCGAAATCAGGGGCCGCATCCGGACCAATGGCCGGACGCACACCCACTTCACGCAGGATACCGTCGCTACCCCATTGGAAAACAGTGGCCGGCATGGCGTCGAGCACCTCGTTGGCCAGTACGCACCCGCAGAATGCCTGGGGTAACGTATCCAGCCATCGGACGGGAAGATTCAATGCGGCCAGTCGCCGCGCCTGGCGCTCCCGCAAATCGGCCGAAACTTCAAGAATATGGTAGCGTGCCCGGATACCCAGCCGGTCCAGCTCGGGCAGCAGTGCAGCCGCCAGCGCGCCGGTACCGGCGCCAAACTCCAGAATGTCGAGGCTGGCTGTTTGGGTCAGAATCTGTTGCACCTGGCGCGCAAGCGTGGCGCCGAAGACCGGCGACAGCTCCGGTGCGGTTGTGAAGTCGCCCTCGGGCAGGCCGCTGCCGAACTTTGTGTTGCCCGCCACGTAATACCCCAGGCCAGGGGCATAAAGCACTTGATCCATCCAGTGCTCCAGAGGCATGAACCGGTCGGGCCGGCCCGCCAGTTGCGCCTGAAGGTGCGTCATCATGCGGGCTCGATGCGCTGCAGACTCCGCATCGAGTGGCGACAGTCCTTGGGGGGGCGTGGTTGACGGGTGCACGAAGATTCCTGTGACGGGATGGCGATGCTGTGATGCGGCCAGGCGGAAATCAGCGCCTGGATTCGGATTTGCCGGTAGGCGCCTGGGGGCGAGTGTTCAGCTTGTTCTGGTTGATCAGGTACAGGCTGCGGCACATGCTGACCAGAAAGCCGAGCAGCAGCGCAACCACCAAGGCAACAATGAAGTTATCAAAAATAACCCACAGCGGCAGGCTGAGCAAAAACGACAGCAGTAAGGGGCGCAAAGCCAGTGATTTCATAGGCGACAAGGAATGGGGTCGGCGCTGCTTGCCGCAATGGCGGCTTGCTCCTGATTTTACGGTGCTTCTGCGGCCTGCTCAAACCAGGCTTTCATCATTGCCGCTGCCGCTGCCGCTGCCGCTGCCGCTCAGGTCTTCCGGGCGGTCGACATCGCGCAGAATGCCTGCATCCTGAACCTGAAGGTGGAGTGAGGGGTTTCGGCTCAGCAGCCGACGCGCGCCTTCGTCGCCCGACAGGCCCAGCAAACGCTGCCGCCATGCCACGGGAAAGGCCACGGGGTTGCCTCGCCGGTGGCCGAACCATGGTACCACTGCGCTGCTGCCGTCGCTGTGGCAAAGGGCGTGAGCAAACTGCGCGATCGTGGATGCGCTTACAAACGGCATGTCACCCAGGGCAACGACCCACCCGCATGTCGGCGAGGTGGCCAGAATGCCGGCTTTCAAACTTTCCGCCATACCCGAGTCGGCCGTTGGGCATTCAACCACCCGGGCGCCTGCACTGATCAGCACGCGGCATAGCGCCGTGCTGTCGGGCGGCACGACGGCCACCACCGCGTCCACACCGGCACCACGCATGGCGTCGATGCCGGCCACAATAACCGGCCGGCCGTCAGGCAGCAGCTGAAGCAGTTTGTTATGGATGCCCGAAGGGTCGAATCGCCTGCCCCGGCCGGCGGCGAGCACCAGCCCTGTGATGTCGCGTTGCAACAATTTAGTCATTTGCATGAAATAAGGGTTTCCCCCAGTAAGTTTTGTGGTCTATAATACGGGCACTGCAATTTTCGAAGCACCCGGCATTTTCTTGCAGCCACAGGCTGTTGCTAGCAGTTGACTGATTTCTCAGCACCCATGCCGTGTGCCATCGCTCCCTGACCTCCGAACCTTTTATCGTGTTCCGCTGAACACGTCACATGCTGGGTTGATTTGGTCGGCACGATGCTCCAATCAACCTGCGCACGCGTTTCTCATAATACGCCCGTGCCTTGTGTTGCCGTTTTCGGCAAAAGGATAGTCATGTCTTTTGAAACTCTGGGTCTTTCCCCTTCGTTGTTGTCTGCCGTGCTGAAGGCCGGTTTTACCGAGCCTACCCCTGTTCAGGCCGCTTCCATTCCCCGGGCACTGGCCGGCACCGACCTGATGGTCTCCGCCCAGACCGGCAGCGGAAAGACCGCTGCGTTCATGTTGCCCGCCCTGAATCGTATCGCAAGCATGCCCGCCAACAAAGGCAGTGGCGTGCAAGTGCTGGTACTGACACCCACCCGCGAGCTGGCCATGCAAGTGGCCGATGCCACCAAACAGTACGGCGCCCACATCAAAGATCTGCGGATCGCCACGGTGGTAGGCGGCATGCCCTACGGTGCGCAGCTGAAGGCACTGTCGCGTCGCGTTGATGTGCTGGTGGCAACGCCTGGCCGCCTGATCGATCACCTGCAAGCCAAGCGTGTCAATTTGTCCACGGTGCACACGCTGGTGCTCGACGAAGCTGACCGCATGCTCGATATGGGTTTCATCGAAGACATCGAAACCATTGTGGCGCGTACGCCCGAGTCGCGTCAGACGCTGCTGTTCTCGGCAACGCTCGACGGCACGATTGCCCGGCTTGCCGCGCAAATGATGCGCAACCCCGAGCAAATCCAGCTCACCAGCCAGAAATCCCAACACAGCAACATTACGCAAAGCCTGCTGTACGCCGACGACAACAACCACAAACTGCGTTTGCTGGATCACTTGCTGCGCGATGCCAGTCTGGATCAGGCGATTGTTTTCACGTCCACCAAGCGCGGCGCCGACGATCTGGCCGACCGCCTGGCAGAGCAGGGCTTTGCCGCCGCCGCATTGCACGGCGACATGAACCAGCGTCAGCGCACACGTACGCTGGGTCTGCTGCAGAACAAGCGCCTGCGCATTCTGGTGGCCACCGACGTTGCCGCTCGCGGTATCGATGTTCAAGGTATCAGCCACGCCGTGAACTACGACTTGCCCATGCAAGCCGAAGATTACGTACACCGTATCGGCCGCACGGGCCGTGCGGGTCGCGACGGTCTGGCATTTACGCTGGCCACTCATTCCGAGCGTCATAAAGTGCGCCGTATCGAACACTTCATCGGCCAACCCATCCCCTCCGATGTCATTGAAGGTCTGGAGCCCAAGAAAACCGTGCGCCCCACCTATGTTGATCGCAAAGGCGGCGCTGGCAAGCGTTTTGGCGGTCCGCGTGCCGGTGCAGGCGGCCGTGGCGGCTTCGAAGGCAAGCCACGCTTTGGCGGTGACAAACCCGCTTTTGAAGGCAAGCCCCGTTCCGGTGACAAGCCTGCCTACGAAGGAAAAGCACGTTTTGGCGACAAGCCTGCTTATGAAGGCAAGCCGCGTTTCAGCGACAAGCCTGCGTACGAAGGCCGCAGCGAGCGCAGCCCGCGCGCCGAATTTGCGCCGCGCGGCGACCGTCGCAGTTTCGGCGATCGCCCGGCGTTTGGCGACCGTCCCGCGTTCGGTGATCGTCCTGCGTTCGGCGACCGCCCCGCGTTTGGTGATCGTGGCGCACGTCGCACGGGTGGCGAGTTCAGCACGCGCGGTCAGGGTGCAGGCAAGCCTGCCGCCCGTCCGTCAACACGCCCGTCGTTCAGTGGCAAGCCCACCACGGCGCGCGCTAAAAGTGGCGCACGTCGCGGCGATTTCGCCGGCTGATGAATCAGTCCTGATCCGCAGCTTGCCGCGTGTTCTTGGCGTGTTCCACGTCCAGGTCACGCGGTATCGTCACACCGTTTTTCACCGCCAATACCTCGGCCATAATGCTGACGGCTATTTCTGGCGGTGTTTTGCTTCCAATGTAGATGCCGATGGGCCCGCGCAGGCGGGCAAGGTCGGCTTCGGTTTTCTCAAAATACTGCATCATGCGTTCACGGCGAGCCTGGTTGTTGCGCCGTGAGCCGATCGCGCCCACGTAAAACGCATCGGTGTCCAATGCTTCCAGCAACGCCAGATCGTCCAGCTTGGGGTCGTGCGTCAGGGCCAGCACGCAGCTGCGGTTGTCGGGCCGGAAATCGCGCACGACGTCGTCGGGCATGCCCGTGAGCAGCCGAACTCCTTCCAGTGACCAGTTGCGGGTGTATTCCTCGCGCGGGTCGCAGAGGCTGACGTCGAATCCGCTGAATAGGGCCATAGTGGCAAGGTAGCCGGCAAGGTGGCCGGCGCCGATCAGCAGCATCCGGTACGAGGGGCCAAAGGTGTTGACCAGATCGGTATCGTTGATGCTCAGGCGTGCGGGTGAGTGGGCGGGCTCCAGGGTAACAGCGCCATCGGCCAGATGCAGGCAGCGGTGCATGGAGCGACCGTTTTCAAGTGCGCGAACCAGGGTGTCCAGCAGTACTGGATCGGGATCGTATTCCAGAACCAGCTCCAGTGTGCCGCCGCACGGCAGGCCAAAGCGGAAGGCTTCCTCGGCGGTGACACCGTACTTCACGAAACCGGGAGGGCCGCTGGGCAGGCTTCGGGCCGGATCGGCCTGGGCGTAGGCGCGCGTGTGGCGGTCAATCAGATCGTCTTCGATACAGCCGCCTGATACCGACCCCGATACCGCACCGTCTTCGCATAATGCCATGATCGAACCCACGGGCCGGGGCGATGAGCCCCACGTTCGCACCACGGTGGCCAGCAGGGCGCGTTTGCCCGCCTGGCGCCAGTTGCGCAAATCGCGCAATACCATTACGTCCAGATTTTCCATGATGAACCGTCCTGCCGGTGCTTAGGTGGTGCCTGCCGAAAACAGCACCACAATGGCTGCCGCCGCCACGGCCACCCAGACCCAGCGCGGCAGCGATGTTTTCGCGGGAGGCGGTGGCGCCGGCGTGGCCGGTGGTGCCGTATCGTTAGCCGTGCCGGGCGCGACGTCGTCGGGGGGGCCGGCCGATGCCGGGCCGTGCCGTTCCTGCATTTGGTCGTCGAAGCGTTTGAAAAAGTCGTCGGCCATGGATTTGGCCGTGCCGTCGATAAGCCGCTGCCCCAACTGCGCAATTTTTCCGCCTACCGTGGCGTGTACGGAGTAATGCAATTCGCAGCCCGCATCGTTTGGTACCAGGCTGACGTTTGCCGTTCCTTTGCCAAAGCCTGCGGCGCCGCCTTTGCCCTCGAAGTTCAGTGTGTAGCTTTCGGGCGGGTTGATGTCCGACAACGTGATGGCGCCGGTGAACTTTGCCGATACCGGGCCCACTTTCAGTGCCGTTGCAATGTTGTATTCATTCGGTGCCGTGCTTTCAATGTGCGTGCAGCCGGGAATACATAATTTCAGGACCTCGGGGTCGTTCAGGGCATCCCATGCCTGTTGCCGGGTGACGGACAGTTGACGGCTGGCTTTCATTTCCATAACAAGGTCTCCACGAGTTGGCGGGCGCACGGGCTTTCACGATCGCATGATCGTTGCCAGGCCGGTTGCCAGGTCTTCGAGTTTTTCAAGGTTGTGGACAGCCAGCATGGCGTGCGACTGCCTGAACAAGGGGCCGGCACCGCGCGCCAGCGGCTGGTAGCCCGCATAACGCAGTAACGGGTTTAACCATAACAGACGGCGCGACGCGTGTCGCAACCAGCACAGTTCGCGTTCCAGCGGTTCGGGATCCCCGGTGTCCAGTCCGTCGGTGATCAGCAGGGTGACGGTACGCCGCCCGGTCAGCCGTCTGGCATGGTGGCGGTGCAGGCTGTGCAGCGCGTCACCCAGCCGTGTGCCGCCGGCGTAGTCACGTACAAGGTTGGCCACCTGTGCGAGCATGGCATCGGTGTCGGCCTGGCGAAAGGCCGTCGTAAGATCGGTCAGGCCGGTACCGAAAGCGAACACATCGCGATGACGGTAGCGTCGGGTGGCGGTGTGAAGAAAGGCCAGCAGCAGGCGTGTATAGCGCTCCATTGAGCCGGAAATGTCGATCAGCACCAGCAGCGGGGCCGGAGCGCGGCGGCGTTCGCGCCGTGGCAGCTGGATGAGTTCTCCGGCGTGCCGCACCGCGCGGCCTGCAATCGCCGGCCAGTGAAGCTGATGCCCGCGGCAGCCTGCGCGATAGCGACGGGTGAGCAACATGGGCAAGGGCAAGGCAATGGTGCGGGCGAGCTGGTCGACCCGCTGATATTCCGCCGCCGACAGTTGATTGAAGTCGGCCTGGCGCAGCCTTTCCATGCGGCTGGCGCTCATGGCGGCATCCAGACGGATGGCCGATTCCGCCCCCTGCGTTCCGGGCGGCGACGGTGCGCGCAGCGCATCGCTGACGCGCGGGCGGCGTTGCGGCGCATCGGGCTTTCCCTGACCGCGCGGCAGCATTTGGGCGAGCAATTTTTTTTCAATGTCGGGGTTCTGGAAGTACACATCGAAAAGCTCGCGAAAGACCTGGCGATCTTGTTCCTGGCTGACCAGAACTGTTTCCAGCGCGGCTCGCAAGTCGTGCTTGTCGTGCAGGCCCACCAGCATTGCCGCTTGTTGGGCCAGGGCGATGCGGGCGCTGTCCGCAGGAACGCCCGCCCGGCGCAAGGCACGGACGAAACCGGTCAGGTTGTCGGAAAATTTTCCGCTGCGGGCATCGCCGAGCTGCATGGTGGCTTCCTGTCGGGCGGCTTACGACACCCCTGCCGCGGGGGCGGGCTGCAAGGAAGGGGCGGGCTCCGGAGTAAGTAGTTGCTGCGCCAGTTCGCCTGTCAGGGCCGCAACGTCGTCGCGTTGCTTGAAAAGTATGCCGGCGGTGTCGTGAACGATTTCCGGATCGAGCACCAGTGTGTTCAAGGCAACCAGCGCGCGTGCCCACTCAACGCTTTCCGCAATGCCGGGGGTGCGCTGAAAAGCACCGGCAAACGGTTGCGTGCGTAAGCGTGCCACGAAATCGGCCACCTGGGCGGAGAGCTGCTCGGGGGCCTGCGGTACCTGGGCCCTGACGATCTGTAATTCGCGATTGCGCTCCGGGTAATCCAGCCAGTGATACAGGCATCGTCGCTTGACGGCATCGTGCAGCTCGCGGGTTCGGTTGCTGGTCAGTATGGTGATGGGTCGGCATCGGGCACGCACGGTGCCCAATTCCGGGATACTGACCTGATACTCTCCCAGATACTCCAGCAGAAAGGCTTCAAAAGGCTCGTCGGCACGATCGATTTCGTCGATAAGCAGCACGGCGCCGGGGGCAGGCGCTTCCAGAGCCTGCAGCAAGGGGCGCCGGATCAGGTAGCGGGGGTTGTAGATTTCGGTTTCCACGCTTGACGTGCCGGCGGTTGTACCCCCGGCGCCCGGGCCCAGTTCAGCCGCGCGCAGATGCAGTAACTGGGCGGTGTAGTTCCATTCGTACAGGGCCTCACGCTGTTCCAGGCCGTCGTAGCATTGCAGGCGTATCAGCACCCGCCCGACCGCATCGCTGAGTGCTTTGGCCAGTTCCGTCTTGCCCACGCCGGGTTCGCCTTCAAGCAGCAAAGGGCGCTCCAGGCGTAACGCAAGAAACACGGCGGTTGCCAACGACCTGTCGGCGTAGTAGCCGACCTGTTCCAGCGCCGTGCGAAGGTCCTGAATGCTGTTGAACACCTTAGTTTTGCCCCAGGCACCGGGCAACCGCACGCCGGGTGAGCACCTTGGCCAGGTTGGCACGGTAGGCCGCACTTGCGTGCAGGTCGGTGCTGAAATCGTCGGGGTCAATGTGTACGCTGTCGATAGCGTCGGGCGCAAACTGGTTGTTCAGGGCGTCTTCGAGCGCTGCGTGACGGAACACGCCGTTGCCTGCGCCGGTAATGGCGACACGCACGCCGCTGCTGGTTTCGGCAACGAAAACCCCCACCAGCGCAAAGCGCGATGCCGGTTGGCGGAACTTCATGTAGGCGGCTCGTTGTGCAACAGGAAACCGTATGGCGGTGATCAGTTCGTTGTCGTGCAAGGCTGTGCTGAACATGCCTTGAAAGAAGTCGTCGGCGGCGATTTCCCGTTGGTTGGTGATTACGGTGGCGTCCAGAGCCAGCACGGCGCTGGGGTAACAGGCAGCGGGGTCGTTGTTGGCGACGGATCCGCCCAGGGTGCCCATGGCCCTTACCTGCCGGTCACCGATGTTCCCGGCCAACTGTGCCAGTGCCGGTATGGCATGTTGCACGTCGGGGCTGGCGGCGACATCGGCATGCCGTGCCATGGCGCCGATATGCAGCGTATCGCCTTGCCGGCGAATATCGGCCAGGCCGGGTACGGCACCCAGATCGACAATGTGTTCCGGGTCGGCCAGCCTGAGCTTCATGGAGGCCAGCAGCGTCTGGCCGCCCGCCAGGGGCCGGGCTCCGCCGGCCAGTTGTTTCACGGCCTCATCCAGGCTACCGGGGCGCTCCAGTGTGAATGCGTACATGGTGAATCTCCTTAGGCGTGAGCAGACTGAATGGCTTCCCAGACGCGCGCGGGCGAGGCGGGCATATCGAGATCGGTGACGCCGAGCGGGCGCAGGGCGTCGAGCACGGCGTTGATGACCGCCGGTGGTGCGGCAATGGCGCCGGCCTCACCGCAACCTTTGGCCCCGATGGGGTTGTGTGTGCAGGGCGTGCAAACCTGGCCCAGGGTGATGGGCGGAATGTGATCGGCACGCGGCATGGCGTAGTCCATGAGGCTTCCGGTGAGCAATTGCCCGGTTTCACGGTCGTAGACGCCGTTCTCCAGCAACGCCTGGCCGATACCCTGCACAATGCCCCCGTGCACCTGCCCCTCGACGATCATGGGGTTCACAATGGTGCCGAAGTCGTCGACGGCGGTAAAACGGTCGATACGCACTTCGCCGGTGGCCGGATCCACTTCGACCTCGCAAATGTGGGTTCCGCCGGGGTAAGTGAAGTTGGTGGGGTCGTAAAAGGCGGTTTCGTTCAGGCCGGGTTCCAGTTTATCGAGTGGGTAGTTATGTGGCACATAGGCCGACAGGGCGACTTCACCGAACGTGACTTTCTTGTCGGTGCCTTTGACGGTGAATTCCCCGTTGGCGAAATCAATGTCGGCGTCGCTGGCTTCCATCAGGTGCGCCGCGATTTTCTTGGCTTTGGCTTCGATTTTGTCGAGTGCCCGCATAATGGCCGAGCCGCCCACGGCCAAAGAGCGCGACCCATAGGTACCCATGCCGAACGGTACCCGTCCGGTATCGCCGTGAACGATGTCAACCGCGTCGACCGCTACCCCGAGCCGGGCGGCCACCAGCTGGGCAAAGGTGGTTTCATGGCCTTGCCCGTGGCTGTGTGAGCCGGTGAACACGGTGACGCTGCCCGTGGGGTGGACACGGATTTCGCCGCATTCGAACAGGCCGGCCCGTGCGCCCAGCGCCCCGGCAATGTTGCTGGGTGCCAGCCCGCAGGCCTCGATGTAGCTGGAATAGCCTATGCCGCGACGCCGCCCATGGGCTTCGCTGGCCTGTCGCCGGGCGTCGAAGCCGGCAACATCGGCCAGTTCACGGGCTTTGTCCAGGCAGGCATGGAAGTCGCCCACGTCGTATTGCAGTGCCACCGGCGTTTGATACGGGAACTGGGAAATGAGGTTGCGCCGGCGAATGTCGTCCTGGCTCAGGCCCAGTTCCCAGGCGCATCGCGTGACCAGGCGTTCGAGCAGATAGGTGGCTTCCGGCCGTCCGGCGCCCCGGTAGGCGTCTACCGGGGATGTATTGGTGAACCAGGCGTCGACTTCGACATAGATTTGCGGCGTGGTGTATTGCCCGGCCAGCAAGGTACCGTACAGAATCGTGGGTACGGCCGAGGCAAACGTGCCCAGGTAGGCCCCCAGGTTGGCATGGGTATGTACGCGCAGCGCCAGAAACTTGCCGTTCTGGTCCAGGGCCATTTCAGCGTGGGTAATGTGATCGCGGCCATGCGTGTCGCTTAAAAAGGCTTCGCTGCGCTCGGCGGTCCATTTGACCGGACGGTTCAGCTTGCGGGCCGCCCACACCAGAGCAACGTCTTCGGCATACAGGTTTATCTTGGCCCCGAAACCGCCGCCGACATCGGGCGCAATGACACGCACCTTGTGCTCGGGCAAGCCCATGACGAAGGCGGTCATGAGCAGGCGTTCCACGTGCGGATTCTGGTTCGCCACATAAAGGGTGTACTGGTCGGAGCCCCGGTCGTAGGTGCCAATGGCGGCTCGCGGTTCAATAGCGGTTGGAATGAGCCGGTTGTTCACCAGATCGAGCCGTGTGACGTGGGCTGCTTTCTGGAAGGTGGCGTCGACTTCGGCCTTGTCACCCAGTGCCCAGGTGTAGCACTTGTTGTCGGGGGCGATCTCGTGCAGCGGTTCACCGCTTGCCGCATCGGCCACGCTGACGACGGCGCTCAGGACGTCGTAGTCGACATCGACCAGTTCGGCGGCGTTCTTGGCCTGCTCCAGGGTTTCCGCCACCACCAGGGCAACGTGTTCACCCACGAAACGCACCTTGTCTTGGGCAAGTATCGGGTGCGCAGGCTCTTTCATGGGAGAGCCGTCGGTGCTGGTGATCAGCCAGCCGCAGGGCAGCCCGTTGATGCTGTCGGCGGCCACATCGGCGCCGGTGAACACGCCGATCACCCCCGCCGCCTCGCGGGCCGCATCGGTATGGATTGCCCGGATGTGTGCATGGGCGTGGGGCGAGCGTACAAAAACGGCATAGGCCTGGGCGTTGAGTGTGATGTCGTCAACGTACTGGCCGGCGCCGGTGAGAAAGCGGTAGTCTTCTTTGCGTGGAACGGACTCGCCAATATGCGGCAGTCCGGCAAAATCGGTTGCACCCATGGTGGAGCTCCTTCAAGGGAAGTCGAAAAGTGTCAGGCGGACATGCCGGCTGCGCCTTGCTGCACTGCCTTGACAATGTTTTGATAACCCGTGCAACGGCAAAGGTTGCCTTCGAGATGCTCGCGGATTTCCGCTTCGGTTGCCGAAGGGTGCTGCCTGCACAAATCGATGGCGCTCATGACCATGCCCGGCGTGCAGTAGCCGCATTGCAGGCCGTGGCAGTCGTTGAAGGCCTGCTGCATGGGGTGCAGCCCGCCGTCGGCGGCTGCAATGCCTTCGATGGTGGTAACTTGCGCGCCGTTTACCTGGGCGGCCAGAACATTGCATGACTTCACTGCACGGCCGTTGACATGTACCGTACAGGCGCCGCACTGGGCGGTGTCGCAGCCCACGTGGGTTCCGGTAAGTTTCAGGTGTTCGCGAAGTGCCTGGACCAGCAGTGTGTTGGGGGGGACGTCAAGCTGAACGGGCTTGCCGTTCACGGTGAGCTGAACTTGCATACGTGGTGTCTCCGATGAGGAATGAGTTGCGTGCGTTGCGCAACGTTGTTTTCTCTCTTCGTAACATTTTTGAATTCAGCGTGTCAACCAAGGGTTTGTGCGGGGGGGGCCATTCAGCCGCCCAGCCAATGGATGGCGGGGCGGTTGTGTTCCTGCAGCCAACGGTTGGTTTGTTCAAAGTGTCCGCAACCGATGAAGGGCACGGGCGGGCGTTGGGCGGATAGTGGCGACGGATGGTTGGCTGAGAGCAGTTTCACCGGCCCGCCGGATTGTTGCTGAATGAGGCCGCGCTTGGCTTGGGCATGACTGCCCCACAGCAGGAAGACTTTAGGCTGCGGGGTCTGGGCGACCGCCTGAATGATGGCGTCGGTGACTGCTTCCCAGCCTTTTTTCGCGTGCGAGGCCGCCTGGCCGTTTTCGACGGTCAGCGAGGCATTCAGTAAAAGCACGCCCTGCGCCGCCCAGTCGGACAGATCGGTTCGTTTGCGCAGCGGCGTACCGGGGTATTCCAGCGCGAGTTCTTTGAAGATATTGCGCAGGCTGGGGGGGCAGGCCAGCCCGTCGGGCACTGAAAATGACAAGCCTTGTGCCTGTCCGGGACCATGGTAGGGGTCTTGTCCGAGAATAACCACGTTGACCTGTTCCGGCTCCAGGTGGTGCAGTGCCCGGAAAACGTGGCGGGGGTAAACGATGGCGCCTTCGGTCAGGCGTTGATCCAGAAAATTTGCCAGCGCCGTCAGGGTGGGCAGCAGGTGTGCCTGGTTGAGCACGGCTTTCCAGCGTGGTGACAGGTGCCGGTACTGGGCGCGAAGGCCGTCGCGCAGGCGGTTGTCCAGGGGGGCGCCGGCTTCCGTAGCGGAGGGTGTCGGTGTCATGTGTTGATGGCGGCTTCCAGCCGCAGCACGATCTGTTTCAGCACTTCGATGCGGGCGTGGTGTTTATCGTTGGCGGAAACCAGGTGCCAGGGGGACATTGCCGTGTGGGTGTAGGCAAACATGTCGTTGGCAGCGTCCACGTAGGCATCCCACTGCTTGCGGTTGCGCCAGTCGTCGGGCGTGATCTTGAAGGTTTTGAAGGGTGATTTCTGGCGGTCGTGGAAGCGCTGTAGCTGCTCTTCCTTCGTGATGGCCAGCCAGAACTTCAGCACGATGGCCCCGTTCTCGATCAGTTGTGTCTCGAACTCGTTGATTTCCCGATAGGCCCGGCGCCATTGCGCCTGCGAGGCATAACCTTCCACGCGCTCCACCAGAACACGGCCGTACCAGGAACGATCAAAAATGGCGATGCGGCCGGGTTCCGGAAGGTGCCGCCAGAAACGCCACAGATAGGGACGGGCCAGCTCTTCGTCGGTGGGGGCTGAAATGGGGATGGCACGAAACTGACGCGGATCGAGTGCATGGGTGACACGCCGGATGGCACCGCCCTTGCCTGCGGCATCCTGGCCTTCAAAGGCTAGAATCAGAGCCTTCGATGCAAATTTTTTGTGACGTACGGCGCGGGCCAGGCGGCCCTGCCATTGCGCAAGCAAAGGCTCGTAGTCGGATTTGCTCATGCCGGCGGCGTAGTCCAGGGTGTCCAGCCGCAAAGGCTGAACCGCCGGGGTGACGGCAGTGCGGGGCAGGCGGTTGGGGCGAGGGCGGCTTCTGAGCGCTTTCAGCACGGCATCACCGGCGTGCACACTGCGCAGTGAGTCATCGGCCGACGGAATGACTACCCAGGGGGCATGGGCGGCATGGGTGAGCGTCAGGGCTACGGCACCCGCCCGGCGGGCTCGGTCGAATCGCTTGCTGACCTTCAAATCCATGGGAGCCACCTGCCAGGCGGTATCGGGGTTGGACAGCAGGGCTTGCACCCGGCCGGCCTGGCCCTCGCGGGACATGTGAAACCAAAGCTTGAGTACCTTGACGTGGTTGTGGGTCAGCAGGTCTTCAAATTCCCGAATGCGTTGGGCCAGGTGGTCCACCCGACCCCAGTCTGGTTTTTTTTCCGCCAGCTCGGCAAACAGTTCGTGGTACCACGAACCGAAGACGATGCCCGTCTGGCCTTTGGCGGGCATGGCGGCCCAGTAGCGCCACAAAGCAGGCATTTGCGCCACTTGCGGCCCCGGCGGGCCAAAGGCCAGCGTGCTGACGTGGCGCGCGTCCATCCATTCGTTCAGCAAGCGGATGCAGCCCCCTTTACCCACACCGTCAATGCCGGCCACCACAATGAGCAAGGCACTGTCGGCCTTCTTCAGGGCGGCGTACTGGGCTTTGAGCAGGTTCGTGCGCAAGACGGCAATGCGTTCCCTGGCCTGCTCTTTCGGGAGCGAGGGGTCGGTTTCGGCACCGTCCAGTGCCTGGTCAACATCGGGAGAAGGATGGATGATTTCAGACATGGGCGTGCCGGGAAAGGGGTGTCAGGGAGCGGGGAAAAAAAGCTCGGCCAGTGCAACGCCCGGATCGGGCGCACGCATGAAGGTTTCGCCGACGAGGAAGGCGTGTACGTCGTGATCCCGCATGAGCTTCACGTCGGCGGGCGTGGCGATGCCGCTTTCGGTGATGACCCGTTTGGTGTCGGGAATGTCGGCCAGCAAATCCAGCGTGTTCTGCAGCGAGGTTTCAAAGGTGCGCAGGTTCCGGTTGTTGATGCCGATCAGCGAGGTGTTCAGGCTGAGCGCCGTGTCGAGCTCGGCGCGGTCGTGCACTTCGACCAGAACGTCCATGCCCAGCTCCGTGGCGGCGCTTTCGAACTCGCGCAACTGGTTCGGGGCCAAAGCCGCCACAATAAGCAGAATGCTGTCGGCCCCCAGGGCACGGGCGTGTGCGATCTGGTAGGTGTCGACAATGAAATCTTTGCGCAGCACGGGCAGCGTGCAGGCGGCGCGCGCCTGCCTGAGGTAATCGTAGGCACCCTGGAAAAATTTCACATCGGTGAGCACCGACAGGCAGGCGGCGCCGTGCGCGGCATACGTGGTGGCGATTTCAACGGGATTGAAATTTTCGCGGATGACCCCTTTCGAAGGGGACGCTTTTTTGATTTCGGCGATGACGGCGGGTTTGCCCGCTGCAATTTTGTCTTCGATGGCCTTGGCGAAGCCGCGCACGTCTTGCCGGCTCTTGGCTTCGCGAAGCACTTCCGATTCGCTGCGCATCTGGCGCGAGGAGGCCACTTCCGCTTTCTTGGTGTCCAGAATAGTGGCGAGAATATCGTTCATGCGGTGAGTTTCCGTGTGTAGCTGCAGAATTCTTCGAGTTTTGCGCGGGCCGAACCGTTGGCCAATGCCTCAAAGGCCATGTTCAGGCCTTCCTTGATGGAGCCGGCCTTGTTGCCGGCGTAAATGGCCAAACCCGCGTTCAGCGCAACGATATCACGAGCCGGACCCTCCACGTTATCCAAAGCTTCCCTGACAAGCGCGGCGGATTCGGCACGATTGCCCACTTTGATCGACCGGTTCGACACCATGCTCATGCCGTAGTCTTCCGGGTGGATTTCGTATTCATGGACTTGGCCGTCTTTCAGTTCGCCGACCAGTGTGGCGGCGCCCAGCGAGGCTTCGTCCATGCCGTCTTTGCCATGCACAATAAGCACGTGGTGTGATCCCAGGCGTTGCAGTACCCGCACCTGGATACCGACCAGATCGGGGTGAAATACCCCCATGAGCTGGTTGCCCGCGCCGGCAGGATTGGTCAGGGGGCCCAGAATATTGAAGATCGTGCGTACGCCCAGCTCCTTGCGCACGGCAGCCACGTTCTTCATGGCGCCGTGGTGTGCCGGTGCAAACATGAACCCGATACCCAGGCGATCAATGCTGTCGGCCACGGCTTGCGGGCTCAGCATGACATTGGCACCCAGTTCCTCCAGAACATCCGCGCTTCCCGACGACGACGAGGCGCTGCGGTTGCCATGCTTGGCGATCTTCACCCCTTGTGCCGCCGCAACAAACATCGCGGCTGTGGAAATGTTGAATGTGTTGGAGCCGTCGCCTCCGGTGCCGCACATGTCGAGCAGCTCATTGGGGTGTGCGACGGGAACAGGCAAGGCAAATTCCCGCATGACCTGCGCGGCGGCGGTGATTTCCCCCACGGTCTCCTTCTTGACGCGCAACCCCATGATCAGGGCGCTGGCCAGTTGCGGCGACATTTCACCGCGCATCAGCATGCGCATCAGATGCAGCATTTCGTCATGGAAAATTTCACGGTGCTCAATGCAACGCAGCAGTGCTTCGGTTGGCGTGATGGTCATGGTGGCTGTCCTTCTTCTTAGAGTTCCAGAAAATTCTTCAACAAGGCGTGCCCGTGTTCGCTGAGGATCGATTCGGGATGAAATTGCACGCCATACACCGGAAGTGTTTTGTGGCGCATGCCCATGATTTCGCCGTCGGCGGTTTCCGACGTGATGGCCAGGCAGTCGGGCAGGGTGTCGCGGCGAATCGCCAGTGAATGGTAGCGCGTGACGTTGAACGGCGAGGGCAGGCCTTTGAAAACATCGGTGCCCGTATGGGTAATGCTGGACACCTTGCCGTGCATGATTTCGCGGGCGCGCACAATGTCGCCGCCGAAAGCGGCGCCGATGGCCTGATGGCCCAGGCAGACGCCAAACAAGGGTTTTTTACCCGCGAAATGCTGGATGAGTGGTACCGAAATACCGGCCTCGGCCGGCGAGCATGGTCCGGGGGAAATGCATATCCGGTCGGGGTCAAGGCGTTCAATTTCTTCGATAGTTGTTTGATCGTTGCGTAAAACGCGAACATCTTCACCTAACTCGCCAAAATATTGCACCAGGTTGTAGGTAAAGGAATCGTAGTTGTCAAGCATTAGCAGCATGGAGGCTCTCCTGATGCCGCCACTCGCGGCGCGGCGGCATCTGTCGGTAAACGGAATTCTTGTGCGGGTCAGATGGGTTCGTCCAGGCCGAACTGAACCTGCTCGGCCGCACGCAGTACGGCCCGGGCTTTCGCTTCTGTTTCCTGCCATTCTTTTTCGGGGTCGGAGTCTGCCACGATACCCGCGGCCGCCTGAACGTAAAGCATCCCGTCCTTGATCAGGCCTGTGCGTATGGCAATGGCGACGTCCATTTCGCCGCCGTAGCTCAGGTACCCCGCCGCTCCTCCGTAGATGCCGCGGCGAACCGGCTCCAGTTCGTCAATGATTTCCATGGCTCGAACCTTGGGCGCACCGGTCAGGGTTCCGGCCGGGAAAGCGGCACGAAGTACATCCATATTGCTCATGCCATCGTTCAGTTCGCCGCATACGTTGGACACCAGATGCTGCACATGCGAGTACCGTTCGATCGTCATGACGTCGGTCACCTTCACCGAGCCGGTTTTCGCCACGCGGCCAACGTCGTTGCGCGCCAGATCGATCAGCATGACATGCTCGGCACGCTCTTTCGGGTCGGCCTGCAGCTCTTCGGCCAGTGCCTGGTCTTCTTCGGGGGTGGCGCCACGGCGTCGTGTGCCCGCCAGGGGGCGGATGGTGACCATGGTTTTCGGGTGGCCGCTGTCGGCAACAATTTCCTGGCGCACCAGAATCTCGGGTGAGGAGCCGACCACATGGAAATTGTCAAAATTCCAGAAGTACATGTAGGGCGACGGATTCAGGGAGCGCAGCGAGCGGTAGAGCGAAAGCGGCGAGTCGCGGAACGGCTTGGCAATGACCTGGCCAACCTGCACCTGCATCAGGTCGCCGGCGGCAATGTACTCTTTCGCTTTCAGCACGGCGTTGATGTAGTCTTCCTTGTCGAAATCACGTCGGCTTTCGGTTTGCATGCTGGCATAGGCATAGGGAATGACGACCGGGGCACGCAGTTTCTGGCGCAACTCTTTCAGGCGGCGCTTGGCCTGCGCATAGGCTTCGGCCTGAGCGGGATCGGCATATACCACCAGGTAGGTTCTGCCCGCCAGATTATCGACAATGACCAGTTCGTCGATCTGCAGCAGCATGATGTCGGGGGTGCCTTCGTCCTGGCCGGCGGGAAACGGCTTCACGGCAGGGCCCAGTCGCGGTTCGATGTGTCGAACCGTGTCGTACCCGAAATAGCCGGCAAAACCGCCGGCAAACCGCGGCATGCCGGGGCGCAGCGCCACCTTGAAGCGCTGCTGGAACTGCTCGATGAATTGCAGCGGATCGCCTTCGTGGCGCTCGACCACCTTGCCTTTGTGCAGCACTTCGGTGGTGTTGCCGTGGGAGCGGATCACGGTTTTCGCAGGCAGGCCGATGAAGCTGTAGCGACCAAAACGCTCACCGCCCACCACCGACTCCAGCAGGCAGGTGTTGCGTCCGCCCTCGGGGCTGTTGTGTGCCAGTTTCAGGTAAATGCCAAGGGGGGTGTCCAGATCGGCGTAGGTTTCCGCAATGAGCGGAATGCGGTTGTACCCGTCGGCGGCAAGTGCATTAAATTCAATCTCTGTCATGGGGGTCTCTGTAAGTTGGATACAG
>JBFWLP010000018.1:0-40350 GCA_050252075.1 Burkholderiaceae bacterium | reverse complement strand
AATACCCCCTGTAAGCTGGCCAATGGATTCCAGACGCTGCGATTTTCGCACCTGTTCTTCAAGAGCCAGCCGGGCGCCGATGTCGCTGAAACTGATAACCGCACCGGCGATGTCGCCGGCTTCGGAAACAATGGGTGATGCCACATACTCGACCGGAAAAGCGGTACCGTCGGCACGAAAAAAACAACCGTCAGTGATCTGGCGCGATTTGCCGTCACGCAGGGTGGCGTGGACGGGGCAGGCATCTGCAGGAAAAGGCGCACCGTCGGCGAACTGGTAATGCATGAGCTCATGGGCGTTTTTTCCATGCATCTGGCCGGCGGACCACCCCAGCAAGCGGGCGGCCGCCGGGTTCGCAAAGGTGATATTGCCGCCCATATCGATTCCGTAAATACCTTCCCCCACCGAGCGCAGAATGGCACTGGCCTGACGCTGGGCTTCCTGCAACCGGGTCTCGGCCGATTTCTGGGCGTCAATATCGGTAATGTAGCCTTCGAGCCACAAGCTGGCATCCGGCTCGGCACGCACCGCCCGGCCTTGCTCCCACACCCAGCGGTAACTGCCGTCGGCATGGCGCAGGCGGTATTCCATTTGAAACGGACGATCATCGGCAATGGCCCGTTCCACCTCGGCGCTGACACCCGGGCGGTCGGCCGGGTGGATAAGGTTGCCGTAGGCAACGCGGGCGTCGTGGAGCAGATCGGAAGGCTCATAACCCGTCAGCGCCTGAACCGATGCACTCAGGTAATGCATGGTCCACTGGTCGTTGAACCGGCACCGGTAGACCACGCCGGGCAGATTCGCCACCAGTGTCGCCATGGAGCGTTCGGTTTCTGCCTGGCGGGCCAGTGCCTGTTTTGCCTCGGTAATGTCTTCGACAATGGCGATAAGCCCGGTGATGGCCTGGTTGTCATCGCGAAGCGCCGACAGGCTTAGCCGCCCCCACACCAGGGAACCGTCTTTGCGCACATAGCGCTTCTCAAGCACGGCGCTGCGGCGTTCGCCGCTGAGCATGGCGGCGTTCTCTTCCTGATTCAGAAGACGATCGTCCGGGTGGGTAACCGTGAGAAAATCCAGCGACTGCAGCTCTTCTTCGGAATACCCCAGCAGCGCGCGGTAAGCCGCATTGGTTTGCACAAACCGGCCCTGGCGATCCGCAATGGCAATCCCGGTGGCTGCGCCATTGAACGCATTGATGATTTCACGTTCCAGCATTTTTCTTCCCTGCCACCTACCCGCCCTGTCCGGCACCGTGCGACGCATGCGAAGACATTGCCTCGTCGAGTTCGCGCGTCAGCGCCTGGATGTCGACCGGATCGATTTGTTCGGGATGCATGAACTTCAAGGCAAAAATCTCCCACAAACGGCTGCGCAGAAAATACCTTAGCAATTGGGGATCGAGATGCCCGTCGGCCGCCATGGCAATCATGATGCGCAGCGATTCGGTGAGTGTTTTGGCGGCCTTGTACGGACGGTCGCCGGCGGTCAGTGCTTCAAAAACATCGGCCAGCGCCATCACCCGGTCGGACAGCGTAAGCTGCGACGCATTCAGGCGGCGCGGATACCCTTTGCCATCCATGCGCTCGTGGTGGGTGGCGGCGATTTCGGGCACATTGGCCAGATGTGCGGGCCAGGGCAGCCGGCGAAGCATGATGTAGGTTTGAATAATATGATCGTTGATCGTGAAGCGGTCTTCGGGGGTCAGGGTTCCGCGGCGCACCAACAGGTTGTACAGCTCGCCCAGGTGCCGGGCATACGCCGGAAGCTGCATGTCGAACCCCCACTGGTTCGCCGGGTTATTGATTTCCACCGGCGGGCGCCGCTTGCCCCACGGCACCTGGTGCTGGGGCTTGTCGGCAAGCAGGTATTCCTGAGCCGGCAGCGGTTGCAGGGGAACGTCGCGCAACTGGCGCAGCTCGGCCGCCGACAAACCCAGGCGGTCATCGAAGTGGCGGCGCCAGGTTTGGGTACCAATGCGATGCAGCCGCTCGATGTCTGCCTGGGCCATCGATTCCGAGCCGATATTGCAGGCGGCCACAAAGGCGAAATCGTCCCGCAGCTGCAGCTGTGTGTCGTCCAGCTCGCGGGATACCTGGTCAGGATCCTTACCATCGGCAAGATCCTTCAATGCCCGGATCTGGGCATCGCGCCACAGCACCTCGAACCGGGTGCGGATTTCGTGAATGCGGTTGTAGATCGTTTCCAGCTTCGTAGCCTTGTCGATAATGTGCTCGGGGCTGGTGACCTTGCCGCAATCGTGCAGCCATGCCCCCAGCCGGAACTCGTAGCGCTCGATATCCGACATGGTGAACTGGGCGTAAGGCCCGGTGGTCTCATCGTTCAGCCTGTCGATCAGCATTTCCGCCAGCTCGGGAACCCGCTCGCAGTGCCCCCCCGTGTACGGGCTTTTCGCATCGATGGCGTCGGCCAGTAACTGGATGACGCTTTCCAGCAGGCGCTGCTGCGCCGCGAAAAGATTGCGTGTTTCCAGGGAAACCGACAAGGCTCCGGACAGTTTCTGGGCAAACGCCCGGAAGTTTTCTGATCGATGTTCGTCATCGACGGCATGATGCAGTATCAGCACCCCCAGAATCTCGTTCTGCCGCCCCCGCAACGGCATGATCAGCTCACCGTCGGTTTCGGTCGGCGCATCCAGAAAATTGGCGGGCAACTGACCCGCAAACGGCGATTCGTCATCATTGTGGCGTGACGACGAATCGTGAGCCACTGCGGCCAGATCAAAAAGATGCGATTGCGTGGAGAACAGGTAAACAGCCCCCACGGAGCAATGCGTGGTGTCCACCAGCTTGCCCAACACCCCTTGCAGCATGGAGTCGAGCCGGGGTTCGGAGCTGATCACTTCGGTGGTGCGCAAAAAGTTCTGCATGGTGACGCACATGTTGCCGAACACGGCATCGAGTTCCTTGACTTCACGCACCATGCTGGACGAGGCCTGATGCTGGGAAAAATCAAAGCGCGTAAGCTGCTGGGCCTGGCGCGTAATACGGGACAAGCTCACCCCCACCTGACGCCCCGCCAGCCAGCCAAAAGGTAGTAGCAGCGCAATCAGGCCCAGTGTCCAGAACGATTGTGTTTTGAGGGTTTGCCGCACCGCCGCCAGCAGGTCGGCATCGGGGACGGCCAACAAAATTTGCAGACTCTTGTCAGGCAGACTGTGCAGCGGCATGCGAACGCCGAACCAGTCCTGCCCCTGCACAGTGAACGACACCGGTGTGTTCTGCGAGACCGCCCGCTCGTTCAACGCCAGCAGTGCAGGCACATTCAAACCGGCCAGGCTCTGGAAATGCAGGGTGCTGCCGTCGCGCACCAGGGCGCGTGAATAGTCCTTATAGGCAATGACTCGCCCAAGATCATCGACCAGTGCGATTTCACTGTGGGCCGTGCGATGCAGATCGCCCATTTCTGCCCCCAGATCGGACAACGCCAGGTCAACCCCCAATATGGCGTGGCCGACATCGCTGGGTTGGCTGAGCGACAGGCCGATTTGCTGCGAGGTGAAAAAGATATAAGGCGCGGTAAGCGTTTGCCGCCCGGGCACGCGGGCCGACTGGTACCACGGGCGCGTGCGCGGGTCGAACTGGTAGCCGGGCATGGCGCGGCGGTCAAGAAGCTTCAGGTCGCTGTTGTAGAACAGCCATTCGCCCACTTGATCGCCGTTGGGTTGGCGCATGATGGACTGCACCAGAAACAGTGCGCCCGCCGGGGGATCGAACTGCCGCGCAACCGCCGCGTCATCCAAAGGACGAACCAGCAGGAAGTCGCCGTCGGCATACCCTATATAAACAGCCGACACCAGCTCGCCGTAGACCAGCACCTGGGTTAATACACGCAAACGCTCAAGGCGCTCTTCCAGGGTGTCATAACCGCCCAGGGGGTCGAGCGACAGCTGCCTTAATGTGGCCTCGGCCGGGGACAGAATGCGCTGGGTTTTTTCGTTGATAATGACCGACATGTCGCGGGCACTGGCAAACGCCGCCGACAGCAGCGATGCGCGCGCCGCTTGCGACCCTTGCCACATTAACACCGCCGCCAGCACCAGCATGCTTGCCACCACCACCGCCCCGGTAAGGACTGGCAGCGGTATGGAGCGCTGCCATCGGGATGCGCGGGCCCCGGGATTACGGGATGGCGCCGAAGGGGAGCTGCTGGTAGATGTGTCCACGACTTTGCCTTAAAAGGACAAACAACGAACGACGCACGTTGCCTTGACGGCGCCATGCCTTACACAAGGAAGTTCAAAAAGTATCACGAAATGGGGCACCGGACGCAATACTTTTCCTTCTTGTTTTCCCTGAACCTGCCAATACTGAAGGCCCCTGCGCAAGCAGGTGTACTATGCCACTCTATGGTCTTTTGTCGATCGGCACGAAACAGAACACAATCATCCCCGAAGAAGGTAACGCCAACGTGACACCCTTGTTTTCCGGACTTTCCGATGAAGCCCGCGGTTTGTGGCTGGGATTCATCGGTGTTGTCATTTTTGCAGCCACCCTGCCCATTACCCGGCTGGCCGTCGGTCCGGCCGACGCCCCCCAGTTGCCGCCGGTATTTGTCACCATGGCGCGCGCCGCCATTGCCGGGTTGCTGAGCGTACTGTACCTGCGCTGGAAAGCCGCCGGCGCGCCTCCCAAGGCCCTGTGGGCGCCACTGGTCGTGTCGGCGCTGGGCACCGCCATCGGCTTTCCGTTATTTTTAGGTCTGGCACTGCGCTATACCAATGCGTCGCACGCCGCCGTCATCAGCGGCCTGATCCCTCTGGCCACGGCCGTTGTCGGGGCGTTGTGGATGCGTCAGCGCCCTTCGGCGGGGTTCTGGTGTTGCGCGCTGCTGGGCTTTGGGCTGGTGGTGTGGTTTGCCCTGCTGCAAGGTGAAGGCAAAGTGTCCACCGCCGACATCTTTCTTTTGTTCGCCATTTTGTCCACTGCCGTGGGCTATGTGGCCGGCGCCCAGGTCAGTGCCCGATTATCGGCGCCCATTGCCATTTGCTGGGTGCTGGTGGTGAATCTGCCGGTGAGCCTGGTGGGTACGGCACTTACGTGGCCCGAGCAACCCGCCCACTGGGTCGCCTGGGCCAGTCTGGGCTACGTAGCCGTGTTTTCCATGTGGCTGGGCTTTTTCGCATGGTATCGCGGGTTGGTGCTGGGAGGCACCCTGCGTGTCAGCCAGGTGCAGTTGCTGCAGCCGTTTATTGCCATCGTATTCGCCGTGCCACTCACGCACGAACCGCTTACCCTTCAAACCGTGGGCTTTGCGCTGGCCATTATCGCCACCGTGCTGGCCAGCCGGAAAATGGCGACCAACGCGCGCAGATAAGACCCGGGACGGCAATCGCCGCCCGGGCAGGCATGGAGCGATCAGCCCCGTGCCTTGGGTACGTCGCGCTCCTGCGCACCCGTGTAAAGCTGACGGGGACGGCCGATCTTGTAATCGGGGTCGGACAGCATTTCATTCCACTGCGCGATCCAGCCCACGGTGCGGGCCAGCGCGAAAATAGCGGTGAACAGCGACGTGGGGATGCCAATGGCGCGCTGCACGATGCCGGAGTAGAAATCGACATTGGGGTACAGCTTGCGATCGACAAAGTACGGATCTTCCAGCGCAATGCGCTCCAGCTCCATGGCCAGCTTGAACAGCGGGTCATTTTCCAGACCCAGGGCGGACAGCACTTCCTTGCAGGTTTCCTGCATGAGCTTGGCTCGCGGATCGTAGTTTTTATACACGCGATGGCCAAAGCCCATCAAACGCACGCCCGAGCTCTTGTCCTTGACTTTCTCCATGAACTCGCCGACTTTGGCGATGCCGCCGTTGGCCTGGATCTCTTCAAGCATTTGCAGGCAGGCCTCGTTGGCGCCGCCGTGCGCCGGACCCCACAGGCAGCCGACGCCGGCCGCAATGGCGGCGAACGGATTGGTGCCCGACGAACCACAAAGACGGACGGTGGATGTGGAGGCGTTCTGCTCGTGATCGGCGTGCAGGATGAAAATGCGATCGAGTGCACGCTCGACCACTTCATTCACCTGATATTCCTCGCAGGGCGTGGCGAACATCATGCGCAGGAAGTTGCCTGTATAGGACAGGTCGTTGCGGGGATAGATGAACGGCTGGCCCTGGGAGTATTTGTACGCCATTGCCACCAGTGTGGGCATCTTCGCGATCAAACGAATGGCCGACACGTGACGGTGATGCGGGTTGGTGATGTCGGTTGAATCGTGGTAGAAGGCGGAAAGCGCACCGACCAACCCTGTGAGCACCGCCATGGGGTGGGCATCGCGCCGGAAACCGCGCAGGAAGAAGTGCAACTGCTCGTTCACCATGGTGTGGTGGGTGACCAGCGAATCAAAATCGGCTTTCTCCTGGCCATTGGGCAGCTCGCCGTTCAGGATCAGGTAGCAGATATCCAGAAAATCGCAGCTGACGGCGAGCTGGTCGATGGGGTAGCCGCGATAGAGCAGCTGGCCTTTGTCGCCGTCGATGTAGGTAATACCCGACTCGCACGATGCCGTCGACAGAAAGCCCGGGTCGTACGTGAACATGCCGCTTTGACCATACAGCTTGCGAATATCGACGACGTCAGGGCCCACCGTGCCCTGGTAAACGGGGAATTCGATCGAAGGGCTGCCGTCTGAAAACGACAGTGTGGCTTTCTTGTCTGACAATTGCATCACAATCTTCCTTAAAAATTACAGCTTCTGCATTTGTGCCACCAACCGTCTGGTGTCCGGCGTGTCGTACACGCCGGACAGTTCGGTGCGAGCCAGCAGCACGTCCAGAAGTTCGTTATCGCTCATCTCGAAAAGCAGAGACAAGGCAGCAACATCAACATCGGTTAACTCAGACTCGAACCGATCCAGAAACCGGGTGATTATCAAATCGTTTTCGAGTAGTCCCCGTCGTGCCCGCCAACGCAGGCGGGCACGCTCAAGCTCGGATAGTTTGCTCATGAAAGGCCGGATGCGTTAAATGCTTCGACGCACCAGCATTTCTTTGATCTTGCCAATGGCATGCGACGGATTCAGGCCTTTCGGACAAACATCGGCGCAATTCATGATGGTGTGGCAACGGAACAAACGGTAGGGATCCTCCAGATTGTCCAGGCGCTCACCGGTGGCATCGTCACGGCTGTCGGCAATGAAACGATAGGCCTGCAGCAACCCGGCCGGGCCCACGAATTTGTCGGGGTTCCACCAGAATGACGGACAGGACGTCGAGCAGCAGGCGCACAGGATGCACTCGTACAAACCGTTGAGTTCCTCGCGGGCCTCTGGTGTTTGCAAGCGTTCGCGCTCGGGGGGTGGGGTGTCGTTGATCAGGTAAGGCTTGATCGAATGGTACTGATCGAAGAAGTTGGTCATGTCAACGATCAGGTCACGCACCACCGGCAAGCCGGGCAACGGACGCAACACGATAGGCTCTTTGAGCTCGCGCAGGTTGGTGGTGCAAGCCAGGCCGTTCTTGCCATTGATATTCATGGCATCGGAGCCGCACACCCCTTCGCGGCAGGAACGGCGAATGGCCAGACTGTCGTCGACATCGTTCTTGATGCGCACCAGTGCATCGAGCAGCATTTTGTCGGTGGGCTGAAGCTCCACTTCCAGTTTCTGCATGTAGGGGCGCTCGTCCTTGTCAGGATCGTAGCGGTAGATCTCAAACTTAACGATACGTTTTTCGCTCATTTCAATGTGTCCTGATCAACTTAGAAGGTACGCGCCTTGGGCGGGAAGCTTTCCACGGTAAGCGGCTTCATTTGCACCGGCTTGTACTCCAGACGGCTGCCTTCCGAATACCACAGGGTGTGGCGCAACCAGTTGTCGTCGTCGCGCTCGGGGTGATCGGACAAGGCATGCGCGCCGCGGCTTTCGGTACGGTTAGCGGCCGACTTGATGGTGGCACGAGCCACCTCGATCATGTTTTCCAGTTCCAGCGCCTCGATGCGGGCCGTATTGAACACCTTGGACTTGTCTTTGAAGTAGATATTCTTTGCCTGCTCGGCCAGGCCCTCGATGGAATCGACACCCTTGTTCAGCAGATCGAGGGTGCGGAAAACACCGCAGTGATACTGCATGGACATGCGAATGGCGTTGCCGACATCCTGGGTTTTTTCGCCCGACGTCCGTGTTTCGAGCGCGTTGACGCGATCGAGCGACTTTTCGAGCGACGCCTGGGGCACGGACAGGTGGGATTTCTGGCGCTCGGGATGTACCGAAACAATGTGGTTGCCCGCCGAGCGGCCAAACACAATAAGGTCGAGCAGCGAATTGGTACCCAGACGGTTCGCACCATGCACCGACGTTGCGGCGCATTCACCAATGGCATACAGACCATTGACGATCTGCGACTCGCCGTTGCGCGACAACACGACCTGGCCGTAAATATTGGTGGGGATACCGCCCATCTGGTAATGGATGGTGGGGACCACGGGAATGGGATCTTTAATGGGATCCACATTGGCGAACTTGATCGCAATTTCGCGAATGGACGGCAAACGCTTCTGGATGGTTTCGGCACCCAGGTGATCGAGCTTGAGCACCACGTAGCTGCCGTCGCCGCAACCCCGGCCTTCCTTGATTTCCTGGTCCATCGAGCGGGAAACGAAGTCGCGCGGAGCCAGATCTTTCAGTGTGGGGGCATAGCGTTCCATGAAACGCTCGCCATCTTTGTTCAGCAGAATGCCGCCTTCACCGCGAACGCCTTCGGTAATGAGCACGCCGGCACCGGCTACGCCCGTGGGGTGGAATTGCCAGAACTCCATATCTTGCAGCGGAATGCCTGCGCGTGCGGCCATGCCCATGCCGTCGCCGGTATTGATGAAGGCATTGGTGGACGCGGCCCAGATACGGCCGGCGCCACCGGTGGCCAGAACCGTTTGCTTGGCTTCCAGAATGTAGATTTCGCCGGTTTCCATTTCCAGTGCGGTAACACCCACGACGTCGCCGTCATCGTTGCGCAGCAAATCGAGGGCCATCCATTCAACGAAGAACTGGGTGCGGGCGGCAACGTTGCGCTGATACAGGGTGTGCAGCATGGCGTGGCCGGTACGGTCGGCGGCGGCACAGGCACGCTGAACCGGCTTCTCGCCGAAATTGGCGGTGTGGCCGCCGAAGGGACGCTGATAAATGGTGCCGTCGGGGTTGCGGTCGAAGGGCATGCCGAAATGTTCCATTTCGTACACGGCATTGGGCGCTTCGCGGCACATGAATTCGATGGCGTCCTGGTCACCCAGCCAGTCGGATCCCTTGACGGTATCGTACATATGCCAATACCAGTTGTCTTCGCTCATGTTGCCCAGCGAGGCGCTGACCCCCCCCTGCGCCGCAACAGTGTGCGAGCGGGTGGGAAACACTTTGGACAATACGGCAACCGACAACCCGGCCTGGGCCAGTTGCAGGGAGCAACGCATGCCGGCACCGCCGGCGCCAACGACCACCACATCGAACTGGCGGCGCGGTAAGGATTTCTTGACAGCAGTCACGGCTTATAGACTCCAGAGAATTTTTGCGAAATACACGACAGATGCCACGAGCCACAACACGGTCAGCACCTGCAGCAGCAGACGCACACCGGCCGGTTTCACGTAGTCCATCCAGATGTCGCGAACGCCGATCCAGGCATGCCAGGCCAGCGACAGAAACGCCAGTGTGGCCAGCAATTGCCCGGCGGGAATGCCCAGACAGGTGAAAGTAAAGAGACCGCGCCAGCTCTCGAAATTCATTTCGGCGGTGAACAGTACACCGAAAAACAGCACGATCGTGTAAATCGCCATGATGATGGCGGTGACGCGCTGAGCAAGGAAATCGAGAGTGCCGTAGTGAGCGCCTACGACAAGACGCCGTGCGCCGATACGTTCTTGAGCCATTGTTACCATGCTCCGAAAAGTTTAAGACCACAGACCAGCGTCAGGGCCAGGCTGACGCCGAACACCATGCCCGCCGACTTTTGCGCCGTATGCTTGTCGTTGCCGATGTGCAAATCAAGCACCAGATAGCGGATGCCTGCACAGAAATGGTGAAAGAACCCCCACAACAGCACAAGCAGCACCAGCTTGAGCAGCGGGTTGCCCACCCATTCCTTCATGGCCGCAAAGCTTTCGGGCGAGCTGACGCTGAGCGCGAACAACGGCAAGATAACCAGGGGCAAACAGAGAAACAACAGAGCGCCGCTGACGCGATGCAAAATTGAGGACTTACCCGCCAGAGGCAGGTGGTAGCTGAGAATCTGCGGTACGCTGATATTGCGGTACTGCGGACGGGGCTTTGAAGCTGAATCGGACATGATGGCCTCGAGATTAAACAAAATTAATTTTTGACGGAGCACGCCCGCCATTTTCGCCGATTTCCTGCCGATGTATCAAATCGACCTGCGAAATCGACAAATCAGTTCAAAGTGTTTCGGTAATGGAAACGCTCCGTCAGGTAATGGCCGCGCCGAACCTCCATGGGTCGATCCCCATAAGTGAACGACACACGCTCCACCAGCAACAATGCACTATTCTGGGGCACGCCCAGCAACTGGGCCTGCTCCGGGCCTGCCTGCACCGCCTTGATCTTCTCTTCCGCACGTACCATGCTGACCCCAAAGCTGGTTTCAAACAGCGCATAGAGCGGCCCGCGGTTTCGGGCCAGCAGATCGGCGGTCAAACCGCGAAAAGCATTTCCGGGCAGCCAGATTTCATCCACAATGGTCGGCGTCTGGTCGAACGACAGCAGACGACGGATGGTCACCACCGAATCACCGGTGCGCAGATCGAGCAGCCGCGCGATGTCAGCAGGCGCTTTCACACGGCGGCAGTCCAGTATCTGGCTGCCCGGGGCCGGCTGCTCGCCGTTGTCCGGCGCCAGGCGCAGAAAGCGGAACCGCACCCGCGCCTCATGGTGCGTTGCAACAAACGTGCCCTTCCCCTGGCGCCGGATAAGCAGGTTATCGGCCGCCAGTTCATCGATAGCCTTTCGCACCGTGCCCTGGCTTACCTGAAACCGGGCGGCCAGTTCAAGCTCGCTGGGAATGACCTCGCCGGGTTTCCACTCGCCGCGGTCAAGGCTTTGAAGCAACAGTGTTTTGATTTGCTGGTACAACGGACTGAACGCCGCGCTGCCGGACATGCGGTCGGCAGGCGAAACTCGATCAGTCGGCGTGTTGTCGGACATAACGCAAAAAAGAAACCTGAAAAATGAAGAACGGGCCTTGCCGCCGCAGTTTACCGCCGGACAGGCAAGCGCCGTAACGTCCGGCATTGTCGCATGTTGGCCGCATTCTGTCTAATGTCTTGTGTCTTATATAAGATATAAGATGTTTGACGAAAGCACCAATTTTCGCTACGCTAGCCGGCTGTGTCTGGTCTGTAAAAAACCTCGGCAGGCCGCCCCGAAGAAAAAACCGCAAAGGTATTAAACTGTGGTTTTTTCTGCCCAACCGTTATTTTGATATCCGGGAGATCCCTTATGTCCAAACCTGCCATGCGCGTTGCCGTTACCGGCGCTGCCGGCCAAATCGGCTATGCCCTTCTGTTCCGTATTGCTTCGGGAGAAATGCTCGGCAAAGACCAGCCCGTCATTCTTCAGCTGCTTGAAATTCCCGACGAAAAAGCACAGAAAGCGCTTAAAGGCGTAATGATGGAGCTGGACGACTGCGCTTTCCCGCTGCTGCAAGGCATGACGGCGCACAGCGATCCGCGTGAAGCCTTCAAAGATGCCGACGTTGCCCTGCTGGTGGGCGCCCGCCCCCGTGGCCCAGGCATGGAGCGCAAAGACCTGTTGCACGTTAACGCACAGATCTTCACGGCGCAAGGCAAGGCACTGAACGACGTAGCCAGCCGCAACGTGAAAGTACTGGTGGTGGGCAACCCCGCCAACACCAATGCCTACATTGCCATGAAGTCGGCCCCCGACCTGCCGGCCAAGAACTTCACCGCCATGCTGCGCCTGGATCACAACCGCGCACTCTCGCAACTGGCGGCCAAATCCGGCAAGCCCGTCGCCGACATCGAGAAACTGATTGTCTGGGGCAACCACTCCCCCACCATGTATCCCGATATCCGCTTTGCCACCGTGGGCGGCGAAAGCCTGGCCAAGCTCATCAACGATGACGCCTGGAACCGCGACGTGTTCATTCCCACCGTGGGCAAACGCGGCGCCGCCATCATCGAGGCGCGCGGCCTGTCGTCGGCGGCTTCGGCAGCCAACGCCGCCATCGACCATGTGCGCGACTGGGTGCTGGGCTCCAACGGCAAGTGGGTCACCATGGGCATTCCCTCCGATGGCTCCTATGGCATTCCCGAAGGCATCATCTACGGTGTGCCCGTCACGACTGAAAACGGCGAATACAAGCGTGTGGAAGGCCTGGAAATCGATGCCTTCTCCCGTGAACGCATGAACTTCACGCTGAACGAGCTGCTCGAAGAGCGCGATGGCGTTCAAGACCTTTTGAAGTAAACCATACTGCAGAGCAAGGCAGGGCTCCTGCGGGAGCCTTGCCTTGCACGCCCCCTTGGAGACCGTATGACACGACCAGCATCCGCCGGCGCTTTGTTTCGCCAGGCACTGAAAGAAGAACAGCCCTTGCAAATCATGGGCACGATCAACGCCAACCATGCCTTGCTTGCCAAGCGCGCCGGCTACCGTGCGATTTACCTGTCGGGCGGCGGCGTGGCCGCGGGCTCCCTGGGCTTGCCCGACCTGGGCATCAACACGCTCGACGACGTGCTCACCGACATTCGCCGCATCACCGACGTTTGCGATGTTCCCCTGCTGGTGGACATCGACACCGGTTTCGGCCCGTCGGCATTCAACATCGGGCGAACCATCAAGAGCCTGATCAAGTTCGGTGCGGCCGCCTGCCACATCGAAGACCAGGTGGGCGCCAAGCGTTGCGGCCATCGTCCCGGCAAGGAGATTGTCAGCAGCGCCGAAATGGTCGATCGCGTGAAGGCCGCCGTCGATGCGCGCACCGACGATGATTTCTTCATCATTGCCCGCACCGACGCCATTGCCGTTGAAGGGGTGGAAGCCACGCTGGAACGCGCCGCCGCCTGCGTTGAAGCCGGCGCCGACGCCATTTTTGCCGAGGCATCGTACGATCTGGAAACATACAAGCGGTTTACCTCGACGCTGAATGTGCCTATTCTGGCCAATATCACGGAATTTGGTAAAACGCCGCTGTTTTCGGTGCAGGAACTTGCCGGCGCCGACGTTGCCATGGTTCTGTACCCGCTGTCGGCCTTCCGCGCCATGAACAAAGCGGCGGAAACGGTTTATCAGGCCATCCGCCGCGACGGCCACCAGAAAAATGTGGTCGACCTCATGCAAACACGCGATGAGCTCTACGACCGCATCGGCTACCACGAATTCGAATCACGCCTTGATGCCTTGTTCCAGCAAGGCAAAACGAAATAACCTTTTCAGGAGTTGAGACATGTCCGCAACCGATACACCGACCAGCACCGGCCCCAAGCCCAAGAAATCCGTCGCCCTCTCGGGCGTGATTGCCGGTAACACCGCGCTATGTACCGTTGGCCGCAGCGGCAACGACCTGAACTACCGCGGCTACGACATTCTGGATATCGCCGAAGCCTGCGAGTTCGAAGAAGTTGCCCACTTGCTGATTCACGGCAAGCTGCCCAACAAATCCGAGCTGGCGGCCTACAAAGCCAAGCTGCGCCGCCTGCGCGGCCTGCCCGCCCAGGTGCAAGCCGCCCTTGAAGCGCTGCCGGCAGCCAGCCACCCCATGGATGTCATGCGAACCGCCGTATCGGTTCTGGGTTGCGTACTGCCTGAAAAAGACGACCACAACCTGCCCGATGCGCGCGACATTGCCGACCGCATCATGGCCGGCGTGGGCTCGGCACTGCTGTACTGGTACCACTACAGCCACAACGGTCGCATCATCGACGTACAAACCGACGACGACAGCATCGGCGGCCACTTCCTGCACCTGCTGCACGGTGAAGAGCCCAACGAAGAATGGGTTCGCGCCATGCACACATCGCTGATCCTGTACGCAGAGCACGAATTCAACGCATCCACCTTCACCTGCCGCGTGATCGCCGGCACAGGTTCCGACATGTACTCGGCCATCGCCGGGGGCATCGGCGCACTGCGCGGCCCCAAGCACGGTGGTGCCAACGAAGTGGCATTTGAAGTACAGAAACGCTACGAAACCCCCGACGAAGCCGAAGCGGACATCCGTCGCCGTGTCGAGAACAAAGAGGTTGTCATCGGTTTCGGCCACCCGGTCTACACCGTGTCCGACCCGCGCAACAAGGTGATCAAGGAAGTGTCGCGCCGCTTGTCGGTCGCCCAGCAGAACACCAAAATGTTCGATATCGCCGAACGCCTGGAAACGGTCATGTGGGACGCCAAGAAAATGTTCCCCAACCTCGACTGGTTCTCGGCCGTGTCCTACCACATGATGGGTGTTCCCACCTCGATGTTCACCCCGCTGTTCGTCATTGCACGTACGGCAGGCTGGGCGGCGCACATCATCGAGCAGCGCGTCGACAACAAGATCATTCGCCCCACCGCCAACTACATCGGGCCGGATGACCAGAAGTTCGTCCCGCTGGACCAGCGTTAATCGTCAACTTGCCGGCATCCCGCGCCTTCGGGCGCCGGGAAGCCGCGCAGCGTGCGCCTTCGTTCATCCCTTATCACCGGAACGTCATGAATACCGCATACCGTAAACCTCTTCCCGGAACCGACCTTGATTACTTCGACGCGCGGGAGGCGGTCGAGGCGATTCAACCCGGTGCCTACGACACCCTTCCCTACACTTCGCGCGTGCATGCCGAGAACCTGGTGCGCCGCTGCGATCCGGCCATTCTTGTCGACGCGCTGAAACAACTGATTGAGCGCCGGCGCGACATGGATTTTCCGGGGTTCCCCGCGCGCGTGGTGTGCCACGACATTCTGGGCCAGACCGCCCTGGTCGATCTGGCCGGCCTGCGCGACGCCATTGCCGAGAAAGGCGGCGATCCGGCCAAGGTGAACCCCGTGGTTCCCACCCAGCTCATTGTGGACCATTCGCTGGCCGTTGAGTGCGGCGGCTTTGACCCGGACGCCTTTGCCAAGAACCGCGCCATCGAAGACCGTCGCAACGAAGACCGCTTCCACTTCATCAACTGGACGAAAAAAGCATTCAAGAACGTCGATGTCATTCCCCCTGGCAACGGCATCATGCACCAGATCAACCTTGAGCGCATGTCGCCGGTCGTTCACGCCATCGACGGCGTGGCATTCCCCGACACCCTGGTGGGCACCGACAGCCACACCCCGCACGTCGACGCCCTGGGCGTCATTGCCATTGGCGTGGGCGGCCTGGAAGCCGAAAGCGTCATGCTGGGCCGTGCCTCGTGGATGCGCCTGCCCGACATCATCGGCGTGGAACTGACCGGCAAGCTCAAACCCGGCATCACCGCAACCGACCTGGTACTTGCCCTGACCGAATTCCTGCGCAAGGAAAAGGTTGTGTCATCGTATCTGGAATTTTTCGGTGAAGGCGCCGCCCACCTTACGCTGGGCGACCGCGCCACCATTTCCAACATGACCCCCGAATACGGCGCTACAGCCGCCATGTTCTCGATCGACCAGCAAACCATTGACTACCTGAAACTCACCGGACGCGACGATGCGCAGGTCAGGCTCGTGGAAACCTACGCCAAACAGGCCGGTCTGTGGGCGGATTCGCTCAAAGGCGCACAATACGAGCGCGTATTGCGCTTTGATCTGTCGAGCGTGGTGCGCAACATTGCCGGCCCCTCGAACCCGCACCGGCGGGTGGCCACATCGGAACTTGCCGCACACGGCATTACCGGCAAGGTGGAAAACGAACCCGGCCTGATGCCCGACGGCGCCGTCATCATTGCCGCGATCACCAGTTGCACCAATACCAGCAACCCGCGCAACGTGATCGCCGCCGGCCTGCTGGCACGCAATGCGAACGCGCGCGGCCTGGTGCGCAAGCCCTGGGTGAAAACCTCGCTCGCGCCCGGCTCCAAGGCCGTGCAGCTGTACCTGGAAGAATCCCGGCTCCTGCCCGAGCTGGAAGAACTGGGCTTCGGCATTGTGGGCTTTGCCTGTACCACGTGCAACGGCATGAGCGGAGCGCTTGATCCCGTTATCCAGAAAGAAATTATCGATCGCGACCTGTACGCCACCGCCGTCCTTTCAGGGAACCGCAACTTTGACGGCCGTATCCACCCCTATGCCAAGCAGGCATTCCTGGCTTCGCCGCCTTTGGTGGTTGCCTACGCCATCGCCGGCACGATCCGTTTCGATATCGAAAAAGACACGCTGGGCATCGACAAGGACGGCAACCCGGTCACGCTGAAAGACATCTGGCCGACCGACGAAGAAATCGACGCCATTATCGCCAGCAGCGTCAAGCCCGAGCAATTCCGCAAGGTGTACGAGCCCATGTTCGCCCTGAGCGTCGACAACGGCGAAAGTGTCAGCCCGTTGTACGACTGGCGTCCCATGAGCACCTATATTCGCCGCCCGCCATACTGGGAAGGCGCCCTGGCGGCCGAGCGCACGCTCAAAGGCATGCGCCCGCTGGCCGTGCTGGGCGACAACATCACCACCGACCACCTGTCACCCTCCAATGCCATTCTGGCCGACAGCGCCGCCGGCGAGTATCTGGCCAAAATGGGCTTGCCCGAGGAAGACTTCAACTCGTACGCCACCCACCGGGGCGATCACCTGACGGCACAGCGGGCCACGTTCGCCAACCCGAAGCTGATCAACGAGATGGCCGTGGTTGACGGCAAGGTCAAGCAAGGGTCCCTGGCCCGTATCGAGCCCGAAGGTAAAGTCACCCGCATGTGGGAAGCCATTGAAGCCTACATGCAGCGCAAGCAGCCGCTGATCATCGTTGCCGGCGCCGACTACGGCCAAGGCTCGTCACGCGACTGGGCGGCCAAAGGGGTGCGTCTGGCAGGCGTAGAGGCCATCGCCGCCGAAGGGTTCGAGCGCATCCATCGCACCAACCTGGTCGGCATGGGTGTGTTGCCGCTGGAGTTTCAGCCGGGCACAACGCGCAAGACGCTCGACATCAACGGTACGGAAACCTACGACGTCGAAGGCAGTATCACTCCGCGTGCCACGCTCACCCTGGTCATTCACCGCAAAAACGGCGACACTGTCCGGGTTCCGGTCATCTGTCGTCTGGATACCGAAGAGGAAGTCTCCATTTACAAGGCGGGCGGCGTGCTGCAACGCTTTGCACAAGACTTCCTGGAATCGGCCGACGCTGTCTGACCGGCATAATCCAGGAGAAACAGAATGGCTCACGCAGCGCAAATCAAGATTCCCGCCACCTATATGCGCGGCGGAACAAGCAAAGGCGTCTTTTTCCGCCTGACCGACCTGCCCGCCGCCGCGCAGGTGCCCGGTGCCGCCCGGGACAAGCTGCTCATGCGCGTGATCGGCAGCCCCGATCCGTACGGCAAGCAGATCGACGGCATGGGCGGCGCCACCTCCAGCACCAGCAAAACAGTCATTTTGTCAAAAAGCACACGGCCCGACCACGATGTGGACTACCTGTTCGGCCAGGTGTCGATCGACAAAGCCTTTGTCGACTGGAGCGGTAACTGCGGCAACCTGTCGGCAGCAGTGGGGCCCTTCGCCATCAGCAACGGGCTGGTCGATCCGGGCCGCATTCCCCGGAACGGCATCGCTACGGTGCGCATCTGGCAGGCCAACATCGGCAAGACCATCGTGGCGCATGTACCCGTCACCGACGGGCAGGTTCAGGAAACCGGCGATTTCGAGCTCGACGGGGTGACGTTCCCGGCGGCCGAAGTGCAGCTGGAGTTCATGGATCCGGCCGCCGATGACGACGGCGGGGGTGGTGCCATGTTCCCCACCGGCAATCTGGTCGACGAACTCGACGTACCGGGCATGGGCAAACTGCAAGCCACCCTGATCAATGCCGGTATTCCCACCATCTTTGTGAACGCCCAGGCCATCGGGTACACCGGAACAGAGCTGCAGGAAGCCATCAACGGCGATGCGGCGGCGCTCGACCGGTTTGAAACCCTGCGGGCGCACGGCGCGGTGCGCATGGGCCTGATCAAGCACATCGACGAAGCGGCCACCCGCCAGCACACGCCAAAGGTGGCCTTCGTGGCTCCGCCCGCCGGCTACACCGCGTCAAGCGGCAAGGCCATTGAGGCCGGCGATATCGATCTGCTGGTGCGCGCCCTTTCCATGGGGAAACTGCACCATGCCATGATGGGCACCGCCGCGGTGGCTATCGGCACGGCGGCGGCCGTTCCAGGCACGCTTGTCAACCTGGCGGCCGGTGGCGGCGAACGTACTGCCGTGCGTTTCGGTCACCCTTCCGGAACATTGCGTGTGGGTGCCGAAGCCAAACAGGTGAACGGTGAATGGACCGTCACCAAAGCCATCATGAGCCGCAGTGCGCGCGTGCTTATGGAGGGCTGGGTACGTATTCCGGGCGACGCGTTTTAATTTATGTTTCTTACTTTTCTGTCCTACGCCATACCTGTGTCGTTCACGCTGCTGGTCGCCTGCGCCCTGAGCGCGCTGGCGTCCGGCGCGTACCTGTTCTTTTTTCGCCTTCGCCTCACCGTGCAAACGTTTCAGCACCCCTACCTGAAGCATCGTCCGTGGCAGGCCTACCCCGCCGCCATCCGCATGGCGATGCTGCTCGATTGCTTTTTCCGCATTGCCTTTCCGAAAAGCACGTTCTGGATCGTGGGCAATGCCAACCGTCTGCTGGCCCACGTTGACCCCGACGAACTGTCCACCCATATCAAATGGCCGTTGATCGGCCTGTGGGGCGGCTGTCTGCTTGGGGTACCGACCATGCTGGCCCTGTGGATATTCATTTATCTGAGCACGGTCATCTAACCCTGTAAGGAATCACCATGAGCCGCGTCATTACCCAAAACACCCGGGAAAACCGCTTCGAAACCACCGAAGACAATGTTCTGAGCGTGCTTGACTACGATCTGGCCGACAACGTCATGACCATCACGCACACCGGCGTTCCCGATGCCGTCGGCGGCCGTGGCATTGCCGCCGACCTTACCCGGTTTGCGCTTGACACGGCCCGGGCCAACGGATGGGCGGTGCGCCCCCAGTGCACTTACGCCCAGGCCTATATTCGCCGTCACCCCGACTACGCCGACCTGGTTCGCTGACGCGAACGGCTTCCGAGCTACTGACATGTCCCGAATCACCAAGGCCGTTTTCCCTGTGGCCGGGCTGGGTACACGCTTTTTGCCCGCGACCAAGGCGTCGCCCAAAGAAATGCTGCCCGTCGTCGACAAACCTTTGATCCAGTATGCCGTCGAAGAAGCCTACGCCGCCGGCGTGCGCGACATGATCTTCGTCACCGGGCGCAACAAACGGGCCATCGAAGATCACTTCGACACGGCCTATGAGCTGGAATCGGAACTGGCGGCCCATGGCAAAGACGGCTTGATCAATGTGGTCGAGTCGATCAAGCCCAACGATATGGAATGCTTTTACGTGCGCCAGCCCCGCGCGTTCGGGCTGGGCCATGCGGTGCTGTGTGCCGAGCGGCTTATTCACGGTGAACCCTTCGCCGTGCTGCTGGCCGACGACCTGATGGTGGGCGATCCGCCCGTACTGCAGCAAATGACCGCGCTGTTTGAGGAACGCCAGTGCAGCATTCTTGCCGTACAGAATGTACCGCTGGAACATACGTCCCGCTACGGCATAGTGAAAGGCGAGCCGCTGGCGCGGGATCTGCAGCGCATTACCGGCATCATTGAAAAGCCGCACCCCAGCGTGGCGCCGGGAACCCTGGCGGTTGCCGGGCGCTACATACTGACCCCCGCCATTTTCAATTGTATCCGCGGGCAATCGCGCGGCGCCGGCGGCGAAATCCAGCTCACCGACGCCATCGCCGCCCTGCTGTCCACCGAACAGGTGCTTGCCTACAGCTATCACGGCACCCGCTACGACTGTGGCAGCAAACTGGGCCTGCTGCAGGCCAGCGTCGACCTGGGATCCATCCATCCGGAGCTGGGCGAGGAATTCAGCGCCTGGCTGAAGTCTCGCCTCTGAGGCGCGCTCCTCCCACACCTTGTCTTATGTCTTATATAAGACATAAGACATTTGCTTTCCGGCCCCCGAAAGAACTACAATCCGGGGTAAGCCATTCCGTAAACTTATCTTAGTAAAGGGCACGAAACATGCTGGAATCCTATCGCCAACACGTTGCCGAACGCGCCGCGCAAGGCATCCCGCCGCTGCCGCTGTCTGCGCAGCAAACCGCCGACCTCATCGAACTGCTGAAAGCACCTCCCGCCGGCGAAGGGGATTTTCTGCTGAACCTGATTACGCACCGCGTACCCGCCGGCGTCGACGACGCTGCCAAGGTGAAAGCGTCGTATCTGGCCGCCGTGGCCTTTGGCAAAGAAACCTGTACGCTCATCAGCCGCAAACACGCCACCGAACTGCTGGGCACCATGCTGGGCGGCTACAACATCAGCCCGTTGATCGACCTGCTCGACGATGCCGAGCTGGGCGCCGTCGCCGCGGAAGCCCTGAAGAAAACGCTGCTCATGTTCGACGCCTTCCACGACGTGAAAGACAAGGCCGACAAAGGCAATGCCCACGCCAAGGCCGTGCTGCAAAGCTGGGCTGACGCGGAATGGTTCACCAGCCGCCCCGAGGTTCCGCAAAGCCTTACCCTCACCGTATTCAAGGTGACCGGCGAAACCAACACCGACGACCTCTCTCCCGCGCCCGACGCCTGGAGCCGTCCCGATATCCCGCTGCATGCACTGGCCATGCTGAAAAACCCGCGCGACGGCATCACCCCCGACGAGCCGGGCAAGATCGGCCCCATCAACTTCCTGCAGCAACTGAAAGAAAAAGGTCACCTGGTTGCCTATGTGGGCGATGTCGTGGGTACCGGATCCTCGCGCAAATCGGCCACCAACTCGGTCTTGTGGCACACCGGGGAAGATATTCCCTTCGTGCCGAACAAGCGTTTCGGCGGCGTGTGCCTGGGCGGAAAAATTGCGCCAATTTTCTACAACACCATGGAAGACGCCGGCGCGCTCCCCATCGAGCTCGATGTCTCGCAAATGGATATGGGCGACGTCATCGAACTGCGTCCCTTTGAAGGCAAGGCGCTGAAGAACGGCAACGTGATCGCCGAATTCCAGGTCAAATCCGACGTACTGTTCGACGAAGCCCGCGCGGGCGGGCGCATTCCGCTCATCATCGGTCGTGGCCTCACCGCCAAGGCCCGCGAAGCCCTGGGTTTGCCGCCGTCAACACTTTTCCGTCTTCCGCAGAACCCTGCCGACACAGGCAAAGGGTATTCACTGGCACAGAAAATGGTGGGTCGCGCCTGCGGCCTGCCGGAAGGCACAGGCATTCGCCCCGGAACGTACTGCGAACCCAAAATGACGTCGGTCGGCAGCCAGGACACCACGGGCCCCATGACCCGCGACGAACTGAAAGATCTGGCCTGCCTGGGCTTTTCGGCCGATCTGGTCATGCAATCGTTCTGCCACACTGCCGCCTATCCCAAGCCGGTCGATGTGAAAACCCACCACGAGCTGCCCGACTTCATCAGCACCCGAGGCGGCGTGTCTCTGCGCCCGGGCGACGGTATCATTCACTCGTGGCTGAACCGCATGCTGCTGCCCGACACAGTGGGCACCGGCGGTGATTCGCACACCCGCTTCCCCATCGGCATCAGCTTCCCCGCCGGCTCGGGTCTGGTCGCCTTTGCGGCAGCCACAGGTGTCATGCCGCTCGATATGCCCGAGTCTGTGCTGGTACGCTTCAAAGGCGAGCTGCAGCCCGGCGTTACGCTGCGCGATCTGGTCAACGCCATTCCGTTGTACGCGATCCGGCAGGGCCTGCTCACCGTCGAGAAAAAGGGCAAGAAAAACATCTTCTCCGGACGTATTCTGGAAATCGAAGGCCTGCCCAAGCTGAAAGTGGAACAGGCGTTCGAACTGTCCGATGCATCGGCCGAACGCTCTGCCGCCGGATGTACGGTTCGCCTGGACAAAGAACCCATCATCGAATACATCACCAGCAACATCACACTGCTCAAGTGGATGATCGCCAACGGCTACGAAGACGAGCGCACACTGGCTCGCCGCATCAAAGCCATGGAAGCCTGGCTGGCCGACCCGCAATTGCTCGCGCCCGACGCCGACGCCGACTACGCCGCCGTCATCGACATTGATCTGAACGATATTCACGAGCCCATCCTGGCTTGCCCGAACGACCCCGACGACGTCAAGACGCTGTCCGAGGTTGCCGGCACCAAGATCGACGAAGTGTTCATCGGCAGCTGCATGACCAACATCGGCCACTTCCGTGCAGCCTCCAAGCTGCTCGAAGGCAAGCGCGATATTCCCACCCGCCTGTGGGTTGCCCCCCCCACCAAAATGGATCAACAGCAACTGACCGAAGAAGGCCACTACGGCGTTCTGGGTACGGCAGGCGCACGTATGGAAATGCCGGGCTGCTCGCTGTGTATGGGTAACCAGGCACAGGTGCGCGAAGGTGCAACCGTCATGTCCACCAGCACGCGCAACTTCCCCAACCGCCTTGGCAAGAACTCGAATGTGTTCCTGGGGTCGGCGGAACTGGCGGCTGTGTGCTCCCGACTGGGCCGCATTCCCACCCGCGAGGAATACATGGCCGACATGGGCGTCATCAACCAGAGCAGCGACCAGATCTACCGCTACATGAACTTCGACCAGATCGAAGAGTTTCGTGAAATTGCCGATTCCGTCGGCGTGTAATTGCTGAAACGGCCGTCGGCTAATCACCGACGGTTTTCCGGCCCATGGCATCCCCCGCCTTACCCTGTAGGGCGGGGGATGCTGCTTTGGGCGACATAAAAGAAGAGCAAGCATTCCTGCCCAAACCAGCCTAAAATAATTTCATATCCTGCGCTCTGCGTCGCGTGTACGCCCAAGGCGCAGCCATTGCCACAGCCCATGTTTCCAACTTACCGGAGCCCAGCATGCCGCACAATACCTTCAACACCTTGCAAGAGTTCAGCATTGGCCGCAAGAAAGCGCATTTTTATTCCTTGCCTGCGTTGGGGCAGGCCCTGGGTGTGAACATTGCCGCCCTGCCGGTGTCACTGCGTATCGTGCTCGAATCGGTACTGCGCAACTGCGACGGCAAGAAAATTACCGAGAAGCACGTCAAAGAACTTGCCAAATGGAAACCCAAAGCCAAGCGCACGGCGGAAATTCCCTTCGTCGTGTCACGCGTGGTGCTGCAAGACTTCACCGGCGTGCCACTGCTGGCCGATCTGGCCGCCATGCGGTCGGTGGCTCACGGCATGAACCTGAACCCCAAACGCATCGAGCCGCTGGTACCGGTTGACCTGGTCGTCGACCATTCCGTCATGATCGACTACTTCGGCACCAAAAAGGCGCTCGACCTGAATATGAAGCTGGAGTTCGAACGCAACAAGGAACGCTACCAGTTCCTGAAATGGGGCATGCAGGCTTTCGACACCTTCGGCGTTGTGCCTCCGGGCTTCGGCATTGTTCACCAGGTCAACCTGGAACACCTGGCCCGTGGCGTACATCACGACAAATCCAGCAATATTTATTATCCCGACACGCTGGTCGGCACCGACAGTCACACCACCATGATCAACGGTATCGGCGTGGTGGGCTGGGGCGTGGGCGGTATTGAAGCGGAAGCCGGCATGCTGGGCCAGCCCGTGTACATGCTTACCCCCGATGTCGTCGGCGTCGAACTGACCGGCCAGCTGCGTGGCGGCGTCACCGCCACCGACCTCGTGCTCACCCTGACCGAACTGCTGCGCAAGAACAAGGTGGTGGGCAAGTTTGTCGAGTTCTGCGGCCCGGGCACTGCCAGCCTGTCGGTCACCGATCGCGCCACCATCGGCAACATGGCACCCGAATACGGCGCCACCATGGGCTTTTTCCCCGTTGACGACCGCACCATCGATTACTTCAAAACCACGGGCCGTACCGACAAGGAAATCAAGGCGCTCAAAGCCTACTTCCAGGCCCAGGAAATGTACGGCGTGCCCAACGCCCAGGACATCAAGTATTCCCAGTTGCTCAAGCTCGATCTTGGATCGGTCACGCCGTCACTGGCCGGCCCCAAGCGGCCCCAGGACCGCATCGAACTGGCCGATCTGAAAGAGACCTTCGACAGGCTTTTCGCCGAGCCATCCTCGGCCGGGTTCAATCAGCCCGCCGAACGTCTGGGCGACGTCATTACCACTTCCGCCGGCACCCACATCCGTCACGGCGACATCCTTATCGCCGCCATCACCTCGTGTACCAACACCTCGAACCCCAGCGTGCTGCTGGCGGCGGGGCTCATGGCCAAGAAGGCCGTCAAGCTGGGCATGAAAATTCCGGCGCACATCAAAACGTCGCTCGCGCCCGGCTCGCGGGTGGTCACCGACTACCTGACCAAAACCGGGTTGCTGCCCTACCTGGAAAAGCTGGGCTTCAACGTGGCGGCCTACGGCTGCACCACCTGCATCGGCAATGCCGGCGATCTGACACCCGATCTTAACGAAGCCATTACCCAGAACAACCTGGTGTGCTCGGCGGTACTGTCGGGCAACCGCAACTTCGAAGCGCGCATCCATCCGAACATCAAGGCCAATTTCCTGGCCTCGCCGCCGCTGGTCGTTGCCTTTGCGCTGGCCGGCACGGCACGACGCAATCTCATGAAAGAGCCTGTTGGCAAAGGCAAGAAGGGCGACGTCTGGCTGGGCGATATCTGGCCGTCGAACGACGAGGTAAACGCCCTGCTGAAAAAGGCACTCGACCCCAACGATTTCCGCAGCAACTACGCCCAGATCCAGACCAACCCCGGCAAACTCTGGAAAAAGATATCCGGTGTAGGCGGCGACATCTATACATGGCCCGAATCCACCTACATCGCCGAACCACCCTTTTTCCAGGGCTTCCAGATGCAGCCCGACGCCATGCCGCCCGTGCAGAATGCCCGCGCGCTGGCCATTTTCGGCGATTCGGTCACCACCGACCACATTTCACCGGCCGGCTCCATCAAGGAATCGTCGCCCGCCGGCGAATGGCTCAAAACCCATGGCGTACAGAAAGCCGACTTCAACAGCTATGGATCGCGACGCGGCAATCATGAAATCATGATGCGAGGCACCTTTGCCAACGTTCGCATCAAGAACCACATGATTCCCCGTTTGCCCGACGGCAGCCGCTTTGAAGGCGGCGAAACCCTGTACCAGCCCAGTGGCGAACGCATGGCAATCTACGATGCCGCCATGAAATACAAAGCCGAAAACGTATCCACGGTAATTTTCGCCGGCGAGGAATACGGCACCGGATCCTCACGCGACTGGGCGGCCAAGGGCACGCAGCTGCTGGGTGTGCGTGCCGTCATTGCTCGCAGTTTCGAGCGCATTCACCGCAGCAACCTGGTGGGCATGGGTGTCTTGCCGCTGCAGTTCAAGGGCACCGACAGTGTCGAATCGCTGGGTATCGACGGCACCGAAACGTTCAGCCTGACCGGTCTTGAAAAAGGCATACGCCCCCAACAAGACGTCGACCTGATCATTCAGCGCGCCGACGGCACACAGCTGAACATCCGCGTGCTGCTGCGCATCGACACCGCCACCGAAGTAGACTACTACCAGAACGGCGGCATTCTGCCGTTTGTGCTTCGACAGCTGCTTGCGGCGTAAGCTGTGCAGTACGGTCGCTGAACCTGTACCGCACCGATGCCGATAACCGAAGATGAACCGACCAGTAGCGTTACACTAGTCGATTCATCTTCCCTGTGTCCTTATCATCCTTTGTATGCCAGCCTCCTCCACTTCTCGCGGCAGTCGCGACGCCCAACGTCTTCTTATGCTCACCTCGGCGCTCGCGCGCTCGGGCAGCCGCCTGGAAGATATTCACTGGGAAAACCTTCTGGGAACGCTGCTCACCAAGCTGTTGCTGGGCCGCAAAAGCGGAGCCATTGAGTCGGCACTCGACTTTCTGGCCAACAGCGACACCGATGCGTACGAAATTCTGATCGAGCAGGCGGAAACCTTTTCGGAATCCGCCGAGCTCACCATCAAGGGCGTAACCTACGATGCCCTTCTGTTTTCGGCACCGCTGGTGGCATGGACCCGCTATCAGCTGCCCAAGGGAGCACTCACGGCCCAACAGTGCGCCGCCTTGCAAGCCGCGCTCGGCCATACCATCATGGCCCCAAAGGCCAGGCTGGCCGTGCTGCCGCAACTGGTCAGCTTCGACCACATGCCCCAAACCTTCCAGGACACGCGGCACTGGACGCAAGTTCTGGCGGGCCAGGCGCTTGGCCAGGCACCGTCGCAGCCCTTGTCCGTCCCTGCGGAGCCCCAGGAAAACGAATCCATTCTTGCCGATGCGCGGTTTCTGGTGGGGGCAGTGGTGGTTCCCAAAGGGGAGCCCCTGTTTCGCTGGCAGTTGCAGGCGTCCGAAACGCAGTTTATTTCCCGCGACGAATGCAACCAGCAATGGCAGGAACAGGCCGGCCAGGTTCTGGGGCCGCTGTTCGCCGGCTGCCAGATCGACTACCTGCCTGTCGACGCCTACTATGTCAACAACCGCGAGGCCGACCGGCGCATCCGCCCTCTGGCCCTGAAAGCGGCCATCACCTGGCTGCACACAGCCGCCAATTTGCCCGCCGACCAGCTGCGTGCCAGCATCGCCGGTTGCGGTGAAATGGGCATCGAAGAATACCGTATCGGTTTGAGCACCCGCCAAAGCAACGACGTCATTTACGGATGCATCTGGCCGGTGCTCAGCAAGGAAGAAGCGCTGGCCGAAACGCTCGACACCGGCATCATCAGTGCCAGCGAAGAAATTGCAGCACTACTGAAAGAGGCGGGGGTCTCTGAAATTCGTCGCCTTCCCGGCGTGCTGCCGCTGGACCAGTGCGATGACTGCGGCGCCCCTTTCTTCCCCAACCCGGTAGGTGAAATGGTTCACCCTGAATTGCCGGAAGAAGCCGACTTTGGCCCCATCCATTTTCATTAAATGGTTCCGGGTGAAAACGGCAGCGTAACACCACGGCTGTCGTACGATATATTTTGCCGCGTCATCGACAATTTCGGCGACGCCGGGGTGTGCTGGCGCCTGGCGTGCCAACTGGCAAGCCACCCTCAGGCCGGCAGGGTGCGCCTTTGGATCGATAACCTGCACCGGCTGGCCGCTTTCGTTCCCCATGTTGATCCCCATGCGCAGGAGCAGCAGCAACAAGGCGTGAACATCCGTCCCTGGACGGCTGCCCAGAGCCCCGGCACCCTGCCCGGCGACGTCGTGATCGAGGCGTTCGGCTGTGATTTGCCGCCCTCCTTCCGCGCCTCCATGGGCAACCGTACCCGCGTGTGGCTGAATCTGGAGTATCTGAGTGCCGAGGCCTGGGTCGATTCCTGCCATGCCCTGCCTTCCAGGCAGCCGGACGGCACCGACAAATATTTCTTTTTCCCGGGTTTCACACCAGCCACGGGCGGCCTGCTGCGGGAGCCCGGCCTGCTTGCGCAACGCGACCAGTGGCGCCGGGACATTAACAACCGTCTCACGCTCCTGGACTCCCTGGGTGTACCCGCCGACGCGCTGGCCCGATTGCAAGGCGGTGCCTTGCAAGTGTTGCTGTTTGCCTATCCGCACGCACCCGCGGACGCACTCGTTCACGCACTGAACCAGCACGCCGAAGGGGCGGTGATACTGGTACCCGAAGGCGTGTGCCCCGCTCTTGAACGACGCCGGTTCGAACGGGTTCAGGTGTATGGCATCCCTTTCGTCAGCCAGCCTGTTTTCGACCAGCTGCTTTGGGGCAGCGACCTGAACTGCGTGCGCGGCGAAGATTCGGTCGTGCGCGCACTGTGGGCGGGCAAGCCCATGCTGTGGCATATCTACCCGCAAACAGACGACACCCATCTGGAAAAACTGCACGCCTGGCTGGACCGCTCGCCCTATAGCGCTGCAGTCAGGCAACGAATGCTTTGCTGGAATGCCGATCCGGCGTGCCCGCCGGACAGGATCGCTCCCTTGAGCGCGAGTGCATGGGCCGACTGGCAACGGGAAGCGGCCCTCTGGTCGGCGCAACTGGCCGGCCAACCCGACCTGGTATCGTCGCTGACCGCCTTCTGCGCGGCACAGGTTAGAAAAGGGTAAAATAGTGCCCTTTGGCCCCCCCTACCCGGAGTCTTGATTTTATGAAAACCGCACAAGAATTACGTGTCGGCAACGTCGTTATGGTTGGCAGCGAGCCACTGGTTGTACAGAAAACCGAATACAACAAGTCCGGCCGCAATGCCGCCGTGGTGAAACTGAAATTTAAAAACCTGCTCAGCGGTTCGGGCAGCGAGTCGGTTTACAAAGCCGATGAAAAATTCGATATTGTCGTACTGGAACACCGAACCTGCACTTATTCGTACTTTGCCGATCCCATGTATGCCTTCATGGATGAAGAATACAACCAGTACGAGGTGGAATCCGAAAGCATGGGTGACGCGCTGAACTACCTGGAAGAAGGCATGGAAGTTGAAGTTGTCTTCTACGACGGTCGCGCCATTTCCGTCGAGCTTCCCACCATCATCGTTCGTGAAATCACCTATACGGAACCTGCCGTCAAGGGTGACACCTCGGGCAAGGTGCTCAAGCCTGCCAAGATCAACACAGGCGTTGAAATCAATGTTCCGCTGTTCTGCAACATCGGTGACAAGATCGAGATCGATACACGCACCGGCGAGTACCGCAGCCGCGTAATGTAATTCATGTAATTGGTATTCCGTGCCAATTACAAAAGGCGCCCGGTTCAACGGGCGCCTTTTCTTTGCAAGCGTTTGACTGAAAGCGTTCTACTGCAGACGCTCGTCGTCCAGGAACGCGGGAATAGGCATGATGTCAATGCCCTCATCCATCAGGGCTTCGCGCTCTTGCACTGTGGCCGTGCCACGGATGGGCCGCTCGGGAGCCTCGCCCCCATGCATGAGCCGGGCTTCCTGGGCAAACCGGTCGCCCACGTTTTCAGTGTTGCGCACCATAGAGCGCAATTGCTGCAATACCTGCGATTGCAGTTGCGCCAGCTGCTCACCCGTGGGGGCCGCAACCGCCTGCGCCGACGATGTGCCGGCCTTCTGTGCCCGCAGATGGCTGACATTCAGCCGCGCGGCCGACACTTTGCGGCTGACCTGCGTGCTGGCGCACACGGGACAGCCCAGCAAGCCGCGCGCCTTTTGATCCTCGTAGGCGTCGGCGGATGCAAACCAGCCCTCGAACACGTGGCTGTTTTCACATTGGAGATCGAATACTTTCAGTGCCATGAACCCACTATAAGGGCAAATCCGGTTATTTCAAGATAACCGAACTAACGCCTTACCCGCTGACTAAAACCCACACTTTACCCCAGACCGCCGCATCGCACCCGAAAGCATGTCCCGCCTTACACGTACCCGGCGACGGTTACAGTCGGGGCACGGCGGCGAGCAGGCGCCGTGTCTGTTCCTGCGCCGGATGCTTCAGAACCGATGCGGCCTCGCCAATTTCAATAATTTTCCCGCCGTCCATGATGGCGACACGATCGGCCAGGTATTCCACCACACCAAAGTTATGGGTGATGAACAGGTAGGCGATACCCAGCTCGGCCTGCAGTTCGCGAAGCAGATCAAGAATCTGGGCCTGCACCGAGACATCCAGCGCCGACGTGGGTTCATCGCACACCAGAACGGCGGGCTCCACCGCTAGCGCACGCGCGATGGCTATGCGCTGGCGCTGCCCACCGGAAAACTCATGCGGATAACGATGAACGGTATCCGCCGGCAAGCCCACACGATCAAGCAGGCGAGCCACATGTGCCCGACGCTGTGCCCGGGGCAACTCCGAACGCAAGGCAGTCATGCCTTCATCAAGAATATCGCCCACCATCATGCGCGGATCCAGCGACGCGTAAGGATCCTGAAACACTATTTGCAGGGACTTCCTGGCCTGACGCAAGGCATTGCCCCGTGCCGTCAGCAGTGCCGACCCCAGCAAGCTGGCCTGCCCGCTGATCAGCGCCTGCTTGTCGAGCAATCGCAGCAGCGCCTTGGCCGTGGTGGTTTTCCCGCACCCGGACTCCCCCAGCAAGGCCAGCGTCTCGCCGGCATGCAAGGTAAACGATAAATCACTAACCACCGGAACAGGCGCCACCCTTGGGCCAAACAAGCGCTTTTTCCGGGTGTAAGCCACCGACAAGCCCTGCACACTGAGCACGGGGCCGTTACCGGGCGTTGCCCGGGGCGGTTGCGCCGCGACGGTCTGCGGGGACAACGCCGCGCCCCGCTTCTCAAAGGTGGGGATAGCCGCCAGCAATTCCCGCGCATACGGGTGCCGTGGCGCGGAAAAGAAAGCGGCACACGGCTGGGTTTCCACAATTTCACCCCGGCGCATCAGGGCCACGACATCGGCCACCTGTTTGACCACCGCCAGATCGTGCGTGATCAGCAAGATGGCCAGGCCCATTTCCGCCTGAATATCGGCCAGCAGCGCCAGAATTTGCGCCTGAACGGTCACGTCCAGCGCGGTGGTGGGTTCGTCGGCAATCAGCAGCACGGGCTCGGCCGCCAGGGCGATGGCAATCATGATGCGCTGCTTTTGCCCGCCTGAAAACTGGAAAGGATAGTCCGACAGCCGGGCCCGGGCGTTCGGAATACCCACCCGTTCCAGCCACCACGCCGCCCGCTCGCGCAGCGCCTGGCCGCGGTACGAGGTGTGCCGGCGCAAGGTTTCATACAGCTGTTCGCCAATGGTCATGACCGGATTCAGACTGGTCGACGGCTCCTGAAAAATGATGCCGATGCGTCCGCCACGTATGCGGCGCATATCGCGCTCAGGCAGGTATTCAAGATCGGTATCACCCAGTCGCACGCTGCCGCGGGCAAGGCGACCGGCCTCGGGCAGCAAACGCAACAACGCCAGTGCCGTCATGCTTTTGCCGGACCCCGACTCGCCCACCAAAGCAAAAGTTTGCCCGCGCTCAATGGCCATACTCAGATGCCTTACCGCATCGGTGACACCCAATTCCGAGGCAATCTGCACGCTCAGTTCATGCACCGACAACACGGTGTCGCCCTGCTTTTCGGAAAGGCCCGGCACCCTCGTACTCATGCCGGTTCCCCTTTCCCCGGGAAGCGGCCCAGCCGGCGCGGCCGAAACTGCCGCATTCGGGGATCAAACGCATCTTGCACCGCGTCGGCAAAAATATTCGCCGACAGCACCAGCACCAGCAGAAAGACAAACGCTCCCAGCAAATTCCACCAGATCATCGGATCGCGCGACATTTCCAGCCGGGCGGCATCGATCATGGTGCCGAACGACGGCGTGCTGGGATCAACGCCTATACCCAGATAGGAAAGCACGGCCTCGTAGAGCACCAGGCCCGAAAACTCCAGCACCATGGTAATCAGCACAATATGCATGACGTTGGGTAACAAATGCCGGCGCATGATGCGAAAATGCCCCACCCCGAACGCACGGGCTGCCTGCACGTACTCCAGCTCGCGCAACTTCAGGGTTTCCGCCCGCAGCAGTCGGCACAACCCGGCCCAGCCTGTCAGGCCAAGAATCAGGCATAGCAGGAAAAGCCGCAAATCGGCGCGCGCGGCAACCGTATCAAACATGCCGGGGTTATTGTCGATATACACCTGCATCATCAGAACGCAGGCCGCGATCAGCAAAACACCGGGAATGGACGTGAGCGTGGTGTAAATGTACTGAATGACATCGTCCACCCAACCCTTGAAATACCCCGCCGCAATGCCGAAACCCAGCGCAGGCGGCAACATGGCCAGCGTGGTCAGGGTGCCGATCACCAGCGCCGTGCGTATGCTTTTCAGGCATTGCCACAGCACATCATTGCCCGTGCGATCCGTTCCCAGCACATGGTAGTTCGTACCCAGCGACAAGGCCAGCGCGATCACCAGCGACAGCACTGAAGCCGTTATCCACATGGCCCGCCATGGCACTGGCGAGGCGCCGCCCCACCAATACGCCAGGGCGCGCAAAAAGCCGCCCTGGGCCGCCGACAAAGCCAATGTGACCAAGAAAGCCATGAGTGCCGCCACTGCCGCACCGATGGCAGCGCCGCGCAGGGACCTGGCCAGCACATCGGCGCCATGCTCCGATGCATCGACGCCTTGCCCTGCGTGCTGCAACCGGGGGTAGTCGCGAACGGGAACACCATCGAGCACCTGGGTTTCCTTGGTGAACTGCTGCAACGCCAGGGGCGAAGAATAGGTTTTTTCCCGTCGGGACATTTGCGTCAGGCTCAACAGGTCGTCGAGCGCAGAACGCAGCACCGGCGAATACACCGGAGCATCAGATGCCGTTGCGCCAGCCACCGGCGGCAGCACCGGCCGGTAATGCACCGAATCGAGCACCCCGACCAGCGCAAAAAACGCCAGAATCACCGCCGCCGACATGGCCGATGCAGACCGCCCCACCGACGCCCAGGCCGACCTCAGGGACGGGGTTCTGCGAGCGTGCCAGGCATAGGCCAGGACGGCAAGAAGCAAACCGAATACAAACAGATCTGTCCACAGGAAAACGAACTTGGGCATGGGCGTCACTCGAACCGGACACGCGGGTCGGCCAGCGTGTAGGAAATGTCGGCCAGAATAAGCCCCACGATGTACAAGGCCGAGCCCAGAAACACCATGGAACGTACGATGGAAAAGTCTTGCGCATTAATCGCGTCGATGGTGTAACTGCCCAAACCGGGGATGCCGAAGAAAGATTCCGCAATGAGGCTGCCCATGAACAGCAGCGGAATCGCCGAGACTGTGCCGGTCAGTATGGGCAGCAAGGCATTGCGCAGCACATGCCGCATCAGTACCACGGATTCTGCCAGCCCCTTGGCCCGCGCGGTGCGCACATAATCTTTGCCGGCCTCTTCCAGAAACAGCGTACGATAGAAACGGGCTTGCCCGCCCAGGCCTGAAATCACCCCGACCAGCACAGGCAACACCAGAAAACGCCAGCTTGCCCAGCCATCGACAAACCCGGAATACGGTACCCAGCGCAACACCTTGGCAAAGAGCCATTGCCCCGCAATGATGTAGAACAGGCCGGAAATCGACAAAAGCACCACGCAGACCACCACACCGGCAAAATCAAGCCGGGTGCCTTTGAAAAAGACCAGCACCAGCGCGAAGACGATACATACGAACAGCCCCAGCAGGAATGTAGGCAGCGCCAGCGCCAGGCTGGGCCCCATGCGTGAGGTGATTTCATGGCCGATATCGCGCCCTTCATCGGAAAACCCGAAATCAAACCGCAGCAACGGTACCGAACGTTCGTAGAAAATGGTGGATGTCAGCGCCTTTGCGCCCGGCTGTTCGGTATTGAAAAACAACGGCTTGTCATAACCGCGGTCCGCCTTCCAACGGTCTATGGCTTCCTGGGTAACCCGCTGGCCGCCAATGGACAGGCGTGCCATGTCATCGGGAGTGTTCACCGCGAAAAACAGGACGAAAGTGAGCAGGTTCACGCCGATCAAGATGAACACACCGTAAACCAGCCGGCGAAGAATATAAGTAATCATGAGCGCCCCGAGAACGTACGGCCCGCCGGGGGCGTACGGGCACCCGGCAAGGCAACGGCGCGTTCACGCGCACGGGCCCAGCGCCATACCAACGCCACGCCCAGAAGCGCCAGCACGGCCAAGCCCCACAGCGGCCACCAGACAGGCGCATTCCAGGCCTGGATCTTTGCCGCGCGTTGCGCCGGATCAATGCGATAGTACTGCAGGGTATTGCGTACCATCTGTGTGGGCTTGGCATTGCCTACCCACGACTGGTAGGCCCCACCCGACATGGGGTAATAACCGAACATCCAGGGCGCATCGTACTGCACCAGTTTCACCATATCGGCGACCAGGGCGTCACGACGCGGGCCGTCGTCAAGATAGCGCATTTGCTCAAACAGGCGGTCGTATTCGGGGTTCTGGTAGTTTGACGCGTTTTCACCGCCGTTGACTGCTTTGGCGTTGGGGCCGTACAGCAGGAACAGGAAATTTTCCGGGTCAGGATAATCGGCGACCCAGCCCCACATATACATCTGTGCGCTGCCATTGCGCATTTTGTCCTGGAAACGGTTGTAGTCGGTGGCACGCACCTCAAGCTCGATGTTCAGCGACTTCAGCTGGCGCCGCATCCAGTCGAGCATGGGGCTGGACCCCATGCCGCCGGCCGAATCAAAATGCAGAATCAGGGGCCTGCCGGTGTCTGCATCGCGACCGTCGGGGTAGCCGGCCTCTTTCAGCAATTGCCGGGCATCGTCCAGCGAGCGGCGCACCGCACGCCCGTTTTCAAGACGGTAAACCTGGGGGTTCATGCCTTCAGGCGGTGCAACGTAGCCCGGCACTCCGGGCGGCAGCGGACTTTGCGCCACCTGGGCCTGATCATTCTGGAAAATGGCCACATACTGCTCCCAGTCAAACGCAATACTGATGGCCTGGCGCAGCTTGCGGTTACGCTCCTGCTGCTCGGGCGTGTCGCCCTTGCCCACGACCGGGTCAAGCCAGTTGAACCCGAAATAATAAATGGTTGCCTCGGTGGAGCTGCGCAGAATCAAGCCGTGATCTTCATACAGCGCCGCCTTTTCAGCAGAGTCACTGGCCGCAACACGCAAGGCCACCCCGTAATCCCCCCGGTCAACCTGCGGAATGTCGTAGTACCCCTGAATAAACTTGCCCATCAACGGTACGCTTTCTTTTTCAAGCGAAAACTCGATGCGGTCGATGAACGGCGTCTGTTTCCCGCAATCGGCCAGCAGGCCCAGCCCGGCGTCGCCGGGCTCTCCGGAGCAAGGATAAGGCTCGCCCCGGAAGTTGGGGTTACGCGCCAGTACGTGCCGCCGATTCACCAGCGACTCCACCAGCATATAGGGCCCGGTACCCACCGGCCACGTGTTCAGTGACAGGTTGTGCTGCGCCATACCCGGCTGGTGGTAGAAGCGGTCGGCTTCCCAGGGCACCGGCGCCGTGAACGTCATGGCCAGCCAGTACTTGAACTGCGGATACTTGCCTTTGACGGTAATGCGCAGGGTGTGGTCATCGAGCGCCTTCACCCCGTCGAACGCGTATGCGCGCAGATCAAGCCACGGCGTGAAACCGTCACCCGCCGCTGCCTGCAACTGCGCGTCGGCGTGCTTGAGCTGTTCCGCGTAGTCTCGCAGGCCCGCAATATGCCCGGCCAGCACCCCGAACACCGGGGAAACCACCCTGGGGCTGGCCAGGCGCCGGAAGGCGTAGACATAATCGTGTGCCGTCAGCTCCCGCGTTCCGGAGTGTTCAAAGGCATTGATACCGAATTTGTCCTGCAGCTGCTCCGGCGAAATGGGGTAGTAAACGGGTTCTCCCGCCGGTGTCAGGGCGAATGCCGGGTGCGGCTGATACAGAATACCGGGCTTGATCGGAATGTCATAAACGCTGAACGCTACATTTTTGCCATCGGTGTCCTCAGGCAAAAGGTTGCCGGCCTGATCCTGATAGGCAGGGGCGGCGATGCGCGCCGCCGCTCGTGGAACGAGCTCGTACGGTCGTTTCAGGTAGTGATACCCATAAAGCGGTTCGTAGATGGAATAGGTAAACGGCGTTTCGTCGGTGGAATACGAGCTGGCCGGATCCAGGTGCTTGGGCGAGCGCTGTGTGAAAGCGGTGAACAAGGTGTTTTGGCGCTCCACTCCTTCCGGATAGGGGCTGTTCACCGGCTCGGCCGTACAGCCCGCCAGCGCAAGCAGCGCCACCACCGCGCCGCCCCCAACGACCCGCGCCAACCACCCCCGTAAACGGTGCCCGGCCATTAGCATCGTTGCTGACGCCAGCAATGGTAGCGCCAGGCCCAGGGCTGCACGGGATCCGGTTCCGACCACAAGCCGGCCCGGCGGGATTGCGCCTGTTTCTGCAAGCCGACCACGGCATCGTCACGCAAAAAGCTGCCGCGCTTTTCGGTGTTGGCCCACGCCATGCCTTGCTGCACCATACGCTGGTTCACGGTTTCGCCATCGCCCAGGGGAACATCGCATATGGCCCGTTCATAGCGATCGCGCTCAAAGCACCTGACGGTAAGGGTCTGGCCGGCAATAAGATCGGCCAGAGCCTCGCGTGAGGCGCGACCAAACGGCTGCCCCGGCTGCTCCGACCCTTTGCCCAGTTCCGGCGCATCGATGCTGGCCATGCGAATGCGCTGGGTTCGCCCATTGACCAGCATGTTGAATGTATCGCCGTCGGACACCTGAACTACACGCCCGGTAAGGTTGAAGGCGTAGTCCGACTGGGCATTGACATTAGACCCGGACGCAAGCACGACCGCCCCGCCCAGAACCAGCGCTGCAGCAGCCGCCGCGACCGGGCGCCTGCGAGCCGTCCGAGCCACGACACGCACAAAAAACACTGAAAGAAAACGGGAGAAAGATTGATTCACTTCGATTCCGATACCTGCCACACGGGCATTTTGTGGACAACAACTGCCACCAAGGCCGATTATAGGGGGGCAAAACATCAACGCAAGCGGCAGTTTGTCATTCCGCGAACCGTTTTTCCTGAAAGCCTGATCCGAAAAAAGACAAACCGGCCAGCCGGATGGTAAATTAGCACTTGTTGATAACTCATCCGCTATTCTGGCAATTACGTCTGGAGAACCTGCATGATCCGCGATCCCGAAACCCAAAACCTGCTTGAAGACAGCCTTCACCGCTTTATCCACGAAGAACTGATTCCCCGCGAGGAAGAAGTTATCGAACACGACGCCATTCCTCAGGACATCATCAACCAAATGAAAGCGCTGGGCCTGTTCGGCCTGTCCATTCCCGAAGCCTACGGCGGCCTGGGCGTTACCATGGAAGAAGAAGTGCGCCTGGCCATGGAGCTGGGCCAGACCTCTCCCGCATTCCGGTCGCTGCTGGGCACCAACAACGGTATTGGTGCCATGGGGATTTTGCTGGACGGCACCGACGAGCAAAAACAGCACTACCTGCCCCGGCTGGCCAGCGGCGACCTGATCGGGTCGTTTGCCCTTACCGAGCCCGATGCCGGATCCGACGCCGCTTCATTGAAAACCACGGCTGTCAAAGACGGCGATCACTACGTGCTGAACGGCACAAAACGTTTTATCACCAATGCGCCGGAAGCCGGCATTTTTACCGTCATGGCCCGTACCGACCCCGCCAATAAAGGTGCGGGCGGCATCTCGGCCTTTATTGTGGAAGCGGGCACACCCGGCCTCAGCCTGGGCAAAACCGACAAGAAAATGGGCCAGCGCGGCGCGCACACCTGCGACGTGATCTTCGACAACTGTCGCGTGCCGGCCGGCCATCTTATCGGCGGCAAAGAGGGGGTAGGCTTCAAAACCGCCATGAAAGTGCTCGACAAAGGGCGACTTCACATTGCCGCCGTATCGATCGGATCGGCCAAGCGCATGTTGCGCGACGCCTTGAACTACGCCATGAACCGCAAGCAGTTCGGAACGCCTATTGCCGAATTCCAGCTCATCCAGGGCATGCTGGCCGACTCAAAGGCGGAAATCTACGCGGCGGAATGTATGGTCATCGATGCCGCACGCCGTCGCGATGAAGGCAAGGAAGTATCGATCGAAGCGTCGTGTGCCAAGTATTTTTCCACGGAAATGTGCGGACGCGTGGCCGACCGCGCCGTGCAGATTCACGGCGGTTCCGGCTACATCAGCGAGTACGCGGTCGAACGCTTCTATCGCGACGTTCGCTTGTTCCGTCTTTACGAAGGCACCTCGCAAATTCAGCAGCTGATCATCGCACGGGGTCTGATCCGAGGCGCCGCCATTTAAGTAGTACAGTACAGGATGTGTGAATCGGTCGGCAGGTCCCATGAAACCATCCTCTACTGTTGCATTCGGCGCGCTGTGTTTGCTTACCGGTGTCGGTGCCGGGGCGTTCGGCGCCCATGGCTTGAAACAAGTGGTCAGCCCATCGCTGCTGGCCGTCTGGCAAACCGCCGTGCTGTATCAACTGGTTCACGGCCTGGGCCTGCTCATTCTGGTGGCTCTGGCCCCCCACCTGAATGCCGCGCTATCCCGCCACGCCATACGGTTGATGGCAGCAGGCATTGTCATTTTCAGTGGCAGCCTTTACGCTCTTGTGCTTAGCGGGTACACCATGCTCGGCGCCATTACGCCGATTGGCGGCGTGGCATTCATTCTGGCCTGGGCGCTGGTGGCCGTGGCAGCGCTGCAAAAACGCACCCTCTAGCCCTGTGGCGCCGCCCCCTCAATACAACGTTTTCCGCAGGAAAGCCCTATGCCCCCTACCAGCCACGCCCCTTTGAACGCGCTGCCTGACTTCATCCGGCACCTGCCCAAGGCGGAATTGCATCTTCATATTGAAGGCACCCTGGAACCGGCCATGATTTTCCGGCTCGCCCAGCGCAACGGCATCACCTTGCCATACGCATCGGAACAGGCCCTTGAGCAGGCATATCAGTTCACCGACCTGCAATCCTTTCTGGACCTGTATTACGCCGGCGCCGCCGTGCTGGTGACCGAAGACGATTTTTATGAAATGACGATGGCCTACCTGCATCGCGCCCTGGCCGACGGCGTCGTGCACGCGGAAATCATGGTCGACCCGCAAACCCACACCGAACGCGGCATTGCACTGGCCACCGTATTTGCAGGCATGGCGCGCGCCATGCGGGAAATGCGCTATGCCACCGGCATGACCAGCTACATTATCCTGAGTTTTTTGCGCCACCTTACCGAAGCACAGGCACACGCCACCCTCGACGCCGCCCTGCCTTTGCGCGACGCCTACAGCGATCTGTGGATCGCCATCGGCCTGGACTCGGGCGAAAAAGGAAACCCGCCCGAAAAATTCACACAGGTTTACGCCCGCTGCAAGGCGCTGGGCTTTCGCCTGACCGCCCATGCCGGCGAAGAAGGGCCGGCACGCTATGTGGAAACCGCCCTTGACACCCTGGGGGTTGAACGCATTGACCACGGCGTACGCAGCGAAGACGACCCCCGGCTGGTGAAGCGCCTGGCGCAGGAACAAATTCCGCTGACCGTTTGCCCGTTGTCGAACCTGAAACTGTGCGTGGTCGATGCACTGGAAGACCACAATCTTGCCCGTCTGTTGCGTCAAGGGGTGTGCATTACGATCAACTCCGACGACCCCGCCTACTTCGGCGGCTACATTGCCGACAACTACCTGCAAAGCGCACGTGCATTGAACCTGAGCCGTCAGGAACTCATGCTGCTGGCACGCAACAGCTTTGCGGCGTCGTTTTTGCCTGACGATGCCAAGCAGCACTGGGTGAACAAGCTGGGGGAATTGTAGTTATTTCCACTGGCCGGGCTTGCCAAGGCCTGCGCCCAGCAAAACAGCAGGCATAAAAAAACCGCCTTGCGGCGGTTTTTTGCTGTTCGCCGTTCACCGGCGAGACACCAAGCTTACAGTACTTGTACCGACTTGGCTTGAGGACCCTTCAGGCCTTCAGCAGCTACGTAGGAAACCTGCTGGTTTTCTTCGAGCGACTTGAAGCCGGAGCCCATGATGTCGGAGTGGTGAACGAACAGGTCTTTACCGCCCGATTCGGGTTTGATAAAGCCAAAGCCTTTTTCATTGTTGAACCACTTGACGATACCGGTTTCTGTTTGCATTTTTTGCAATCCCTAAAAGTTTGGGCACCATGCCCTTGATAGAAGATTGTCAAGGTGTGGAGATTGGAGCAAAAAAGCACTGGATACCCGGTACTGACTTGTACTAACTTCAACGAACTTGAAAATCTGAAGTGCATGCTACAGGTCTGAACGCAAGAAGTCAAACAACATTTGCACTCCCGGCCGTTTGGCGTAAAAATAACCAAAAAGCCACGACGCAAAAAAATGTGATCAAAACCCGAATTCCATTTGCGCAGAAAAAAATAATTGTGGTATAGTTACGTTCTTTCAGCGGCTGTAGCTCAGTTGGATAGAGTACTTGGCTACGAACCAAGGGGTCGTGGGTTCGAATCCTGCCAGCCGCGCCAGAATTACCCTGTTAAATCAACAGGTTAAAGCCCCGTAAGGCTCCAACTCCTTACGGGGCTTTTCTCTTTTTGGGATTTTGCCCCATGTTTTGCCCCATGAAGCAAAAGACCTCATAAAACGAGTATCTCTACCCCGCGAACTAGGATGAACACTCATCCCGCACGGCCAACAATGCCGCCGTTTCAAGTCGATAACCCCCACCCCAAACTGCATACATAATTAAGCGGTAGCGGGTACCCCAAACTGTACAAAGGCAACAGGCAAAAAAGACGGCGTTCCCGGCCATGTACACGCCAAGGCAGCGCCCCCATT
>JBFWLP010000017.1:0-42444 GCA_050252075.1 Burkholderiaceae bacterium | reverse complement strand
CAGGTTGAGCTGGCGTGCCATGGCCAGAATCAGCGTGATGATGGCCGCGTCGTCGGGGTCGTCCAGCGCATCGTGCACAAAGGTTTTGTCGATTTTCAGCTCGAACAGCGGCAGGCGTTTGAGGTAGGTGAGGTTCGAATAGCCGGTGCCGAAATCATCGACGGAAAAGCGCACCCCCATCGCGGTCAGTTCGTGCATGCGTTCGGCAGTGCCTTGAAGGTCCTGAATCAGAACGCCTTCCGTTACCTCGAAGACCAGACGATCGGCGGGTGCGCCGGTTTCCGACAGAATTTCTTTCACCCGGTTCACGAAATCGGGTTGCTGGAAGTGGTGCGGGCTTAAATTCACTGACAACGGGTGGTGAATGCCCGCATCGCGAAGCCGCGTAAGGGTAAGACAGGTTTGTTGCAGGGTCCAGTCGCCGATGCGAACGATCCGGTTGCTTTCCTCGGCCAGCGGTATGTACTTGGTGGGAGGTATCAGGCCGTGTACCGGATGATTCCAGCGTAACAGCAGTTCGGCACCCACGGTGGCGTGCTGCTGGTCGTACTGGGGCTGCAGGTGCAGTTCAAGTTCCGGGGCGCCGATGGCATGGCTGAGCTGGTGTTCGAGCATGAGCCGTTCTTCGGTGTCGCGCTGCATGGCGGCTTCAAAGAAGGCAATGCGGTTTGCTCCCGCCTCTTTGGCGCGATGCATGGCCGTGTCGGCTTCGCGCAGAATTTCGTCGGCGGTTTTGTCGTCGGGTAAAACCAGGGTAACGCCCACGCTGCCCGTAAGCACGTAGGGTTGCCGGTCGACAACGAAAGGATTTTCAAGGGATAGGCGCAGTTTTCCGGCGATCTTGCGGACATCCGACGCGGCAATGGGCGGGGACCCTTTCAGGTTTTCCAGCACGACGGCGAATTCGTCGCCGCTGACGCGGGCGACTGTATCGTAGGGGCGAACGGCCTGCTTCAGGCGATCGGCAACGCTGCGCAGGATGATGTCGCCGGTGGCATGCCCACGCGCTTCGTTGATGCGTTTGAACTTGTCCATGCCGATCAGCAAAACGGCGCCCAGCGTCTGGCCCTTTTTTACGGCACTGCCTGTTTCACGGATGCGATCCAGAACGTAGCGCCGGTTGGGCAAGTCGGTGAGCGGGTCGTAGTAGGCCAGTTTATGGGCGGTGGCCTGCGCCGCCTTGTGTTCCGTGATGTCGGTGGATATGCCGCACAGCGCTTCGATGTCGCCTTCGTCGTTGCGCAAGGGAATTTTTACCGAAAACAGTACGTGGACTTTGCCGGTGAGCGGCGAAACAACGTTTTCTTCCGCCGCAATGCGCTCGCCCCACTTCAGAACGCGCAAATCGTTCTGGATCAGGTCGTCGTTGGGCTGTTTGCCGAAGACCTGGCTGGTGCTCTTGCCGATGATTTCCGAGGCACCCGCGCCGATGAATTCCGCCACCTTGCGGTTGACATAAAGATAGTTCAGGTGACGATCTTTAATGTAGATCTGCGCTTCGACACTGTCGAGAATGGTATTGAGGCGGTGCTCGCCGGCGCGGATATGGCGGGTTTGGCGTCGTACCTGAAAGCGCAGAAGCGCGGCCAGCAAGACAGCCAGCGCCAGCAAAGCGCCCAGACCGGTCAGCAGCCACCACAACCAGGCGGGTGTGTGGTGGCCCAGGGTGACGTTTTGCCATTTTTTCAGGGTTGCAAAATAGGGGGAGTCGGGGTCGTTCTGCCATGCGGCCAGGTGGCGGTCGATCGATTCCAGCAGATCGGCGTTGGCGCCCTCGGCGGTCGCGTAAAAAAGCGATACAGGCTGGAACACGATGGGGGTGGGCATCAGCCGGTGCCGCTTGGCATGGGCCTCACCGAAAAAGTGGTTGGCGGCCACGGCGTCGACTGTGCCGCGAGCCACCATGGTGAAGGCGTTTTCCAGCTCGTCCACTTCCAGAAGGCGGGCGTCTACACCGAATCCGGCAAGCAGGTTCTCAAGATAGTCGTACTGAACCGAGTTGCGCAGCACGGCGATGGTGAGGCCATGCAGATCGGCGATTGAGGCGAGGCCGGCGGTGCGCGCGTAAAGCTGGGACCAGCTGTGCAGTGACGGCACGGCGTGAAAGTCGAGTTGCTGGTCGCGCCCGGTGGTGTAGGCCACATCGGGCAGCACGTCGAGTTCGCCGTTTTCAAGTTTCTCCAGGCATTCCTGCCACAGACAGGGAACCGCCTGGACGTCCCATTGTTCGGCATCGGCGATGGCCGTGAACAGTTCGCCGAGAATGCCGCCAGGCTGGTCGCCGGCGATGTCGTGGATGAGTTTGGGCGGATTTTCGTAGACACCGACCCGAACAGTCCGTTCTTGCGCACTGACCGGCCCGCTAAAGAGCATCAGAAAAATGAACAACGCTGCAAAAGCCGGAATCCTGTGCAGCCATGGATGAGTTGGGAATGCCATTCGCGTTGCGCGCCCTTTTGTGTCGGAGCATCGTAGAGTTCCGACCGCCCGGCGTCAAGCACCGTGACATATTCCAGTTTTTCCAGGGGTCTAGGGGAAACCCTGAGAAAAAGTTTTGTTGCAACTTACTTCATCGATGTAGCATTAGCCCGGTAGTCTTTCCCTTAATGCTAGAAGGAGATTGTTATGCGCAAGTTTTTTGCATCGCCCCTCAGTGCGCGCCTTGCGGTCAGCGCAAGTGCTGCCGCGTTGTTCGCTGCGTTCGCCATGCCCACATCGGCGGTTGCCCAACAGAAATTCGTCAGTATCGGCACCGGTGGTGTCACCGGGGTTTACTACGCGGCCGGTGGCGCCATTTGCCGTCTGGTCAACAAGGATCGCGCTGATCACGGATTGCGCTGCTCGGTCGAGTCTACGGGTGGTTCGGTGTTCAACGTGAACACGATCAAGGCCGGCGAGCTGGATTTCGGAGTTGTGCAGTCTGACGTAGGCTACAACGCGTACAACGGCGAGGCGCAGTTCAAGGATGCCGCGTTCAAGAAACTGCGCTCGGTCTTTTCCTTGCACCCCGAACCGTTCACTTATGTAGTCGGCAAAGATTCCGGTATCAAGTCGTTCGCTGATCTTAAAGGCAAGCGATTCAACGTGGGCAATCCCGGGTCGGGCACACGGGCTTCCATGGAAGTTTTCCTGAAAGCCAATGGCGTCGACCTGAGCTATTTTGCTCTTGCCTCCGAGTTGCGCCCCGACGAACACGGCCCGGCGTTGTGTGACGGCAAGATCGATGGTTTCATGTACGGTGTTGGCCATCCGTCGGCCAACATTCAGGACCCCACCACCACGTGCGGCGCCCGGCTTCTGTCGGTAACGGGGCCTGTCGTTGACAAGCTCGTGGCCGACTATCCCTACTACGCCAAAGCCACCATTCCCGCCGGCCTGTATCCCAACAATCCCCAGGCCACCGATACCTACGGTGTGCTGGCAACGCTCGTGACATCGGCCGATGTACCCGATGAAACGGTTTATCTCATCGTCAAGACGGTGTTCGACAACATCGAAGACTTCAAAAAACTGCATCCTGCCTTCGGCAATCTGGATCCCAAGAAAATGGCAAAAGACGGCTTGTCTGCGCCACTGCATCCGGGTGCTGAAAAGTACTTCAAGGAAAAAGGTTTGCTGTAATTCACCCTTTCCCGCCGCAGTTTAAGGAGCCTCTTCATGAGCACCGATGCCGTATCCGACCCGCGCCACAACGACAAGAACGCCCAGCTCGAACAATTGGTTGCCGATGTTGACCGAGGGGGCAGAAACGCGGGTGGTGCGGCGGGTGCGGTGTTGTTTTTCGGCGCTATTTTGTGGTCGCTGTTCCAGCTCTGGTACGCGTCGCCACTGCCGTTTTCCTTGAGTTTCGGCATTCTGAACGACACCGAGGCGCGGGCCCTGCATCTGGGTATCGCCATGTTCCTGGGGTACATGGCGTATCCGGCGCGCAAATCGGCGCCCAAAGACCACATGCCCGCCCTCGATTGGGTGCTGGCTCTAGTTGCCGGTTTTTGCGGGGCGTATCTTTTTCTTTTCTACAACCAGCTGGCCGACCGCCCTGGTTTGCCCACCACCATGGATATCACCGTGGCGTCCGTGGGCCTGGTGCTGTTGCTTGAAGTGACCCGGCGTGCCCTGGGGGCGCCCATGGCGATTTTGGGCACGGTGTTTATTGCCTATGTTTTTTTGGGCCCCTGGCTGCCCGACGCACTTGCCCATCGCGGCGCCTCGCTGGAGCGTATGGTGTCGCACATGTGGCTCACCACCGAAGGTGTGTATGGTGTGGCGCTGGGGGTTTCGGTATCGTACATTTTCATTTTTGTGTTGCTGGGCTCCCTGCTTGACCGCTGTGGGGCGGGCAATTACATGATGCAAGTTTCATTTGCCATGCTGGGGCACCTGCGTGGCGGGCCGGCCAAGGTGGCGGTCGTGTCGTCGGCGGTGAACGGTATTGTGTCGGCCTCGTCGGTTGCCAATGTGGTCACCGGAGGTATTTTCACCATCCCGCTCATGAAGAAGGCGGGGTACGGCGGCATACGCGCCGGGGCCATTGAAACGGCCTCATCGGTGAACGGCCAGATCATGCCGCCCGTCATGGGTGCGGCCGCGTTCCTCATGATCGAGTACGTGGGCATTCCTTACACCGACATCATTCGGCACGCTATCTTGCCGGCCAGTATTTCCTATATTTCCCTGTTCTACATCGTCCACCTAGAGGCCCTGAAGCTGGGTATCGAGCCCATGATGTCGGCCGGCAAACCCCGCACGCTGCTGCAGAAGATCGCCGGCCTGGGCATGGGTATTTCCGGCACGCTGGTGGTCATGGGGCTGGTGTACTGGATCGGCGTGGGTGTGCAGGCCGTGGCAGGCGCGGCGGCCATCTGGATACTGATGGCACTGCTGCTGGCGCTGTATGTCTGGTTGTTGCGCATTGCCGCCCGGCACCCCGACTTGCCTACGGAAATCAGCGTGACGGATCCGGTTCGACCCGAAACCTGGCCTACGGTACGGGCCGGTTTGTATTACCTGATCCCCATCGGCATTCTGGTATGGTGTTTAAGTGTGGAGCAGCTTTCGGCCGGCTTGTCGGCATTCTGGGCTGTGGTTTCCATGATCTTCCAGATGCTCACCCAGCGGCCGCTCATTGCATGGTTCCGCCGGCAAGCCGTGGCACCCGCTGTGCGGGTGGGCGTGTCCGACACCGTGACCGGTCTGCAGGAAGGCGCCCGCAACATGATCGGTATCGCCATTGCCTGCGGTACTGCAGGCCTGATTGTCGGTGCCATTACCCTGACGGGCCTGGGTCTGCGCATGACGGCTTTTGTCGAGCTCGTTTCCATGGGGAACGTGCTGGTCATGCTCTTTTTCACTGCGGCCGTGTGCCTGGTGCTGGGGCTGGGCATGCCCACCACCGCCAACTACATTCTCATGGCAACGCTGATGGCGCCGGTGATCGTGGAGCTGGGAGCACAGAACGGACTGGTTATTCCCCTGATCGCCGTGCACATGTTTGTGTTTTATTACGGGATCATGGCCGATATTACGCCGCCTGTAGGGCTGGCCACCTTTGCGGCGGCTGCCATTTCCGGTGAAGATCCTTTGCGCACCGGTGTGCAGGGGGTTACCTATGCGTTGCGCACGGCGGTGCTGCCCTTCATGTTCGTGTTCAATCCGCTGTTGCTGCTCATCGATGTCGACGGCTGGTGGGAACTGTTTCTGGTGGTGGGCGGGGCAACCCTGGCATCGCTGACCTTCGCGGCAGCCACCCTGGGCTGGATGCGTGCCAAAAGTACCTGGCTGGAAACGGCATTGCTTTTTCTGGTCACATTCATGTTGTTCCGGCCCGATTTTTTCATGAACTACGTGGCGCCCAAGTACCAGGCGCTGCCGGCGTCGCAACTGATGCAGGTAGTGGCCGACCTGCCTCCCAAAGGGCGGTTGGTGGCGGTGATCACCGGTATGAACATCGAAGGCGATGACCTGCGCAAGACGGTGGCGGTTCCCGTGCCGGCCTTGCCTGCCGATGCTTCGGCCACCGGGCAGGCGGCTGCCATGCAGCGGCTGGCCCAGGTGGGTTTGAATGTGATGGCATTCGGCGATACGGCGCAAATCTCGGCCGTGCGGTTTGGCAGTCCGGCCCGGCGGGCTGGCTGGGAGCAGGGCTGGGATATCGAGCAGGTCCAGGTGCTCAACCCGGATCGTCCATCGGATTTCTATGTTTATGTGCCTGCCCTGGCCCTTCTGGTGGCAATCTGGATGCTGCAAGGGGGGCGGTTGCGCCGGCAAACGGGCGGTTCGCGGCACGCGCCGGCGTCTTGAAGCCCCACGCCCGCATCGCGCTGCAGCGGTCGGCGCCGCTGCCGGTGCGCAACGGGGTGGCACCCAGCCGCGTGTATTTGCCCAAAGGCCCGTGGCCCAGCATGTACAGCTTTCTTGCCCAGCGGTTTCCCCATGTGGCCGAGCCTGATTTGCGCCGCCGGCTGCTGCAGGGTGATATCGTTGATCAGGCCGGTCGCGTTGTGGCGGCAAGTGATCCCTATGTGTCTGACCAATGGCTGTGGTACTACCGCGAGGTGCCCAACGAGGCGCCCGTGCCGTTCGAATTGCCGGTGCTGTATCAAGACGACTACCTGGTGGCGGTCGACAAGCCCCATTTTCTGGCCAGTATTCCCGGGGGGCGCTATTTGAATGAAACCGCCCTGACCCGGCTGCGTCACGCATTGAACATGCCGTCATTGACGCCCCTGCATCGGCTGGACCGCGATACCGCAGGGGTTTTGCTGTTTTGTGTCCACCCGCCCAGCCGCGGGGCGTATCAGGCGTTGTTTCAAACCCGTGACGTTGTCAAGGTATATGAGGCCGTTGCCCCGTGGTGCGACGGTAATGTCTGGCCGCTGCATTTCCAGTGCGCCATGCAGCCCGTGCCGGGCCGGTTTACCATGCAGGCCGTGTCAGGCTCCCCCAACAGCGAGACCCTGATCACACGGGTACGAGCAGTGTCGTCAAGGGGGAGCGATACGCCGTTGGCCCTGTACCGCCTTGAGCCCCGAACGGGTCGCAAGCACCAGCTGCGTGTGCACATGGCCGCCCTGGGCGCGCCACTGTTGAACGACCGGTTCTATCCGGTACTGCAATGGCAGCAGGCACCGGACGATTTTTCCAACCCCTTGCAGCTGCTGGCCCGTTCGGTGCAGTTTACCGACCCCGTCACGGGCCAGGCCCGATACTTCGAGAGCCGGCGCAGGCTGGCCTTCGATGACTAAACGCCGGCCCCTGGACGGATGCCGCTATTACGGATAAAGGCCACGCACTTCGCGCGCTTCCAGAATGCGGGAGCAGCCGGTAATGAACGCCGCCGTTCTCTGTGACACACCGTGCTGGTGCGCCACCGCTGCGACCGACGCATAGGCACTGCGCATCATGACATCGAGGCGGTGGTTGATTTCCTGTTCCGTCCAGAAGAAGCTGGAAAAATCCTGCACCCACTCGAAATAACTGACGGTTACGCCACCGGCGTTGGCCAGAACATCGGGAACGACGATCACGCCCCTGTCGGCCAGAATGTCATCGGCTTCCGGAGTGGTGGGGCCGTTCGCCCCTTCGATGACGATGCGCGCGCGGATGCCGGGCGCATTGTCTTCATTAATTTGCCCTTCCAGGGCGGCGGGAATGAGAAGTTCGGTTTCCAGCTGCCAGAACTCGTCGGCCGACAGTGTGTCGGCGTTGGGGCTGCCGGCGATGCCGCCGGTTTCTTCCGCGTGCTTGAGCAGCGCCAGAATATCGAGCCCTTTGGGGTTGTGCAGGCACGCAGTGTGATCCTGCACGGCAATGACTCGGGCGCCGGCGTCGTGAAACAGGCGCGCCGCGGTACCCCCCACGTTTCCGAAACCCTGCACCACCACCCGGGCGCCCTCGATGGCAATACCCGCATCGCGGGCCGCCTCGCAGCCAACGACGAAGACCCCCCGACCGGTGGCTTCGACACGGCCCAGGCTGCCGCCGAGTGAAATGGGTTTGCCGGTAACCACCCCGGTGCTGGTCAGGCCCTCGTTCATGGAGTAGGTGTCCATCATCCAGGCCATGGTCTGGGCATTGGTGCCGACATCGGGCGCCGGGATGTCTTTGTTGGGCCCGATAATGACACCGATTTCACTGGTATAGCGCCGGGTGATGCGTTCCAGTTCGGCGCGTGAGTAGTTGTGCGGGTTGATGCGGATGCCGCCCTTGGCGCCGCCAAAGGGCAGGTTGACGGCGGCGCTTTTGATCGACATCCAGGCCGACAACGCCATGACTTCCGACAAGGTGACGTCTTGGTGGAACCGGACACCGCCCTTGCCCGGGCCGCGGCTGGTGTTGTGCTGCACACGATAGCCCTCGAAGTGGGCAATGGTGCCGTTGTCCAGCTCGACGGGAACGTCGACGATGAGCGAGCGTTTGGGGCGTTTCAGGGTTTCCACCCATTTGGCCAGATGACCCAGGTAGGGTGTGACCCGTTCAACCTGCTCCAGATAGGTTCCCCAGGGCCCCAGGTGGCTGCCGGACAAGTAAGACGGAATGGAATGTGCCGAGGTAGGTGTCATGTCGATTCCCTGCGCGAAAAACTGCTTGAATGAACAAACTGTTGATGCTGTGAAGCTTACGCCGACAACCAGGGGCAGTATTTATTCCGTCCCTTTTTAATAGTCATAAATTAAAATGGGGACGCAATGGTTTCACACCCCGTACCCCCGCAGACCCGCCAGGTCGAGCACCTGCACCGCACCGTATTCCACCTTCACCAGGCCGGCGGCTTCCAGGGTGCGCAGCGCCTGGTTGGTGCGCTGGCGGGATATGCGCGCCAGGTAGCCGATTTCCTCCTGGGTGATGTCCAGGCGCAGGCTTTTGCTGGGATAAAGCAGGGGGTTGAACAGTTCCGCCAGGCATCGCGCCACGCGAGCATCGGGGTGGAGCAGGCGATCGTATTCCGCCTTGCCGATAAATTGGCCCACGCGCTCGTTCAGCTGGTTGAGCAGATAGCGGTTGAATGCAATGCTGGTATCGAGCAGCCAGTGAAAAGTGTGGGCGGGCAAGCGAATAATGGCTGAATCCCGTAATGCCACCACGTCGTACTTGCGGTGCTCGTCTTTCAGCAGTGAACCTTCGCCAATCCAGCCGCCGGCGGGCACCCCGGTGAGCGAGGCGGTTTTGCCGTCGGAGTTGCCGACCGACACCTTGATTAACCCTCGCTGAACGCCGATCCATCCGGTTGCCTTCTCGCCCTTGCGTTCGATGATGGCGCCGGCCGTGTAGTGGCTAAGAGCAACGTTGCGCAGCACGATGTCTTGTTGATCGGCAGACAACACCCCGAACCAGGAAGCACAGTCGGACAGCGAATCGCGTGTCAGCATAAGGAATAACCCTAGAAAAGTAGCGAATGTCACGTTCGTGACAGTTAAACAAATTGAGAACCGATACCTTTACGTCTAAATTATTCGACACCACACAGCAGTACTAGCCAACAACACATAATTCCCCACAAGGGGCAAGTAGTCTGCCTGGAGGAGACACCGTGGCATTGAATCAGGATAGGCAGAGTCCGTCTGCATTACCCGATACGTTCCCGCGCTGGGTACAGCACCACGCCAGTGTGCGTGGGTCGCGCCCGGCAATACGTGAAAAAGATCTAGGTATCTGGCAAACCTTGACGTGGCACGATGTGGCACAGCAGGCCGAACTGCTTGCCCACGGCATGGCTACGCTGGGCGTCACGGCCGGCCAGCACGTGGCTATTGTAGGCGAGAACCGGCCCCGGCTGTACCTTGCCATGATGGCAGCCCAGGCGCTTGGCGCCATTCCCGTCCCCTTGTACCAGGACGCCGTGGCGGCTGAAATGCTCTACGTTCTGCAAGACGCCGAAGTGCGCGTTGCCGTGGTGGAAGACCAGGAGCAGGTCGACAAAATGCTCGAGATCAGCCCCCAGTGTCCGGCCATGCAAACGGTGGTCTACGATGATCCCCGCGGCCTGCGCAACTATAACGATGCCAAGCTGCTGGGGTTCGATGCGCTGATGCAGCGCGGCGCCGAGCACCGAAAGGCGCATCCCGACTACGTTACAAACGCGATCAACGCCCTCGGCCCCCACGATACGGCCGCCATGTTCTATACGTCGGGCACAACGGGCAAGCCCAAGGGTGTGGTGCTGACGCACAATGCCCTGATCGACCGTGCCCTGGCGATTCAGGAATTTGAAAAGCTCACCGACAGGGAAGAGGTTCTGGCCTATCTGCCACCCGCGTGGATCGGGCAGAACATGTTTTCATACACGCAGTTCATTGTGACCGGTTTCACGGTGAATCATCCTGAATCTCCGAACACGGTGTCGATCGATATGCACGATATCGGTCCCACCTATTATTTTGCACCGCCGCGCGTGCTGGAAGGGTTGCTGACGCATGTCATGATCCGCATGGAAGATGCCAGCGCGCTCAAGCGCCGTCTGTTTCACCGCTGCATGAAGCTGGCCAAGCGCGTGGGTGTGCGCATTCTCGACAAAGACCCCACGGTGTCCGCCCTCGACAAGTTCAAGTACGCCATTGGCGACTTTCTGGTGTACGGGCCGTTGCGCAATGCGCTGGGTATGAGCCGTGTGCGGGTTGCCTACACCGCCGGTGAAGCCATCGGGCCCGATCTTTTCGTGTTCTACCGCTCCATTGGTATCAATCTGAAGCAGCTGTACGGGTCGACGGAAACCTCGGTGTTTGTGTGTGTGCAGGCCGACGGTCAGGTGCGCGCCGATACGGTGGGGCCGCCGGTGCAGGGTGTGGATATCCGTGTCGCCGAGAATGGCGAAATCCAGGTGAAAAGCCCCGGCCTGTTCAAAGAGTACTACCAGAACCCCGAAGCCACCGCAGAAGCCTACACCGACGACGGCTGGTACCACACGGGCGACGCCGGTTATCTGGATGCCGACGGGCAGCTCAAGATCATTGACCGCGCCAAAGACGTCGGCAAGCTGGCCGACGGCAGTCTGTTCGCTCCCAAGTACATTGAAAACAAGCTCAAGTTCTTCCAGTACATCAAGGAGGCCGTGGCCTTCGGCGCGAACCGTTCCGAAGTGTGCGCGTTCATCAATATCGATCTGGAAGCCGTGGGCAACTGGGCCGAGCGGCGCGGCCTGCCGTACGCCGGCTATACCGATCTGGCCGGCAAGCCCGAGGTCTACGAGCTGCTGCGCGACTGCGTCAACCAGGTCAATGCCGATCTGGCCGGCGACCCGCAACTGGCCGCCTCGCAGGTTTATCGTTTCCTTATCCTGCACAAGGAACTGGATCCCGATGACGATGAGCTTACCCGTACACGCAAGGTTCGCCGCGCCTTCATTGCGCAGAAGTACGGCGTGCTGGTCGAAGCGCTGTTCGAGGGGCGCAGCAACCAGTACATTGAAACCGAGGTGAAATTTGAAGACGGCCGCAAGGGCCAGATCGCGGCCGACCTGCGCATTGAAACCGCCACCGTTTACCCAAGCAACACCAAGAAGGCTGCCTAATGACCCAGGATACACGCGATACCCGCATTGGCGACGTGCTGCTCGAAATGAAAGGCATCTCGTTATCATTTGGCGGAGTCAAAGCACTGACCGATATTTCGTTCGATGTGCGCGAGCACGAGATCCGCGCCATCATCGGTCCTAACGGGGCAGGCAAAAGCTCCATGCTGAACGTGATCAACGGGGTATATACCCCGCAGCAGGGTGAAATTACCTTCGACGGAAAAAGGTTCACCAAAATGAGCTCGCGCCGGGCGGCCGAAATGGGGGTGGCCCGCACCTTCCAGAACCTGGCCTTGTTCAAGGGCATGAGCGTGCTCGACAACATCATGACCGGGCGCAACCTGCGCATGAAAAGCGGTGTACTGGCGCAGGCGTTTCGCCTGGGGTCCGCCGAGAAGGAAGAAATAGCCCATCGCGAAGTGGTGGAAAACATCATCGACTTCCTGGAAATCCAGGCTTACCGGAAAACACCGGTGGGCCGGCTGCCGTACGGTCTGCAAAAGCGCGTCGACCTGGGCCGGGCCCTGGCCATGGAGCCTCGCATGTTGCTGCTCGATGAGCCCATGGCCGGCATGAATATCGAAGAAAAGCAGGACATGAGCCGGTTCATTCTCGATGTGAACGACGAATACGGAACCACCATTGTCCTGATCGAGCACGACATGGGTGTGGTCATGGATATCTCCGACCGTGTCGTCGTGCTCGATTACGGCAAGAAAATCGGTGACGGTCCTCCCGACGAAGTCCGGCAGAACCCCGATGTCATTCGCGCCTATCTTGGCGCCGGCCACTAATTCAAGGAACACGACCATGGCATTTTTCCTGGAAACCTTATTTGGCGGCTTGATGACCGGTATGCTTTATGCGCTGGTTGCGCTGGGTTTCGTTCTTATTTTCAAGGCCTCGGGCGTCTTCAACTTTGCCCAGGGGGCCATGGTGCTCATCGCCGCGCTGGCGATGGCCCGGTTTTCCGAATGGATTCCCCTGTGGCTGGGCATCGAAAGCAAATTCATCGCCAATGTGCTCGCCTTCATGGTGGGTGCGGTGTTCATGTGGCTCATTGCCGTTGCCATCGAACGCTGGGCCTTGCGCTACCTGGTGAACCAGGAAGGCACCACACTGCTCATGGCGACGATCGGCATCGCCTACTTCCTGGACGGCATGGGGCAGATCATCTTCGGCAGCGCGGTGTACTCGATCGATGTCGGTATGCCCAAAGACCCCGCTTTCATACTGGACTCCACCTTCGAGGGCGGCATACTGATCAGCCTGGAAGACCTTACCGCTGCGCTGGTGGCGGCATTGCTGGTTGCCCTGCTGGCCTTCTTCTTCCAGTACACCCCCACCGGCCGGGCGTTGCGGGCCGTGGCCGATGACCATCAGGCGGCCCAGTCCATTGGTATTCCTTTAAACCGCATCTGGGTGGTGGTCTGGACCGTGGCCGGCCTGGTGGCGCTGGTGGCCGGCATTATCTGGGGGTCGAAGTTCGGTGTGCAGTTCACGCTGTCCACTGCCGCCCTGCGTGCCTTGCCCGTGGTGATTCTGGGCGGCCTTACCTCGGTGCCGGGTGCCATTATCGGCGGCTTGATCATCGGTGTGGGCGAAAAGCTCTCTGAAGTTTATCTGGGCCCATTCGTCGGCGGCGGGATCGAAATCTGGTTCGCCTATGTGCTGGCGTTGGTGTTCTTGCTGTTCAGGCCTCAGGGGCTGTTCGGCGAAAAAATCATCGACCGTGTGTAAGCGATCCTACAAGGCAGGTAACTATTATGTTTTATCGTGAAAACGGACAATTCAAAAGCACCTACCGGTCCGACCAGCAGATCTTTCCTATCCGGCAAGATCGGGTGTTCATATTCGGCCTGCTGCTTGTCGCGTTTCTGATCGTTCCCGGTCTGGCGTCCGATTACTTTCTGCAGGCCATTCTTATCCCCTTCCTGATTCTCTCGCTGGCGGCGATCGGCCTGAACATTCTGGTGGGGTATTGCGGGCAGATTTCCATCGGCTCCGGTGCTTTCATGGCGGTGGGCGCGTATGCCGCCTGGAATTTCGGTGTCCGAATTCCGGACATGCCCCTGGTGGCGCAGATTCTGCTGGGCGGGGTCTTTGCCACCCTGGTGGGCGTCATCTTTGGTATTCCCAGTTTGCGTATCCGCGGGCTGTATCTGGCGGTCACCACGCTGGCGGCACAGTTTTTCATCGACTGGGCCTTCCTGCGCATTCCTTACTTCACCAACTATTCGTCGTCGGGCAACGTGTCGGTACCCGCCCTAGAGGCCTTCGGCCTGCCGGTGCAGGCGCCCTGGCAAAAGTATCTGTTCGTGCTGATCTTCGTGGTGGTGTTTGCCGTGTTGGCCAAGAACCTCGTCAGGGGCGCCATCGGGCGGCAATGGATGGCCATCCGCGACATGGACGTCGCGGCGGAAGTGATCGGCATTCGCCCCATGTACGCCAAGCTCACCGCGTTTGCCGTCAGTTCCTTCATTATCGGGGTGGCCGGCGCGCTGTGGGCCTATGTGCACCTGGGTTCGTGGGAGCCGCTGGCCTTTGATCTGAATCGGTCGCTGCAGTTGCTGTTCATCGTCATTATCGGCGGGCTGGGTTCCATTGTGGGCAGTTTCTTCGGTGCGGCGTTCATGGTGTTGTTGCCCGTTTTTCTCACCAATGTTCCCCATATGCTGGGGTTGCCGCTGGGGGTCGATACCGCCGCGCACATCGAGCATATGGTGTTCGGTGCGCTGATTGTGTTCTTCCTTATCGTGGAGCCGCACGGGCTGGCCAGGCTCTGGAGCATTGGCAAAGAGAAGCTGCGCATCTGGCCGTTCCCGCACTAGGTTGTAGTAGGTTTTTGTTCATTTGTTGTTCAAACCCGGTGGTGCGTCTTCGCGTACCGCCAAAAAACGGTGCATTCAGACACCCTCAGGAGGACTTGGAGATGAAACGTTCATTCAAATTGGCAGCGGCGATGTTTGCTGTTGCAGGCACCCTGGCAACGGCTTCGCTTCCGGCAGCCGCGGCCGACGAGCAGTTCATTCCGCTGCTGGCTTATCGTACGGGCTCGTTTGCGCCGTTGGGTATCCCGTGGGCCGACGGCAAAATGGATTACCTGAAACTGGTGAACGCCCGCGACGGCGGTATCAACGGTGTAAAGATTGTCTACGAGGAATGTGAAACCGCGTATGCCACCGACAAAGGGGTGGAGTGCTACGAGCGCCTGAAGGGCAAATTCGGCGGCGCATCGGGCTTCGATACGCAATCGACCGGCATTACCTTTGCGCTGACCGACAAGGCGTTTGTCGATCATATTCCTATCGTCACAGTAGGCTACGGCTTGTCCCAGTCGGCGGATGGCCGCGCGTTCAAGTGGAACTTCCCGCTTCTGGGTACTTACTGGACGGCTGCCGATGTCATGATCCAGGATATCGCCAAGAAAGAGGGGGGGGTCGACAAGCTCAAGGGCAAGAAGATTGCGCTGGTGTATCACGACTCTCCCTATGGGAAAGAGCCGATCCCGTTGCTTCAGGCCCGGGCCGAGGCCAACGGCTTCGAGCTTCAGCTGTATCCGGTCACCGCGCCGGGCGTACAGCAAAAATCCACCTGGCTCCAGATCCGCCAGAAGCGTCCCGATTACGTGCTGCTCTGGAGCGCGGGCATCATGACACCCACCGCCATTCGTGAAGCGCAGGCCGTCGGATACCCCCGCGACAAAATGTACGCCATTTGGTGGGCGGCTTCTGAAAATGACGTGCAGGATCTGGGCGAGGTGGCCAAAGGCTATAACGGCATTACCATCCACAACAGTGCCGACCGTGGCAAGGTGCACGATGACCTGAAAACGCATGTGTACGACAAGGGCAACGGTACCGACACCACCGGCAAGTACGTCGGCACCATCGCCCATACCCGCGGCATGATCATTTCCATGTTGCTGGTGGAAGCCGTGCGTACAGCCCAGGAAAAGTTTGGCAAAGGCAAGCACGTCACGCCCGAGCAAGTGCAGTGGGGGCTGGAAAACCTGAACCTCACCCAGGAGCGCCTGGATCAGCTGGGCTTCGGCAATCTGGTGCGGCCTGTCAAGACCAGCTGCGCCAATCACATGGGCGACGACTGGGCCCGCATTATTCAGTGGGACGGCAAGAAATTCAACATCGTGTCTGACTGGTATCAGGCCGACAAGAAATTCACTGAGCCGCTGGTGAAAGAACTGGGCGAGAAGTACGCCCAGGAGAAGAAGCTTGAAGTTCGTAATTGCGGCTAAAACGGTGTAACCGCCTGCCCGGCGGCATGCAGCCGCCGGGTGACTTGATTTCAGGAACAGACGTATGAATGCGAACGCAGAAGCCAGGGATGACGCCAACATTCTTCTGAATGTGAACGGTATCGAGGTGATTTACAACCACGTCATTCTGGTGCTGAAAGGGGTGTCCCTGTGCGTGCCCGAAGGGAAAATCGTGGCGTTACTGGGTGCGAACGGGGCCGGGAAAACTACCACCCTGCGGGCGGTGTCGAACTTGCTCAAGGCCGAGCGCGGCGACGTGACCAAGGGCAATATCCAGTACCGTGGCGAACGCATCGAGAGCCTGACGCCCGCCGACCTGGTCAAGCGGGGCGTAGTGCAGGTCATGGAGGGGCGCCACTGCTTCGCCCACCTGACCATCGAGGAAAACCTTCTTACCGGTGCGTATACGCGCGCCATCAGCCGGGGCGAACTGAGTGCCTCCCTGGACAAGGTTTACGAGTACTTTCCGCGCCTGAAGCAGCGTCGTACCAGCCAGGCCGGCTATACCTCGGGGGGCGAGCAGCAAATGACCGCCATTGGTCGCGCATTGATGGCCAACCCGAAAATGATTCTTCTCGACGAGCCGTCCATGGGCCTTGCGCCGCAGATCGTTGAGGAAATTTTCGAGATCGTGAAGGATCTCAACCAGCGCGAACGGGTAAGTTTCCTGCTGGCTGAACAAAACACAAACATAGCGTTGCGCTATGCCAATTATGGCTACATTCTGGAAAATGGCCGCGTCATGATGGACGGCGATGCGCGAGAGCTTGCCGAAAACGAAGACGTGAAAGAGTTTTATCTGGGCGTTTCCAGCGGCGAGCGCAAAAGTTTCCGGGACACCAAATTCTACCGACGTCGCAAGCGCTGGCTTGCCTGACCGGGGAGCTAACCATGAGCAATTTCTACGAGGACCGCGAAGCGGCGCCTGCGCCGGAGCGCGAGCGCCTGTTGTTCGCACGTTTGGCCCAGGCGCTGGAAACCGCCCGTTGTCAGGCGCCGGCGATCGACCGCCAGTTGCAGGGCATCGCCATTGCGGCCTTGCGTTCGCGCGACGACCTGCAGGCCATACCCGTGGTGCGCAAAAGCGAGCTGCTCGCTGCGCAGGGCCAGGCGCGCGCCCACGCCGACCCCGGTGCGCCGGTCAACGAGCGGGTGTTTGGCGGGTTTTCCACGCTGGGCTGGGGGCAGGCCGCCCGGGTCTTTTCATCGCCCGGCCCCATCTACGAGCCGGAAAGCCGTCGGCCGGACTACTGGGGCTTTGCCCGCGCACTGTATGCCGCCGGGTTTCGTGCCGGGCAGTTGGTGCATAACTGTTTTTCCTACCACTTCACGCCGGCGGGCTCCATGATGGAAACAGCGGCCCATGCGCTGGGGTGTACGGTATTCCCGGGCGGCGTCGGCCAAACCGAGCAACAGGTGCAGGTAATTGCCGATTTGCGCCCCGACGGCTACACCGGCACGCCCAGCTTCCTGAAAATCATTCTTGAAAAAGCCGACGAAATGGGAGTGACATTGCCTTCGCTGCGCCGGGCGCTTTTCTCGGGCGAGGCGTTTCCCCCGTCATTGCGTCAATGGTTCTTCGATCGGGGTATCGACGGCTACCAGGCTTATGGCAGTGCCGATCTGGGCATGATGGCCTACGAAACATCGGCCCGTGAAGGGCTGGTGGTGAACGAAGACCTTATCCTGGAGATCGTTCGGCCGGGAACCAGTCAGGCTGTGCCCGAGGGCGAGGTCGGCGAGGTTGTGGTAACCTCGCTGAACCCCGATTATCCGCTCGTACGGTTCGGCACCGGCGATCTCTCCGCCATCATGCCGGGCGCCTCGCCTTGCGGCCGCACCAATCAGCGTATCCGGGGCTGGATGGGGCGGGCCGACCAAACCACCAAGGTGCGGGGCATGTTTGTGCATCCCGGACAAATTGCCGGTCTCATGAAACGCCACCCGCAGGTGCGCAAGGTGCGTCTGGAAGTGCAGGGAAAGATCGGCGCCGATGTCATGGTGTTGAAGGTGGAGCTTGACCCTGCGTCAGGCGATATCCGGCAGCAGCTGGCAGACACGGTGCGCGAGGTAACCAAGCTTCGCGCCGACGTGGAAGTGGTTTCCCCGGGCAGTTTGCCCAATGACGGCAAGGTGATCGACGACGTGCGCAGCTACGACTAACCAATATGCAATGACACAAGCCCCGCAAACCCACAGCGGTACACACGCCTTGCTGGCCAAGGTCGGGCATCTGTCTCCGGTGGCGACGGCAGTCGTCCACCCCTGTGATGCGCTCAGCCTGTGCGCCGTGATTGATGCGCGTGACGCGGGGTTGATCCACCCGGTTATCGTGGCGCCGCGCGGCCGAATTCTGGCGCTTGCCGAGCATCTGGAACTGAATCTGGACGGCATCCCGATCGACGATGTTCCGCATAGCCATGCGGCTGCCGATCGGGCGGCCAGGCTGGCAAGCGAGAACCGGGTGGAAGTTCTGGTCAAGGGCAGTTTGCATACCGACGAGCTGATGGCGGCAGTGGTGTGTGCCGATGCCCGGCTGCGCACCAAACGACGCATCAGCCATTGTTTCGTGATGCAAACCGCCAATTATCCCAAGCCTTTCATCATCACCGATGCGGCAGTCAATATCGCGCCGGATCTGCACATGAAAGCCGACATCGTGCGCAATGCCGTCGATCTGGCGCGTGCCCTGGGGGTGGTCAAGCCCCATGTTGCCGTGCTGGCAGCGGTGGAAACCGTGAATCCTGCCATGCAATCCACGCTCGATGCCGCTGCCTTGTGCAAGATGGCCGATCGCGGGCAAATTGCCGATGCCGTCATCGATGGCCCGCTGGCGTTTGACAACGCCATTTCCCGCGAAGCCGCCGATATCAAAGGTATCGTGTCTTGCGTGTCGGGGCAGGCCGACATTCTGGTGGTGCCTGATCTTGAAAGCGGCAATATGCTGGCCAAACAGCTTGAGTTTCTGGGGAATGCCTCCAGTGCCGGCATTGTCCTGGGTGCGCGCGTGCCTATTGTGCTGACCAGCCGCGCGGATTCCCGCGATTCACGTCTTGCCTCGTGTGCCCTGGCGCTTCTGCTGGCGCACCATTACCGGGTATCGCCGCCATGACGCCTGAAAAGGCCCGGCATGATCGCCGTGCCGACAGCGATCCACTGTTTCTGGTGCTCAACTGTGGTTCATCCAGTATCAAGTTCGCGCTGTTCGACGCCGGCCGCGGCCTGCCGTCGAGCCGGCCGGTCTGGAGCGGCAAGGTGCAGGGCATCGGGGGAGCGCATCCCGTCTTTGAGGAAACAGGGGTTGCGCCGCAGGGGCTTGAGTTGCGCGCCGCTGACCCATACCATCACGCGCTTGCCATTATTCGACAGCGCGTGACGGCACGCCTTGGCACGCGCCGCATTGTGGGGGTTGGGCATCGTGTGGTGCATGGGGGAAGCCGGTACTTTGCCCCCATACGGGTAACGCCGCCCTGTCTGTCCGATTTGCAGTCGTATATTCCCCTGGCGCCCCTGCATCAACCCTTTGCGCTCGATGCCATAGAAACATTGCTGGCTGTTGACCCCGGTATGCCGCAGGTTGCTTGTTTTGACACGGCTTTTCATCACACCCTTGCGCCGGAAGAGCAGGTGTTGCCGCTGCCGTATCGTTACTTCCAGCAGGGGGTGCGGCGTTACGGCTTTCACGGGCTGTCTTACGATTATTTGTCCCATGTACTGCCTGATCGCCATGGCGACCTTGCCAGTGGCCGGGTCATCATCGCCCACCTGGGAAGCGGCGCCAGTCTGTGTGCCCTGAGCCAGGGGAAAAGTGTTGCCACCAGCATGGGGTTTTCCGCGCTGGACGGCTTGATGATGGGCACACGCACGGGCAGCCTGGATCCGGGTGTGGTGCTGTACTTGCTGGAAACCGAGAAAATGTCGCCCGCAGACCTGGGGCGCTTGCTGTATCACGACTCCGGTCTGGCCGGCGTGTCGGGGTTGTCTGCAGAGCCCCGGGTGCTGCTGGCGGCCGAACAGCGCACCGATCAGCAGGGTGAACAGGCACGCCTTGCCATGGCGCTGTACGTAAGGCGTATCGTGCGGGAGATCGGCGCCCTTGCAGCGGTTCTGGGGGGGCTGGATTTGCTGGTATTCACGGCAGGCGTTGGCGAGCACAGTGCACCCGTGCGTGCGCGAGTCGTGAATGCGCTGGAGTTTCTTGGCATGACGCTTGACGCCGCCGCCAACCAAACCAATGCGCCGGTCATATCCACAGCGGCCGGCCGGGTGCGTGTGGCGGTTGAGCCCACCAACGAAGAGTGGATCATTGCCTTGCACATGCACGAGCTGCTTGCAGTAACATCCTGATAAGCGGGTAGCCGGATCACGGCTACATGGTCAAAGGAGAGAGCAATGAAACACTGGATTAGGGGTTTTCTGGCGCTGGGGCTGGCGGCTGGATTCACGGCGGCAACGGCCGATACGCTCGACATCGTCAAAGAGCGCGGCGTGGTTCACTGCGGCGTGACCACCGGGTTTGCCGGCTTTTCGGCGCCCGATGCGCAAGGTAAATGGCAAGGGCTCGATGTCGACATGTGCCGGGCGGTGGCGGCGGCCGTATTTGGCGATGCGTCAAAATTCAAGGCCGTGCCGTTAAGCTCCCAGCAGCGCTTCACCGCCCTGCAGTCGGGCGAGATCGACCTTCTGGCGCGAAACACGACGGTCACGCTGCAGCGTGACACGGCCCTGGGGGCCATTCATGCCGGCATCAACTTTTATGACGGCCAGGGGTTTCTGGTGCCCAAGGCGCTGGGTGTAAAAAGTGCCAAGGAGCTCAATGGCGCGTCGGTGTGTCTGCAAACCGGAACATCCAATGAAAATACGCTGGCCGACTGGGCGCGTGCCAACGGTATTACCTATCGGCCGGTTGTCATCGAGCAGTTCAACGAGGTTGTGAATGCGTTTGCGGCGGGCCGTTGTGACGTTTTCAGCACCGATGCGTCGGGGCTGGCGTCCATCCGTATTTCCAAACTGTCCAATCCCGACGACTACGCCGTGTTGCCCGAGCTTATTTCAAAGGAACCCCTGGGCCCCTTCGTACGCCAAGGCGATGACCGCTGGCTGAACGTGGTGAAATGGTCGCTTCAGGCCATGATCAATGCCGAAGAACTGGGGGTTACGTCGGCCAACGTTGATGAGCAGGCCAAAAGCACCAATCCGAATATCCAGCGGCTGCTGGGGGTTACGCCGGGGGCCGGGAAAAGCCTGGGGCTAGCCGAAAAGTGGGCTTACAACATTGTCAGGCAGGTGGGTAACTATGGCGAAAGCTTCGAGCGCAACGTAGGCCAAGACAGTCCGCTGAAAATACAGCGGGGTTTGAATGCCCAATGGACCGACGGCGGCCTGCTGTACGGCTTGCCCATACGCTGACCCACAGCTAGCCGTACGGCCGCCTGACGGTACGGCTACCTACCGTCGTCGCCGGTACACAACGGCGATGCGTGCGAACGCAATGTTCAGTTCACGTGTGCCGGCCTGAAAAATTACCGGCCGTCCGCGCGTGGGAAAGCAGATCAGGCGCTTGGACGCCACCAGTGGCACGAACTTGACGAACTGAATGTCGTCCCAGGCAATTTGCCGGCGTGTCAGCCAGCTTTGCTCGATGCCCTCTTGTGTAATGCGGGTTTGCGACAGCAACATAAACCGGGCCAACACTACAAGCCCGATGAAGCACAAAATAATGCTGCCCGCCACATACGGGCTAACCTGCTGGCCCACGGGGCCGGCAGCCGTGCGTGCAATTTGTACGCCGATAAACAGAAGCGTAAGCACCGCCAATACCTTGATCCAGGTTGGCCATGCCTTGCCCTGAATAGGCAAGGGACCCAGCTCTTGCAGCAGGGCGTCGTGTTCTTCCGGGCTGGGGCGCAGGAACATGGTGTGCCTTACGCTGCCAGCTTTTTGGCGGCCAGGGCATTGCCTGCCCGGCTGGCGGCCTTTTTGCCGATGTGGCCCGAGATCCATTGGCCGATATCGACCATGTCGTCCAGGTTGAGGCCGGTATCAATACCCATGCCGTGCAGCATGAACAGCACATCTTCGGTGGCAACGTTGCCGGTCGCGCCTTTGGCATACGGGCAGCCGCCCAGGCCCGCCACCGAGCTGTGAAAAATGGAAATTCCGGCTTGCATGGCCGCCAGAATGTTGGCCAGCGACTGCCCGTAAGTGTCGTGGAAATGGCCCGAGAGGCGGTCGGGGTTGATGTGTTCGGTGACGGCGGCCATTACGGCGCTCACCTTGCGCGGCGTGCCCACGCCAATGGTGTCGGCCACGTCGATTTCGTCGCATCCCATTGCGTCGTAGCGCCGGGCCACGTTGACCACCGCCGAGACGGGAACGTCGCCCTGATAGGGGCAGCCCAGCGCACAGCTGATGCTTCCCCGCAGCCGCAGGCCGGCGGCCTTGGCGGCTTCGGCAACGGGCTCGAATCGTGCGAGCGATTCGTCGATGGAGCAATTGATGTTGCGCTGCGAAAAGGCTTCGCTGGCAGCGCCGAAGATCACGATTTCGTCGACGCCGGCGGCCAGCGCGGCGTCGAAACCTTTCATGTTGGGGACAAGTGCCGAGTACAGTGTGCCGGCGCGACGTGTGATGCCGGCCATGACCAGGGCACCGTCAGCCATCTGGGGAACCCATTTCGGAGAAACGAAGGATACCGATTCGACATTCTGCACGCCGGCATTCGCCAGCCGGTTGACCAGTTCGATTTTGACGGCCGTATCAATAATCTGCTTTTCGTTCTGCAGGCCGTCCCGGGGAGAGACGTCGACGATTTTTACGCGATCGGGCAAGGACATAGTGTCTCCAGACATTGGATGATTCTGGCGTAAATATAGCGTATTGCACGCCCGGCGACCTAGGCGGGCGGCCTGGCCTGAAATGTACCGTCTTCCAGGCGCTCAACCCGTCCGTCAAGCTCAAGGCGCAGCAATATGGCGCTCAGGGTGCCGGCATTGAGTTTGCTGCGCTGCTCAAGCTTGTCCAGGGTAACCGGTTGATTGTCCATGGCCGCGAGCACGGCGTCTTCATCCGGACTGCGAGGCGCCGGCTCGGGGGTCGTTCGGCCGGCAGCGGTAGCCCCGGCTGCCGGAAAACGAAACTGCCCCAGTTCATCAAGAATGTCCTGGCCGGTTTCCACAAGGCGGGCGCCTTGTTTGATCAGGCTGTGGCAGCCGCGGGCCAGTGGCGAGTGGATGGATCCCGGTATGGCGAACACCTCCCGCCCCAGGTCGGCCGCCACTTTTGCCGTAATGAGCGATCCGCTCTTCTGGGCGGCCTCGACGACGAGGACGCCGTGGCCCAGCGCAGCCACCAGACGGTTGCGTTTGGGAAAGTGAAAGGGCAGGGCGCGCTGTCCCAGCGGGAATTCGGAAACGAGCGCGCCGTCGCGCGCGATACGATGGGCCAGGGTGCGGTTGCGCGCCGGGAAAACCAGGTCGATGCCGGTTGCCATGACGGCAATGGTGCTGCTCGCCCCGGTGCTTCGTGCCTGCAGGGCGCCTTCGTGGGCGGCGGTGTCGATGCCCTGCGCCAGACCACTGACAATGTGCCATCCGCGTTCGGCCAGAAAGCAGGAAAAAGCATGTGCGTTGTCCATGCCGGCGGCGGTGGCGCTGCGCGATCCCACCACGGCAATCGACGGCTGGTTCAGCAGTTCCGGGTTGCCGTTCACATACAGCACCAAAGGAGGATCCGGGGTGTCCAGCAAGCGCTTCGGGTAGGCGTCGTCGGCGAGGGTGAGCAGGTGGTGGTCGGGGTGCTCAAGCCATTGCAGTGCAGCGTCAAGGGCGGCCTGGATAGCCGGCGGGGGAGCCGCTTTCAGTTGGGCGGCCAGTGTGGTGCTTCCCAGAAGCTTGCCGAGCATTCCCATCGGCTGGGCGTATAGCTCGTGCGGCAAGCCGCCGCGGGCAAGCGCCTCGCGCGCGTTCCGGGTGCCAAGCCCCGGTTCCAGGCCAAGGCGCACCCACGCCAGAAGTTCATCGCAGGACAGAGAGATCGGCATGCGCGCAGTGTGACACAAGTGGTAAGGGCGTGGAGCGCCCGACGGGTTTGTTTTATCATACTGTTTTGGTCCCCATTACGAACTTTCCTATGGCCTTGCTTCCTATTCTCCGTTACCCCGATCCGCGCTTGCACACAGTGGCCAAGCCGGTTCAGGTGGTGGACGACCGCATCCGGCAACTGGTGAAAGACATGGCGCAAACCATGTACGACGCGCCGGGTGTTGGGTTGGCGGCCACCCAGGTCGATGTCCACGAGCGTGTGGTCGTCATCGACGTCTCCGAAGAAGGCAACCAGTTGCTGGTGCTCATCAATCCGGAAATTCTCTGGATGAGCGACGAGCTCCAGGTGTACGAGGAAGGCTGCCTGTCGGTGCCCGGTGTCTACGACGAAGTGAAACGTGCGGCGCGCATACGTGTCCGGGCCTTGAACGAGCAGGGCGAATCCTACGAGTTCGATGCCGAAGGGCTGCTGGCAGTGTGTGTCCAGCACGAGCTGGATCATCTGCTAGGCAAGGTGTTTGTCGAGTACCTTTCCAGCCTGAAGCAAAACCGCATCAAAACCCGTTTGCGCAAACAAGAGCGCGAGCTGCAGCGCGCCTAGATCATGAATGTCGTTTTTGCGGGCACGCCACATTTCGCCCGGCTGGCGCTCGACGCGTTGCTGGCCGCCGGGCACACGGTCCCCCTGGTGCTCACCCAGCCCGACCGGCCTGCCGGACGCGGCCTTAAACTGACACCCAGCCCCGTGAAGCAGCTGGCACTGGATCACGGCTTGCCGGTCAGCCAGCCGCGCAGTCTGCGCCTGGACGGCAAGTATCCCGACGATGCACAGGCGGCGCGTCAGGCGCTGCTGGCCGCCGCCCCCGACGTTATGGTCGTGGCTGCCTACGGCTTGTTGCTGCCTTCCTGGGTGCTGCAATTGCCGCGCCAAGGTTGTCTGAATATCCACGCCAGCCTGTTGCCCCGATGGCGGGGTGCCGCGCCCATACAGCGGGCAATCCAGGCGGGCGACGCCCACACCGGCATCACCATCATGCAAATGGACGAAGGGCTGGATACCGGTGACATGCTGCTGGTTCAGCCGGTACCCATCGCCGCGGGGCAAACCGCCGCGCAGCTGCACGACGTGCTGGCCGACGAGGGCGCGCGGGCGATTGTCCGTGCACTGGAAGCGCTGGAGCACGGAACCTTGTCCGCCCGGTCGCAACCCGACCAGGGGGTTACGTACGCCGCCAAGCTGGATAAAAGCGAAGCCCCGCTTGATCTGTCGCTTCCGGCACAACAGCTGGAGCGCCAGGTGCTGGCGTTCAACCCGGTACCCGGCTCGACGATCATGCTTCCCGGGCTCGATGCCCCGGTGAAAGTGTGGCTGGCGAAGGCACTTGATCACGCGTACAACGGCAAGTCTGGTTCGCCGGGCGATGTGCTGTGCGTGGGGCCGCAAGGCATCGATATCCAAACCGCCGACGGCGTGTTGCGCCTGCTGGAATTGCAACGGGCCGGCGCCAGGCGCCAGCCCGTTCAGGCCTTTGTTCAAGGCTGGACCAATCACCCGTAGCGGGTGACGGCGCGTGCGGTGGCTAGTTGATGGCCGCCCCCGATTTTTTTACCACCTCGCCCCAGCGTTCGGTTTCATTTTTCATGAACGAGGAAAACTCGGCGGGGGTGCTGGGCATGGGCGTTACGCCCATCGATGCCAGCCGCTCGCGATACGCGGGGTCGGCCAAAACCTTGTTCATCGAGGCATTCAGTTTCTGGATGACGTCATCGGGTGTGCCCTTGGGGGCCAGCAGGCCAAACCACACCACCATGTCGAAGCCGGGCAGGGTTTCCGAGATTGCCGGAATGTCGGGAGCCGTATCCGATCGCTTCAGGCTGGACACCCCCAGTGCGGTGACTTTATTGGCCTGAACCTGGGGCAGTACGGCGGGCATTTGGTCGAAAAGCATGTGCACGTGCCCGCCCAGCAGATCCTGCATGGCCGGGCCGCCGCCTTTGTAAGGCACATGACGGATATCCACCCCGGCGACGGATTTCAGCATTTCAGCGGCCAGATGGCTGGACGTGCCATTGCCGTTCGACGCATAGACCAGTTTGCCGGGATTCGCCTTGGCGTGGGCGATCAGTTCGCTGACGCTTTTGGCCGGTACCGATGGGTTGACGACCAGCAGGTTGGGTACACCCCCATACAACCCGATAGGCGCCAGGTCGGTCAGCGGATTGAACGGCATATTGCTGTAAAGCGCCGGGTTGATCGCCAGCCCGATGGGCCCCATCAGTATGGTGTAGCCGTCGGGTGCCGACTTCGCCACGTGGTCCATGCCGATATTGCCGCCGGCACCCGGGCGGTTGTCCACCACCACGGTTTCACCCAGGTCGTTGCCGATACGTTCGGCCATCATGCGTGCCAGAATGGTGGTGGTGCCGCCGGTGGCAAACGGCACCACCAGGCGGATGGGTTTGTCGGGGTAGGCGGCGTGCGCGGCGGGGCCGGCCGCCCCGAGCAGCAGCCCGGCGCTGATGGCTGTAACCATGGCGCGACGGCGTGGCGAAAGTGTTTTCAGCATGGGTTGTCTCCTGGTTTGTGGTGCAGCGTGGGGGCTATCGCACGGTGTAGCGCTCGACAAAGGCGTCACGTACCGTAATTCCCAGGCCCGGACGGTCGGGGATGTCGATGAGCCCGTCGTTGACGGTGAATTGTTCTTCGGCCAGTTCCTGCAGCATGGGGTTGGCGCCCAGCGAATATTCGAGCAGCCAGCCCGACGGCGACGCCGCCGCCACGTGCAGGCCGGCCGAAAAGGCCAGTGCGCCCGTCCACAGGTGTGGTGCCATTTTTATGTTCCATGCGCTGGCAATGGCGCCGATGCGCATGGCTTCCGAGATACCGCCGCAAATGGCCAGGTCGGGCTGGAAAATGTCGGCGGCGCGCAGTTCGGCCAGATCGCGGAAGGCAAACCGCGTGAACTCGCTTTCACCGGTGGCGATGGGGGTGGCCGTCGACGCGCGCACTTCGGCCATGCCGCGTTTATCGTCGGCGGTGACCGGCTCTTCAAACCACAGCAGATTGCAGTGTTCGGTTAATTGGCAAAACCGTTTGGCTTCGGCAACGGTGTAGGTTCCGTGGGCGTCGCAGGCAATACCGATATCGGGCCCCAGGGCCTCGCGTGCGGCAATGACGCGCCGCGCCGAGTTGACCGGGTCGCCGTCAATGACGCCGACGCGCATTTTCACTGCCTTGAAGCCACCGGCCTGCACATAGCCCGACAGCTGTTTCCCGATGTTGTCGGCGTCGGCCCAGCCGCCCGAGGCATAGGCCGCCATGCGTTCGGCCTTGCGTCCGCCCAGCAGCCGCCATACCGGTGCGTTCAGGTGCTTGCCCAGAAGATCCCACAGCGCCATGTCGATGCCGCTGATGGCGGAAATGGAGACGCCGCGCCGCCCCAGCATGGGGAAAACATGACCGTGATCAATGGCATAGTGCCCGCGGCAGCCGCTGTACATGAGTTCCCAGAGACGGTTGATTTCGCGGGGGTCTTCATTTTCGAGCATGGGCCCGAATTTCTGGTTGATCAGGCTGACCAGCCCGTAGCAATTCCCGGAGCTGCCGACTTCCTCTTTGGCTTCGCCCCAGCCCACCAGCCCGCACTGCGTTTCGATGCGCACAAGTACGGTGTCAAACGAAGCAATGCGTCCGAAGTCGGAGACGTGCTGTTTTTCATAGGGAATGGGAACGTGAAGCCAGCGAGCCTGAACACTTTTGATTTTCATTTGGTATGCCCTGATTGGTAGTACCAGTTGAGTTTACCATTGAGGAACTCGGGCGGGACTCAGGGTTTTTCCCAGGTGGCGGACGGCCGGGTGCCGCCGGGATGGATCAGGAACGGGATGGCACGGCGGTGGTGTCGATGCCGTAAACGTAGGCCAGCGATTCGACACGACCTATGTGCTGCGTCATGAGCGCCTGTGCGTTGGCGGTATCTTGCCGGTACACGCACTGCAGGATTTGCCGATGCTGTTCGTTGGAAATGCGACCCCGTTCCGGATCGGCGAAAATCGTTTTGCGCCGGTCGGCCGACATGACATAGAACGGATTCACCAACTGGGTCAGCACCACGTTCTTGGTGGCTTTGAACAACGCCATGTGAAACTCGTAGTCGAGCGTGGCTACCTCGCCGGGGTTGTGCCGGATAGCGTGATCGAACTGGTCGACAACACCCGCCAGCGCATCGAGATCGTCGTCGGTGCGGCGCTGGCAGGCCAGACCAACCGCCTGAACCTCGATAAGACGGCGCACTTCAATGGCCTGGGAGACTTTGTCGGCAGACAGGCCGATACCCAGGTGGGAGAACAGGCTCAGCGCTTCCAGGCTGATGCGCTCGGGTGTGGGGGTGAGGTAAATGCCCGAGTTCGGGCGGCGCTGCAGGTAGCGAAGGTTTTCCAGAATGGACAGTACCTCGCGGATGACGCCGCGCCCCACCCCGAATCGTTCCGACAGCTCGCGCTCGGACGGCAGGCGTTCACCGGGCAAATAGTTGCGCTCTTCGATGAGCGTGACTATTTGCGCCAGTATCCGCTTGGTAAGGGCTTCCGTCTGCATGCTGGCCTCCGGGCACGAGGCCGTCAGGCGGCGTCCCCGTACAAGTCATATTCGTCGGAATCGGTAATTTTCACCCGCACTTTATCACCCGGGCGCAGTACGCGGGAGGCGGTTACAAAAACATTGCCGTCAATTTCGGGGGCGTCGGCGCTGGAGCGCCCGATGGCGCCGTCGTCATTGACCTCGTCGATCAGGACATCGATTTCCTTGCCCACTTTCTGGGCCAGGCGCGCGACGGAAATGGCTTGCTGATGTTCCATGAAGCGTTCCCAGCGTTCCTGCTTGACCTCGTCGGGCACGGGGTCGGGCAGCTCGTTGGCGCGTGCGCCGTCGACCGGCGAGTACTGAAAACAGCCCACACGATCCAGCTGGGCTTCGGACATCCAGTCGAGCAGGTAGCGGAAGTCGTCCTCGGTTTCGCCGGGGAAGCCGACAATGAACGTGGAGCGCAGGGTAAGGTCGGGACAGGTTTGCCGCCACTGTTTGATGCGGGCCAGTGTCTTGTCTTCGAATGCGGGGCGTTTCATGAGTTTCAGGATACGCGGGCTGGCGTGCTGGAAGGGAATGTCCAGATAAGGCAGCAGCTTGCCGTCGGCCATCAGAGGAATGACCTGGTCAACGTGCGGATAGGGGTACACATAATGCAGACGGGTCCACACACCGAACTCGGACAGCGCCTCGCACAGCTGGGTCATGTGCGTTTTGATGGGCTTGCCGTTCCAGAACCCCGTGCGGAACTTGACATCAACCCCATACGCGCTCGTGTCCTGGGAAATGACCAGCAGCTCTTTCACGCCGGCCTGGACCAGGCGTTCCGCCTCGCTGAGCACATCGCCGATAGGCCGGCTGACCAGATCGCCGCGCAGGCTGGGAATAATACAGAAGCTGCACCGGTGATTGCAGCCTTCTGAAATTTTCAGGTAGGCATAATGGCGCGGCGTGAGCTTGATGCCTTGCGGGGGCACCAGATCGACGTAGGGGTTGTGGTCTTTGGCGGGCGGGGCGGCTTCGTGCACGGCCCGAACCACCTGCTCGTACTGCTGCGGACCGGTAACGGCCAGAACCGAAGGATGCACATTGCGGATAAGCGATTCGTCGACGCCCATGCAGCCGGTCACAATGACACGGCCGTTCTCGGCGATCGCTTCGCCGATGGCATCGAGTGATTCGGCTTTGGCGCTGTCGATGAAGCCGCAGGTATTCACCACAACGACATCGGCATTGTCGTAGTCGGGCGTGATGGAATAGCCTTCGGTACGCAGCTGGGTCAGTATGCGTTCGGAGTCGACCAGTGCTTTGGGGCAGCCCAGGCTGACAAAACCGACTTTGGGGGAATTCATGGTAGGCCTCGTTGAGCGGTGTGCTCGATAAAGGTATGAATTTTAACGGTTAACGGCGGGGTGAGCGAATGCGGGGCAATTGATGCTAAAGTCCAGTCCAGCGTGCACTTTTGCCTGAAATCCGTGTCTGACACCTCTTCTTCTTCCTCTGCCCCTCGCGTTGCGTTGCATGTGGCGCTGCTGGCGTCCGCCCGCCATGTGCAGGCGGTACTGGCCGGCCGCTCGCTTTCCGATGCCCTGGCCGGCACGCCGGCCGCCGTACGCCCGGTTGCCCAGGCGCTGTCGTTTCACGCCATGCGGCGTCTTGGTCTGGCCATGGCGTTATGGAGCGAACTGGCGGCACGGCCGGCCCCGAACCCGCTGGCCAACGCGCTGATGTTGCTGGCCCTGAGTTTGCTGGATACCGCGGCCGCAGCAAGCGACCGTCAGGCCGCAGACCCTGCTCACGCTCATCCATTCCATCGTAGCGAGCCCGTGTATGCGGTGCATACGGTGGTGGATCAAACCGTGCAGGCCTTCGCCGCCGACAAGCGGCTGGCGGGCTATCGCGGCCTGGCCAATGCCTGTTTGCGCCGGTTCGTGCGCGAACGCACAGCGTTGTTGCAGAAAGTGGCCGATCGGCCAGCGGCACGCTTCAACCATCCCGAGTGGTGGATCCGGCGTTTGCAGAAGGCGTATCCGGCACAATGGGCCGATCTGTTGGCTGCTGCCAATCTGCCCGCCCCCATGGTGTTGCGCGTCAATCGTCGCCGGACTACCGTTGGCGACCTGCTGCGCCTGTTTCACGAGGCCGGGGTGCAGGCCCGGGCGCTCGATGATCATGCCGTGGTACTGGAGACTCCCCGTCCGGTGGCCGACCTGCCGGGTTTCTCGCAGGGCTGGTGGTCTGTTCAGGATTATTCGGCGCAGAAAGCCGGCCGGTTATTGCCCGTACGCGACGGGAGCCGGGTGCTCGATGCGTGTGCTGCACCCGGGGGTAAAACCGCCCATTTGCTTGAGCGCGCCGACATTCAACTGCTGGCTCTGGATGCCGATGCACACCGACTGGCTCGCGTACGCGAGAACCTGGATCGGCTGGGTCTGGGTGGCGAACATGCACGTTTGCATTGTGCCGATGCCTCGGATCTTGCGGCCTGGTGGGACGGCACTCCCTTTGATGCCGTGCTGGCCGATGTGCCTTGCACGGGTTCGGGGGTGGTGCGCCGCCATCCGGATATCCGCTGGTTGCGCCGTGAGTCCGACATTGCGAAAACCGTTGTTTTGCAACGCGCTATCATTGATGCCTTGTGGCAAACCGTTGCCGTCGGCGGACACCTGCTGTATGTGACGTGTTCGATTTTTCCTGAAGAGGGAGAGCTGCAGGCGGCACAGTTTGCCCGTCGTCATGCCGATGCACGTCGTTTGCCGGCGCCGGGTCAAATACTGCCGCACGCAAGCGATACCGATGCCTTGGGCGACGGCTTCTTCTATGCGCTATTTGTCAAGGCGGCTTGAGTCGTTGAAAATGCGAGTATGGCCGTACAGGCCATTTCCGGCGAATTGACATGACTATGTTTCGATGTGGCTTGGTTTTTTTCTTGAGTCTGGCCCTTGCCCTGCCGCTGCCGCTGCAGGCGCAGGCGCCGCTGGCGGGCGACCACATCGAGCGCGTCGAGCCTCGTGTTCACGAAGGCGAGCTCTACATCGACGCGGACGCCCGGTTCGAGCTTTCCGGCGAGCTGCGCGAGGCTGCCCATCGCGGTGTGCCTTTGTACTTTACGGTAGATCTGGAAATTGTGTCGCGGCGTTGGTGGTGGTTCGACAAAGAAGTGGTGCGTACCACCCAAACGTGGAAAGTGGTCTACAACGCCCTGACTCGGCAGTGGCGTGTGGGCTCCGGCGATCTGTCGCTTCCGGAGTCTACCCTCGACGAGGCTCTCAACCCCATACGGCACATACGCGGATGGGCGGTAGCCGATCTTGATGATCTGGAGCACGACGAGCTGTACGAAGGCCGTATTCGCATACGCCTGGACACCTCGCGTCTGGCTCGTCCCTTTCAAGTGAATGCGCTGAACAGCAGCGCATGGTCTTTGGCGACCCCATGGAAAAACTTCAGCTTTTCGATTTCCGTCGACGCGCCCACCAGCTAGTGCGCTGGGGGCTGCGGGTGGCGCTGGTGACCGCCGCCGCAGGCGTCCTGGCCCTGCTGGGATTGCTGGTGTGGTCTACCGGCAATGCGTCGCGCTACGCGCAACAATACGACACGCTGCTGCTGCTCAATACCGTGGTCGCGGTGGCATTGATCGGCTGGGTGCTGGCGCTGGCGCTGCGTCTTGTGCGGCAAATTCGGCGCCGCCAGTTCGGCGCGCGGCTGACCGCACGTTTCGCCTTGTATTTTGCGTTGATCGGTGTGTTGCCCGGTGCGCTCATTTACTTGCTGTCAGTGCAGTTCATGACTCGTTCCATCGAATCCTGGTTCAATGTGCGGGTCGACAGCGCCCTTGAGGCGGGGCTGAATCTTGGGCGCGCTGCCCTGGACGCCCAGCTGGTTGATCTGAACAACCGAGCCAAAACGGCGGCCACCCAACTGGGTGCCGTTTCCGATGCGGAAATGGGGCTGGTTCTTTCGGCGGTGCGTGAACGCAGCGGCGTAGCCGAGGCCATGGTGTTTACCGGCAACAGCCGGCTCATTGCCTTTTCCTCGTCCGACTACGGCAAGCTGGTGCCCGACCTGCCTCCGGCCAGCGTGCTGAATCAGTTGCGGGTGTCGTCGGGTTACACCGCCGCCGAGGCCGACGATATTCTGGGGCCGCAGGAGCAGCGTGGGTCGTTGAACACCGGGCTTCATTTGCGTGTGGTGGTACCCATTATTGGTGCAGAGCGGTTTTCGTCCTCGTTGGGCACGTCGTCGGACACCCGCTGGCTGCAGTTGATCGAGCCGGTGCCCGAACAGATTGCACGCAATGCCAACCAGGTCCAGCAGGGCTTTCGCGATTATCAGGAACTGGCCCTGTCACGGCTGGGCCTGCGTAAACTGTATGGCATTACGCTAACCCTGGCGATGATACTGGCTGTGTTTGCTGCGGTGGTTTTTGCGCTGGCGGTATCGCGCCGGCTGGTGCGCCCCTTGCTGACGCTGGCGGCGGGTACGCAGGCCGTCGGGGTGGGCGATTACCGGCCGCTGCCCGAGCCGCCTGAAAAAGACGAGGTGGGCCAGCTCACGCGTTCATTCAATGCCATGACGCGCCAGCTCGATGAAGCCCGGCGCATGGTAGAGAACAACCGCTTGCAGCTGGAAAGGTCCAATGTGTACCTTGAGTCGGTGCTCAGCAATTTGTCATCGGGCGTGATCGTTTTCGACGATATGTTCAGGGTGACCACGTTCAACCAGGGCGCCCAGACCATTTTGCATACCGATCTGCGGTCGGTAAAAGGCCGGCCGCTGGAAACCGCCGATGGCGCGTTTACGTTTTCGCAGCATATCCGCCAGGCCTTTGCCGCTCACGATGCCGTTGATTCCGAAAAACCTTATTGGCAACGGCAGTTCGAGCTGGAACTGCTCGATGCACCCGACAACGAAAGTAAAAAGCACATTATCACCCTGCTGGCGCGCGGCTCGCAGTTACGCATTGAAGGCACCGGCAACGGTTATCTGGTGGTTTTTGACGATATCAGCGAAGTCATTTCCGCCAGCAGAACAGTCGCCTGGGGCGAGGTGGCCCGCCGCCTGGCCCACGAAATCAAGAACCCGCTCACGCCGATCCAGTTGTCGGCCGAGCGCCTGGCCATGAAGCTGGCCGACAAGCTGCAGGACCAGGACGCCGCCATCCTCACCCGCTCCACCAATACCATCGTGAATCAGGTGGCGTCGTTGAAGCAGATGGTCGATGATTTCCGGGAGTACGCCCGCACTCCGCCGGCACAGATGCAGCCCATCGACATCAATGCCCTGATCGCCGATGTCCTGGTTCTTTACGGCTGGGATCCCGCGTCGGCGACCGTGCGCAACGACGGGCACAGCGTGGCCATCGAGGCCGAGTTCGCGACCGACTTGCCATTGATTCAAGGTGATACAACCCAGCTGCGGCAAGTGATTCATAATCTTCTGGCCAATGCCCGCGATGCCGCGTCGCAGTCGCGCGGGCTGGAAAATGCGAAAATATACGTTGAAACCCGTATGATCCGCGGCGGGGGGGAAGCCGATACGAATCAACCGGCCGTTCGGCTCACCGTGTCGGACAACGGCGACGGGTTCGCACCCCAGGTTCTTGCGCGGGTGTTCGAGCCGTATGTAACCACCAAAGCAAGCGGAACAGGGCTGGGTCTTGCTATAGTTAAAAAAATCGTTGAGGAACACGGTGGTCGTGTTGATATTTCGAACCGTCGTGAGGGGGGGGCACGCATTTCCATCCTCCTGACACGTCTTGCCGGAGGCGGCGCTGCGCTGGACGCCGCCGGGCAAGATAACGATAATGCAGAAAAAAGGTAGGTGACGCTTTATGGCCAGAATTCTGGTTGTTGACGACGAAATCGGTATCCGCGAGTTGCTTTCGGAAATTCTTTACGACGAAGGCCACACGGTGGAATTGGCGGAAAATGCGGCCCAGGCTCGCGCGGCACGCCTGCGTGCGCGTCCGGATCTTGTTCTTCTTGATATCTGGATGCCCGACACCGATGGTGTCAGTCTGCTCAAGGAATGGGCGTCGCAGGGGCTGCTTGATATGCCGGTCATCATGATGAGCGGGCACGCCACGGTGGACACCGCTGTCGAGGCCACGCGTATCGGGGCGGTCGATTTTCTTGAAAAACCCATTACGCTCCAGAAGTTGCTGAAAACCATAGCCGCCGGGCTTGCCCGTCCGGTGGTTACGCCCGCCCAGGTTGCGGCGGCGCGCTTGCCCGAGCGCCGTCCCGCCGTGTCAACGCAGGCGTCGGCACTGATGACTTCGCCGGCGGCCCCCATGGGCAATTCCCATGCGCCGGCTCCCCTGGCAGACACCCAGCCGGCGGGCGGGGGATCGCTGCTGGGCGGCATTTCGCTCGACCAACCCCTGCGCGACGCGCGCGATGAATTCGAGCGTATTTATTTTGAATACCATCTGGTGCGCGAAAATCACAGCATGACCCGTGTTTCCGAAAAAACGGGGCTGGAACGCACGCACCTGTATCGCAAACTGAAACAATTGGGCATTGATTCGTCCCGGCGCCGCAATTCCGGCTGATAGTCCTAGTTTTTTACCGGTTTTTTTGCTTCATAACGTAACAGCATGGTTACAAAGGCGCGCGAATAGCTGGGCAGTGCTTCCAGCGATCGCACCAGCACTTTGCGTTCGCGAACCGTCCAGGGATCGCTGAGCGCCAGAATGTCCAATTCCAGCCCGTTCTTGTAGCGCATGACCGTTGATTCCGGCACCACACCAATGCCCACGCCGGCGGCAATCATGCGGCACATGGTTTCGTAGGTGCGGGTGTGCATGCGAACGGGAATATCTACTTTCAGCTTGTCGGCCTTGCTGCGAATGAAGGTGTTCAGTGTGTGCCCTTCGTCCATGCACACATGGCCGAATTGCAGCGACTCTTCAAAACTGACCACGCAATGGTGGTTGGCAATAGGGTGGTTCTTGGGAATCACCAGTACCAGCCGGTCGCGGGCGAAACACCACGATTGCAGGCCGCCGGCTTCAACGGGGCCGGCGACAATGCCAATGTCGGCTTCGCCGTTCTCTACACCGCTGACCACGGCATCCGTGTATTTTTCTTTCAGGTCCACCGTGACACCGGGCCGCTCCGCCAGATAATCGGCCAGCAGCTCGGGTAACAGTTCGGTGACGGCCGTGGTGTTGGCGAAGATGCGTATGCTGCCCAGCTCGTGCTGGGCCGGCGTGGGGGCGTTGGCCGCCTGCAGTGCAAATTCGTTGCGTAACTGGTCAACCTGGCCGAGTATCGTTTGGGCATGCCGCAACAAGGTTTCTCCGGCGGGGGTCAGTTTCACGCCCCGGTGTTCACGAAGAAACAGCGAACAATTGAACTGGCTTTCCAGTGATTTGAGCCGGGCGCTGGCCGCCGCCGGCGACAGCGATGATTTCTCGGCGCCTTTCGTCAGATTGCCCAGTTCGGCGATGCGAACAAACAACCCCAAGTCGCTGATGCTGAAGTGCATGGCGAGCCTCCTTTGGTCAACGGTGGCGAGCACGGTGAACTTGTCTCGTTGAATCGTTTCTGGCCCGACTCTTTGCGTTCGGTTATTCCGAAGCCAATATTAAGTTAATTCTGATTCACAAAACAATAGTCGGCCTCTACCATGGGACGCATCGATCGGCGTAGAAATGTCGACATACCAGAACAAAGACTCATGGAGACAAACGTATGGACAGTGCTGAACAGTCGGCGCGTGCGGGCGCGATGGCGGGTGGCCCATTAAGCGGCTACCGTGTGCTGGAGCTGGGATCCACGGCGGCAGGCCCTTTTTCGGCGCGGTTGATGGCCGATTTTGGTGCCGAGGTTGTGAAAATCGAGATGGCCGACGGCGATCCCGTACGCCATCTGGGCGAGACCTTCCAGGGTAAATCGCTGTACGCCGCCAGCATATTTCGTAACAAAATAATTGCCACGGTGAATCTGAGTACGCAGGAAGGGCGCGACGTTTTGTGCCGCATGCTGCCCAAGTTCGATGTGGTGATCGAGAACTTTCGTCCCGGTACCCTGGAAAAATGGGGAATAGGCTACGACGAAATGAGCCGCCTGAACCCGGGTCTGGTGCTTACCCGTATCAGCGGGTATGGCCAGACAGGCCCTTACCGCAGTCGCCCGGGGTATGGCGTGATCGGCGAGGCCATGAGCGGGCTGCGCCACATGATCGGCGATCCGGACCGGCCGCCGTCACGGGTAGCCATTCCATTGACCGATTACATCACGGCCGTGTATGCGGCATTCGGCACGGTGATGGCCCTGATGGCGCGTGAGCGCACCGGCGAAGGTCAAGTGGTCGATTCCACACTCATCGAGTCGGCTTTCAGCTTCATGGAAGCCTATGTGCCGGGGTACGAAAAAACCGGGAAAACCGGCATGCGGGCGGGAGCCAAACTGCCCAACAGCGCCCCCAACAACCTGTATCCCACGGGCGACGGCCAGCACATACATATCGCGGCCCTGGCCGACTCCATGTTCAAACGCCTGTGCAAGGCCATGGGCAAGCCGGAGCTGGCCGACGATACACGCTATGCAACGCAGGCCGAACGCAATCGCAATGAAGAAGAGGTCGAGCGCCTGGTGACGGCATGGACAACGTCGCTGACGCTGGACGAGGCCGAGGCTGTGCTGGCACAAGAGGGGGTGCCGGCAAGCCGCATTTACACCATGAAGGAAATTTTCCAGGACCCGCACTACAAGGCGCGCGACATGCTGGTGCCCACCCCCGACGATGACCTGGGGTCGGTGACGCTGGCGGGCATTACGCCCAAGCTGTCCAAGACGCCTGGCAGCGTGCGCTGGTCGGGTCACCGCAACGGCCAGGACACGCGCTACGTGCTCAAGACATTTGCCGAATTATCCGATGCCCAGATCGATGCGCTGATCGAGCGCGGCATCGCCTTCGCCGATGAACACGTCGGGGTGCGCCCCTGAACACGTTACCCGCCGTTGTCCGGCGTGGGCATCGGCGTACCCATTATTTTTACAGGAGTTAGCAGGATGGCTGAAACATTCAAAGCATTTCGTGTCCACACAATCGACGGCAAGCCGCAGTGCAGAATCGAGCAACTGACCATGGCTGATATCGACCCGGGCGACGTGTGCATCAAAGTAGCCTATTCGGCAGTCAATTACAAAGACGCCATGGCGGCGCGGGGGGTAGGTAAGAACATCCGTACTGATCGTCCCTGCGTTGCCGGGGTCGATTTATCAGGCGAGGTGGTCAGTTCCTCTGACCCCAAATTCAAGCCTGGTGATCCCGTGCTGGTCACCAACTACAAGCTGGGCACGCAGCACGATGGCGCCTATGCCGATTACGCGTGCGTACCCGCCGGCTGGGTGGTTCCGATTCCTGCCGGGTTGAGCATTTACGAGGCCATGGGGTTGGGAACCAGCGGGCTCACGGCGGCGCTGGCAGTCGACCGGCTGGAGAAGGCCGGTCTCAAACCGTCCGACGGTGCCGTGGCGGTTACCGGTGCCACGGGCGGTGTGGGCAGTCTGGCGGTGGATCTCTTCGCCAAGCGCGGCTTTGAGGTGGTGGCTATTTCCGGTAAGAAAGACCAGGTGGATTACCTGAAGGCCATCGGGGCGTCCCAGGTGATGTCCCGCGAGGAATTCCTGGCCAACAAATCTCCCCTGGCGCCGTCGCTGTTCGCGGGCGCCATGGACAACGTGGGGGGCGTGTACCTGGACCGTCTGGCGGCCCAGATGCACCCCTTCGGGAAAATTGCCGTAGCCGGCATGGCGGTGGGGGCCGAATGGGATACGACCGTGCTGCCGCTCGTGCTGCGCTCGGTGGATATCCTGGGGATCAACGTTTCCCGTCAAATGGGTATGGACGAACGGCTGCGGTTGTGGAAGCGTCTGGCCACCGACCTGAAACCCAATCACCTTGACAAGATCGCCCGGCCCATTCCCTTTGAAGATTTAGACAAAACCATGGATAAATTCTTCGAGGTGAGCGTTGTGGGGCGCATTGTAGTAGAAGTGGGATCCAAAGCCCCGTAACGGGGTGTCGTGACTTCATCAGTTCCAACCAAGGAGAGAGACATGCAGAAACTCAAAACATTATTCGTCTGCACCACCGGGGCGCTTTCTATGGGTCTTGCCGCACAGGCAGCGGCGCAAGAGCCCATCACGCTGAAATTTGCGATGGCTGTTCCGCCTACCCACTACACGGCGGTGGCCGGCGGCCAGTATTTCATGGATCGGGCCGTCGAGCTGTCGGGCGGAAAAATCAAGTTCGAATGGTATCCCGGCGAGCAACTTGGCAAAGCCAAAGACTTGCTCACGCTGGTGCAAACTGGTGTGGCGGATATTGCCGACGTGGTGCCGTCCTATGTGTCTGAAAAGCTGCCCCTGACAGGCGTGGCCGAATTGCCGGGCCAGACGGTCAGTTCGTGCGAAGGCACCAAGGTGCTGTACGAGCTGACGCGTCCGGGCAAAGTGCTGGATCGCGAGGATTTCAACAAGCAAAAGGTGGTCGTTCTTATGGCCGCCACCTTGGCACCCTACAAAATCCTCACAGCCGCCAAGCCGGTGCGCACGATGGATGACATGAAAGGGCTGAAGATCCGCAGCTCGGGCGGCGCCCCCGACGCCACGATCCGGTCGCTGGGAGCCGTGGGCGTGCGTCTGGCCGGCCCGGAGATCAACGAGGCGCTGACGCGTAAAACCATTGACGGTGCCATGTATCCGTACATGAGCCTGCGTCCTTTCGGCATCGAATCCATACGCTACGCGGTATCTGGCGTCAGCGTGGGTACCATCGCCACCTCGTTCCTGATGAACGAAAGCAAGTTCAACAGCTTGCCCAAGGACATCCAGAATGCTCTGGTTCAGGCGGGTAAAGACGCCGGCATGAACTATTGCAACTACATCGACGACTTCGAAGGTAAAGAGATCAAGGCTCGCACCGAGATCGAAGCCATCGCCTTGTCGCCCGAGGAAGTGAAACGCTGGACCGAGGCCATGGACACCACGAAAGGCGCCTGGGAAGAAAGCGTGAGCAAGCGGGGCAAACCGGCCAAGGAAGCACTGCAGGCCTGGGATGCAGAGATCAAGAAAATACGCGCAGGAAGCTAGACGGGCAACGGAACCCGCGCCGGATACTACCGGCGCGGGTTGATGCGCGTTTGTCATGAGTGGTGACACCTGATTTCCAGATTATTCGAAGGTTTATTTCATGGATTTTTCCCTTTCAGAAGAGCAGCAGATGATGGTCGACTCGACCCGCCGCATGGTCGAGAAACATATACAGCCCGTACTGGATGCCAATGACCCCGACAAAGGGCTGCCAAAGGCGGCGATATTGCAGATTCTTGCGCGCGCGGCCGATCTTGGCCTGACGTGCGCGCGCATTCCCGAAAGTGGCGGAGGGGCGGGCCTGAAGTTGCTGGACTACGGGCTGATGGCTGAAAACATGCCGGCGGAAGTGGGTTTGATACTGCAGCCCCACGAGGCCACCACCACTCGCATCTATTTCGGCTGCAATGAGGACCAGAAAGAGCGTTTTCTGGAAGACTGCATGACCGGACGCAAGCTGGCGTGTACGGCCAGCAGCGAGCCCGGAGTCGGCTCGGACCCCCGTTCGGTGGTGACATCGCTGCGGGACGATGGTGACGATCTGGTGCTCAACGGCCGCAAGCAATGGATCTCCAACTCACCGGTGTGCGACATTATGAATGTGACCTGCCGCTACACCGATGCGTCGGGCGAAAGCCGGTTGGCCCGCGTCATTGTGGACCGCGAGCAATCACCGTTTGAAACCCGCGAACTGGAAATGATGGGCCTGTGCCAGGCGCCGCTGGGCGAGGTGCTTTTCGACAGTTGCAAGGTGCCGCGTGCCAACTTGTGTCCGGAAACAGGCGACACGGCGCGCCTGCTTACCACCACCTGGCTGGCGAACCGGCCGCTGATCGGCTTGCTGGCGGTCAATATCGGCCAGCAGGCGCTGGACCTGGCACGCAGCTATGCGGGCACGCGCAAGCAGTTCAATCGCCTGATCGGCAGTTTCCAGATCATCCAGCAGGATCTGGCGGAAATTGAAACTGCAGTGGTCACCAGCCGTCTGGTGTGCTATCACGCCCTGGCGGCGCTGGATCGCGGTGAGCGCGCCAACGGTTTGTCGGCCATGGCCAAGCGTTACGCCGTGAGTGCCTGCGACCGGGCGGTTGAACTGGCCATGCGCATTCACGGGGCCATGGGGCTCACACGCGAGCTGGGGCTCGAGAAAATGGCGCGCAACGTGCGGGCGCTGACCATCCCCGATGGCACACCCGGCATTCTTACCCTGATACAAGGGCGCGAGCTGACCGGGATCGATCCATTCCGATAATTCCCGATAACCGCGCTCTACATCCACCAAAGGAAACAGCATGAATCCAATAACTCAAGTGCTGCGTATTTCAAGGGCCCTGGAACTTGTTACCTCGTCGGTTGCGGCGACGGGGCTGGTCGTCGTCATGTTCATCGTTTGTATCGATGTTGCCGGCAGGTATATTTTCAATTCGCCGCTTACCTGGTCCTACGATCTGGTATCGCTGTATCTGCTCCCCCTGGTGTTTTTTCTGGCACTGGGTGACACGCTGCGCCGACGCTATCACGTGTGCGTTGATATCTTTTCCAATCATTTCAAGCCGCGAACGCAGGTGTTCTGGGGCATGGTGAACTGGGCATTGGCCAGCGCCTTGTTCATTACCATTGCTTTGCTGATGTTCGGGCGTGCCTATACCGACTATGTACAGAACAACGTGATTGTGGGCGACTACAACTGGCCGGTGTGGATCAGCGCGGCCATAGGGTGCGTGGGATCGGGTCTGATGTCGCTGCGACTGGTGGCCGGCACGGTTGCCTACGCAATGGCGTTCTTTCTGAAGAATCCGGCGCTGGCCGATGGGGTTACCGATACCCCGCTTGGCGAAAAAATGGAGCATCTGACATGATTTTGCCCGCAACCGCAATCACCATTCTTATGCTCATCCTGCTCGCCGTGGGCATGCCTGTAGGGTTCACGCTGGCCATCGCCGGCGGCGTGGGTTTGTACTGGGTGGCCGGCTGGGAACCTTTGCTCGGGGTGCTTTCCACGGCGCCGCTGTCCACCACCGAATCATATGAATTGATCACTGTTCCCATGTTCCTGCTGATGGCTGAGTTCGTGATCATCAGCGGCGTGGCGAACAGTCTGTTCAGCGCGGCGGCGGTGTGGATAGGCCGTGTGCGGGGCGGCCTGGCGGTGGCAACCGCCGTTGCCGGTGCCGGGTTCGGGGCCATTTCCGGGTCGAGCACGGCATCGGCCGCCACACTGTCGGCCACTACCATTCCCGAGATGGTCAAGCAGGGCTACGAGCCCAAAATGGCGTGCGGGGTGGTGGCCATTTCAGGCACGCTGGCCATGCTTATTCCGCCCAGTATTGCCCTGATTCTCTACGGCATCATTGCGGAAGTGAGCATTGGCAAGCTGCTGATCGCCGGCCTGATTCCAGGCATATTGGTGATGTTCACCATCATACTCACCATCTATGCGCTCATGCTGCTGGATCCGTCGTCCACCCCGGCAGGCCGCAGCTACTCCTGGAAAGAGAAACTGGCGTCGCTGAGCGTGGCCGGCCCCATGGTGCTGCTGTTCATGTGCGTTACCGGCATTATTTACACGGGTATCGCCACGCCCACCGAAGCGTCGGGCATCGGGGCCATGGGTGCCTTTTTGCTGGCGGTCCGGGCGGGCAAAATGAACCTGGCCAACTTGCGCCATGCCGCCATCAATGCGGCAGGCACAACGTGCATGGTCTTCATGATCATTATCGGCGCCAAAATTTTCGGGTTCTTCCTGACGCTCACCCAAACCACCCAGCAACTGGTGTCTTTTGTGGGCTCGTTGAACATGGAACCCTGGGCGGTACTGATGTGCGTGCTGCTGGTGTTTCTGGCGCAGGGTTTCATCATGGACCAGATTGCCATTTTGCTGCTGATGGTGCCTATTGCCCTGCCCGTGGTGCTTTCGCTGGGAT